>NZ_CP014222.1:4411726-4726850 GCF_000969645.2 Janthinobacterium sp. B9-8
CCAAGCGGCCACAAATTGTGGATCGGTGAATTTGGCTTTGCCTGAAATCAAGGCTTTACGGCCAGCCTCGCCTTTCCAGTAAGGAGCACCAACGCTAGTGAAAACAATTTGATTGGCTTCCCATTGATCCGCAGTGCCCAGAGCGATAGGCGTGTATTTGCCGCCTTTTTTGATGGCTTCGCTGACTTTTAGAAATTCATCAGCCGTCTTAGGTGGATTTAGACCTAATTCTTTAAAGATTTTTTTGTTGTAGAAAAAGCCGTGAATCACAGAAGCCATAGGCATACAGAAAGCATCTTTGCCATCATCTGTTTGCCATGCCACTTTGGCGGACGCTGGGAAGTTTTCCATGCCTGCTTTGCCATCAAGTTTTTCTAAGCTGCCTTTCTTATAATTGGCAAGAGATACGTCAAATGGGCGACAAGTAATCAGATCACCCGCTGTGCCACCAGCGAGACGCGCAGTCAGGCTAGAGTCATATTCTGTAGGGGTAGTCGGAGCAAATTTAATCTGAATGCTAGGGTTCTTTTTATTGAATGCAGGTAATAGCACTTCTTCCCATAGCGCTTTATCATCAACGCGCCATGATTCGATGGTCAGTGTGCCAGCCTGTGCTGTACCGGCTGCGAGTAAGGCGGCCAAGATGGCGCTTCGTGCAAGTGTACTCATTGTGGTGACTCTCCTCAGGGTTGACCGCATTCAGCGCTATTTTTTTGTACGCTTTAGTCGCGGCGAAATCACAATAGCATCCTTGAGAAGGTGACATGTAAGTCATTTTTTATATTGCCTTTGTTTGTTTAAGTGTTTGATTTTTATGATTAATATGTTGTTTTTGATAGGCTGGATTGTTACATTTGTTTACGTGCAAATAATGTGTTTATTTGTTTTTGCTCAATATGGATAAGCCTATTCTTTGCCTGAGTGGCCGGATAAAAATATTTGCCTCAGCAACATTTTTTTACAAATAAGCAAGATAGCTTACGTTATAGTCCGCAGCACCCTTGATATAGGTTCGAGATTTTGCTGATTGCATTCAACAAAGCGATGTTATGTGCACTTTTGATGCTGATGGCTGCGTCTGCGCAGGCCGAAAGCCTGGAAGTGCTGCACTGGTGGACTTCTGCATCAGAGCGTCGTGCTGCTGATTTTTTGGTAGAGCGCTTAGAAAAAGAAGGCTTGGCCTGGAAAGATGCGGCGATTCCTGGCGGATCTGGTTTGGGGGCGATGAAGGTGCTTAAAAGCCGCGTTTTATTAGATAAAGCGCCGCAAGCCGCTCAGCTTATTGGCCCTGCTATTGCCGAGTGGGGTGATTTGGGTTTGCTCTTAGAGCTAGATGGTGTGGCTAAACAAGCCAAATGGGGATCTTCGATCTTGCCCACGCCCTATGCGTCGGTTCGGCTACGTGGCCATGTGATCGCTGCGCCACTAGGCGTGCATCGCATCAATACCTTGTTTTATAACCAGAAGATATTCAAGCGACTGGGGCTTTTGCCGCCGCAAAACTGGCCTGAGTTTGAGCGGGCAGCGGATAAAATAAAACGTGCTGGCTTTATCCCGCTCGCGCAAAGCGGCGAGCCTTGGCAGCTGGCTACCCTGTTTGAAAGCTTGGTGCTGAGTGAAGGGGGCCCTGCCTATTATCGTGATCTGTTTGTGCGTCGCCGTGCCAATGCTTTTTTTGATCCGCGCCTCGCCCGTGCCTTAGAGCGGCTACGCGCTTTGCGCCGTTATATGCCTGATCCTGTGGCTGAGAAATCCTGGACACAGACCGCTAAAATGCTGGCAAAAGATGAAGCTGCCATGATGATGATGGGGGACTGGGTAAAGGGTGAACTAAACGCATGGGGCTTGGTTACTGATGTGGCTTTTGGCTGTGTGGCAGTGCCGGGAACGACGGATATGCATCTCTATAGCATCGATACGCTGGTGATGTTTGCGGGTAATTACTCGCGGCAGGAGGCGCAGGAAAAGCTCGCTCAGCTGATTGTTTCCGCTTCCGTGCAAGCAGGGTATAACCGGATCAAAGGATCGGTGCCCGTGCGGCGCGATGCCGATATTCGCCTGATGGATAGCTGCTCCCGCTCTTCATGGCAAACGTTTGTAAAAGGCGGCATGGTGCAAGCGCCTAGTCTTACCCATAGAATGGCATCAGACGAAGCCTTAAAAGACGCCATCGTGGCGCAGGTTCACCGCTACTTTACCGATACCCAAATGCCGACCAGCGAGGCACAACGCCGTATGGCAGGAATCGTCCGTGCATTAGGGGCAGGGGAAAAAGATATTTGATTAGCAAAATGATAAGTGGCGAAAACCCAAATCTTGAACCACGGAGAACACGGAGGGCACAGCGTTTCACGGAGAAAACCATTTTGAATGGTGCTTTTCTTAGATTAGATGGCTTTTGCGCAAATTTAGATAACTGGCAAGGATATGGCTAGAAATAACTTCCCGATATGACAAGCCGTCATCCTCGAGTGTTTTTATCGGCTATCCAGTTGTGCCGCTGGATTCCCGCCAAAGGCACGCGGGAATGACGGCGCTTCGGAAATGGGACGTTAATAAGAACCAAATCTTAAGCAATTTGCGCTAAAAGTAAAGCAGGTATCCACGAAAAAAACGATCATTTTTCTTGGTTTTCTTCCGTGAAACTCTGTGTTCTCTGTGCCCTCCGTGGTTCAAGATTTGGGTTTTGTTCGCAAGCTGAGTAGTTGCGTTACCTGATACATAAAACACTCACCAAGTTAAAAGGCCACCCATGAGTCGTAAAATTTTAGTGGTCGATGACGATCAAAAAACCCGCACCCTGCTTAAAACCTATCTGGAAAAAAACCAGTATGAGGTTTACTTGGCCCACGATGGTGCTAGTTTTCTGGCGGAATTTGCCCGCTATCAGGAAGAGTTGAGCTTGGTGATCTTGGATGTGATGCTGCCCGACACCGATGGTTTTGCGCTTTGCCAGGCGGTAAGGCGGCAATCGAATGTGGCCATTATTATGCTGACCGCTAATTCGGATGAAACTGATCGAATTGTGGGGCTGGAGCTGGGTGCGGACGACTATATTGCCAAGCCTTATAATCCGCGCGAGTTACTGGCTCGTATCAAGGCGATTCATCGCCGTAGTGGCTTGGATAACGCCATTGCACCACGTTACTACCATTTTCTTGGTTTTTGCCTGGATACCGTCGAGCGCAGCCTGATCGACCCGGCGGGGGTGAGTGTGGTGCTGACCGGATTGGATTTTCAGCTGCTTAAATACTTTGCCGAGCATTCCGGGCAGATCTTGGATAGAAATATCCTCGCCGAGCAAACCCGTGGCCGAGATGTGGGGCCGCTCGACCGATCATTAGATGTGCAAATCAGCCGCTTGCGCCAGCGCCTACACGATGACGGCAAACAGCCTGAGTTGATTAAAACCGTTAGGGGTGCGGGCTATGTGTTTTCTGCGCAGGTAACCAGTAGCCATGCGCCTTAGCCCTTGGGCGCGGCGTTTGATGCCGCCTTCTTTACTGGGGCGTTTATCCCTCGTCATGGTGCTCGGGGTGCTGACCACCATGCTGATTGGTAACTGGCTATGGGCCAATCAGCTTAAAACTAAAGCCGCGCTAGAAGTGGGTGCGGCTGCTCAGCATATTGGCGCGGGGGCCGCTAGTGCGGTGCGTTTTTTCCAAAGTTTGCCGCCGAATTATCGCCCCATCCTGATCGAACAATTGCGTGATATGGGCGGCACCCGTTTTTTTGTCAGTGTCAATCGTGCCCCCGTCGAGATCCAAGATATCCCTGAATCGGCGCTTTCTAAAGCGGTGCTGGATATGGTGCGGGTGACCTTTAGTCATGATTTGCCAAGGCTATCGGATGTGCGGATTGGCTTTGCTATGCCCGATGGCTTGGTCGTGTCGGATGAGGGCGTAACGGTCGCCGATTTACCTGAAGAATGGGTACAGCACACCCTGCTGATTAAGCCTCGCCCCGCACCTGTGCTGGTGATTCAGGCTGAGATCGAGCCGGGGGGCTGGCTGTATTTAGCTACCTTAATGCCCGATCCCTATTTTTTAGACAATGGCAATCCATTGCCGTTTGATCGCTTGCTTTTGCAGGGCTTAACCCTTGCTACTGTATTGTTGCTGTCGATTTTGGTGGTGAGCTGGATTACCCAGCCCCTTGCCGCGCTATCCGAAGCGGCGGTCGCTTTTGGCAAGGGCGAATCGCCCACTTTGCCAGAAACAGGCAGCCGAGAGTTTGTGCGCACCGCGCGTGCGTTTACTGCGATGCGGGAACGAATACAGCTTTATTTGGAGGATAGGGAACGCCTGTTTGCCTCGATATCGCACGATTTGCGCACGCCGATTACCCGGCTGAAATTACGTGCAGAATTACTCGATGATGAAGAAGCGGGCCAGGCATTTCAGGAGGATTTAGACGAGCTGGATATGATGGTGAAAGGCGCTTTGCAAAGCGTAAAAGACACCGATATCCATGAAAACCATACTGAGCTGGCTCTGGACCAACTGATTGGCCGCATGGTAAGGGATGCAATGTTGGCCGGGCATGATGTGGTGTATCAGCCCTGTGGTTTAAAAGTGAGCGCCAAGCCGCTGGCTTTGCGCCGTGCCTTAGTGAACCTGTTGGATAATGCTTTGTTTTACGGCAAAAGGGCGCGTATTGCGGCAAGTCCTGTGGAGGGCGTCGGGGTTTGTATTACCCTGCATGATGATGGCCCCGGTGTGCCTGTTGAGGCGTTGCCAACGCTGTTTCAGCCTTATACACGCTTGGAGCATGGCAGAAATAGCAATCAGCAGGGCATGGGGCTTGGGCTGGGCATTGCGCAAAATATTGTGCAGGCTCATGGTGGAAAGCTGGAGCTGAGCAACCATCCGCAAGGGGGCTTATTGGTTTCAGTCACCTTGCCATGATGTTTACGCAAAAATTCCCCAGTGGCGGCATGCCTCCTTGCCGTATTGCACGGCCTTTGTCAGCATACTTTGCCGGAGAGCTTTTGAATGGGTGTCTATTTACGGTGAATTGCGTGGAAAATCAAAGCCAGCCCAGTGAGCGTTCCTTTACTGTTTTTCAAATGAATCAGCGATTCATAAATCAGCATAGAATGGCTGCGCGCGTTCAGGAGTAGCACTTCTCTGGGGGCGGGGGTGGTTTCTACTGCACTGAGTGCGATTGATAGCAGCGAAGCCAGCGGCGTGTGTTCTTCTGCAGAAATAACACGGTAAATATGATCAATATGTTTGCCTATGGTTGTGGCCGTTCGGCAATTGAGTAAATGAATGGCCGCTGGATTCATAAATTCAATATCCCCATTTAAAGCGAGGGTAATGACACCATCGGCCATGGTATTTAATATTGAAGCAATTCTTTGCTGCTCTAGCTGAGCGGCTTGTTCATTATTTCTGCTGGCGGTAATGTCATGCCCTATTCCGCGATAGCCAAGAAACTCCCCTTGCTCATTAAAATACGGCTGACCTGAGGTGCGGATAATGAGGCTGCCTGGACCTGCTTGCATGGTATAAATAAAATCATGAAAGCTTTTATGGGCATCAAGCTGCGCTTTATGTACGCGCCATTCTTCGCTGGATAAGCGCCCGTCACTTAAATCCCAACGTTGATGGCCAATAATCGATTTACGGTTTATCGCATGCTGCTTAAAAAAGCCGGGCGAAACTTGCGTGAACCGGCAATCTTTATCCTGTTCCCAATACCAATCCGCCGACATCTCTACCAATGAGGCAAAGCGCTCTCGGCTTTTTTGTAACTCTATAAATAATTCTTTATGCTGGGTAATATCGTGGGCAAACATAGCCGAGCCTACGTGTTTCTCTTCCTGATTATAAAGCGGGAATAAAGTAAGCTCGAAAAAATGCAATTCACCTTCTGCATTGCTATGCTGGCATTCTTGCAAAATGGGCGTTTCATTAATCGCCAGTTCGGCAGAAAGTAATAGTGGCTTGTTTTTGCCTAATAAAATAGGGGTGCTATCTGCAAAATAGATGCGTGCAGCCCGATTGGCGTAGATAATTTTCCCTTGTAAATCACGGCTGATAATTAAATCGTGTGATTCCTCGGTAAGCTGGGCCATTTGCTGATAGTGTTGCTCATTCTTACGTAAATCCTGAGTGATTTGTTCTGCTAAATCTAATGCTGATTCGCGGCTGTTTCTTTGGCGTTGCAATAGTATTGCAATAAAAGCAGAAAGAGAAATACCTAAAATCCATAGCAGATAATTTAACAGGTTGGGCTGAGGAAATGCACTCACTGGGGCATAGAGGCTAAGACGCCATTGCCGACCCGGAAACTGAATTAAGGCATTCGCCGTTAATTCATTATTTGGCGCAAGATGTGTTTTATTCTTATGTGGGTAGATGATCTGGCTTTTTTTCTGCTCATTTAAGCCTGATGTTGCCCCGGTATCTTGCAATTGCAGGCGTATGTTTTTTTCTATATCTTTGCCTAACCATGTAACCGTTTTCTCAATTGTAAAAATAGCACCCACAGATCCCACAAAGGCGGCTCGTCTTTCCTTTTGATTGGTGATTGGTTTATTCGGTGTATAAATCGGAAAATGAATAACAAAACCAAGAGGGTTATTTTTATAGCCATTGAGCGGGTAAGCAGGAGAGGCCACACCACGCCCTTGATCACGCGCGTATTCAATGGCGATTAAATTACTGGTTTGCGAGCTAATATCAGTGCCTGCTGGCTCGTACAAAGGTGCACTTTCAGGAAACACATAATCAACAATCTGATATACGGGGCGAGGGCTGTTTAGGCTAACGCTAAAGCCGGGGTCGTCAAGTTTGCGTTGTGCAATATATCTTTCTAAATCAGCTGTTTTTATTTCCCTGATAAAATGGACAGAAACAAAATCAGGGAAGCGGCCTTGAATATTTTGCTGTTTTAAAATAGTAGAAAAGGTTTTTTTATTAAGATTGGGATTGGCAATAAAGGCATTTTGTATGCCGCGCAGAATGTTGATTTCTGCATCTAGTTTAAATTCAATTCGCTCGGCATAGTCGCGAGCAAGATGAGCGAGCTGGGCTTGGGCGTGGCCTTGGTGTTGAAAATTAAGCCATGCTTGTAAGCCGGCTGTGAGCAGAAGCCCCACTACGAAACTGCGTAGTGCTACGCGATAGTTGCGCGATAGCGATAAAATACTCATTAAGTGGGTCTCTGCTTACTTTGCTACCTTAAGAATCTAAGGTAGCAGAACTTCCTTATACGGCGCTCCAAGGCTTGCCAAGCGGGCTGAATGTTGGTTTTTGACCACCCCAGAGTTGTTCCAGATCATAGTAATCACGAACAGGTGGCAGCATTACATGCACAACCAGTGAACCTGCATCAACCAGTACCCATTCACCGGATTCGTGGCCTTCGGTGCTCATGATTTCATAGCCCTTGGCTTTTAGATCAACGGCTACATTATTCGCTAATGCGCGAACCTGGCGGTTTGAGTCACCTGTACAAACAATCATGCAATCAAACAGATCGGTTAGTTCAGTGGTGTCTAGGTCAATAATATCTTTGCCCTTGATGTCTTCCAGTGCGGTCATTGCAAGTGCGCGCATTGCTTGAGTGTATTCGTTCATTGCCATTGTTATGTGTTTCCAAAGTAAAAAGTGGCTATTGCAAAGCGGCCGCAATAGCTGTGCTGCCTGATAAGTAATTCAACAAAGCAGTATTTCAAAATATAAAAACACATCAGGTGTTTTTAGCACATTAAGTGTTTTTAGAGTAAAGACTCGATTGCTGCAGTATTGCGGCAATCGGGCTTAGATTGCTTACATCCTCACCGCGTGCAAGCTTCTCACGTACGGTCGTTGAAGAAACGGGCATCAGCGGCGTAGGTAATACGCTGATTTTACCCCGAGCCAAGGCTTGCGGGGACGCTTCTACATATCGTTTGGCAAATTCCCCTGCTATGTCTGCGGGGAGTTTGTCAAAACCGGGGCGATTGGCTACCACTAAATGCCCCATTTCCAACAGTTCTTGCCATCGATACCAGCTTGGCAGATGAGCGAATGAATCGCCACCTATCAGCCAGACTAACAGGCTATGCGGTTGTTCCTGTTGTAATTCTGTCAGGGTGTCAAAAGTAAAGCTGACCTTCCCTTTTTTTACTTCTCTTTCATCGGCAATTAGATTTTTCTCACCAATTAAAGAAAGCTTGAGCCATTCCAGGCGTTGCGTAGCGCTTACGTCTGGTGTGCGGTGTGGTGGTACACCCGTTGGAATGAGCCGGACTTCGCTTAAAGCAAAGGTATCTCGTAAGGCACGAGCTAAGGCTAAATGTCCAAAGTGCACCGGGTTAAAAGTGCCGCCGTAAATGCCCAGCGCCTGCTGCATTAGCTACGGATTTCGCCGTTGCCAAAAACAATCCATTTTTCGCTGGTTAAGCCATTTAAGCCAACCGGGCCGCGAGCATGAATTTTATCAGTGGAAATGCCAATTTCTGCACCTAAGCCATATTCAAAGCCATCGGCAAAGCGGGTAGAGGCATTCACCATCACGCTGGATGAATCTACTTCACGCAAAAATTGCCGTGATTTTGTGTAGTTTTCAGTGATGATTGCATCGGTATGATGGCTGCCCCAGGTATTAATATGCTCGATTGCCTCGTCTAAATCGCTGACTATTTTGATAGATAAAATAGGCGCGAGGTATTCGGTAGCCCAGTCTTCTTCTGTCGCGGTATTGATTTGTGGCAGCACGGCCAGCGTTTTTGCGCAGCCGCGTAGCTCAACACCTTTCGCGGCATAGATTTCGGCCAGCGGTGGCAAAATCAGCTCGGCAACGGTTTCGTGAACCAGCAGCGTTTCCATGGTGTTGCATGTGCCATAACGATGCGTTTTGGCGTTATCGCTAATGGCAATCGCTTTAACCGGATCGGCTTCGTCATCGATATAGACATGGCAAATGCCGTCTAAATGCTTGATGACTGGAATGCGCGCGTCCGCGGCAATTCGGGCAATCAGACCCTTGCCGCCACGTGGTACGATCACATCGACAAATTCGCTCATGGTGATCAGCTCGCCTACGGCAGCGCGATCAGGCGTTTCAATAATTTGCACTGCAGTGGTCGGTAAGCCCGCTACTTTTAAGCCTTCGCTTACACAGAGCGCGATGGCCTGATTGCAATAAAAGGCTTCGCGGCCGCCGCGTAAAATGGTGGCATTGCCTGATTTAATACAGAGGCCCGCTGCGTCTGCTGTCACATTTGGGCGGGCTTCGTAAATAATGCCAATCACACCCAAAGGCACACGCATTTTGCCGAGCTGGATGCCGGAAGGGCGAAATTTGAAATCGCTCATCTCGCCAACAGGGTCGGGCAGGCTGGCAATCTGACGCAGGCCATCGGCCATGCTTTCAATGGTCTTAGGTGTAAGGAGCAGGCGATCAAGCATGGCAGGCTCTAGGCCATCTTGCTTGGCTTGTTCCATATCGAGATTATTGGCTGCAAGCAAAGCATCCGCATCGCGCAGCAGCGCATCGGCAATTGCATTTAATGCCTGATTTTTGGTCTGCGTATCGGCTTTTGCCATGTGCCGACTGGCCGCACGGGCCTGGCGACCCACTTGCTGCATATAAGCTTTGATATCCATTTCTCTACCTTTTCGCCTTTGAGTTGTAATTATCAGGGTTTAGGCGGTAGTTGCAAGACTGTTACACCGACGTTATCGGCTTTTTTACGATTAAACCAATCCGGAGCAGAGCTTTGCACCGCAATAATCAAGGGGCCTGCTTCACTATTGAGCCAAATGGGTGAGCCTGAATCCCCCGCTAAAGTGTCGCAACGATGATAAATTGTATTGTTCGAGCGTAAGCGGGTGATTTTGCAATCCTGATGCGCAGTCAGCTCGCTATCGTGGTCTTCGGCAAAGCCGGCTTGGGTCACTAAGGATTTATTGGCCGCAATAATGGCTTTTAATTCCGCTTTATTGCCGCTAAATAAGGGCAAGGGCGTTGGGGCTTTTCCGTCAACTAGCTTCAGTTTTAACCACGCAATGTCATAGGCTGCGGCAGAATCCTGGATATAAACATCTTCGCCTTTGTAAACCAAGCCTTTTTGAAAGCGCGGGTGAAATGATTGCGATAGTACTTGATAGCGAGCTTGATACTCACCTTTATGAAAGCCCGCTTTAAACCAGCGACCCGCATCCAGTTTTTTTGCTTCCATTAAAAAGCAATGGGCGGCGGTAATCGCTAAATCGGGAGCCACTAAGGTGGCGGTGCAAGTGCTTGCTGCGGCTGTTTCGAGTTGTCCAATGGCAGCAAAAGGCTGAGCATAGGGCGCTTTAATAAAAACGCGATCATCTTGCCCAAAAAACAGGGCCTTGTTTTCCTTACTGGTTTGGGCAAAGCTGCTGGCAGAAAGGATTAAGGCAAGGAAGGTAAGTGCGTATTTCATAATTTGTTTTCAGTAGTGAGTTATCCCGCTTATTGCATAGGGGATAGGAGAGTAAGACAGATTTGGATAAGCAATCTACGCTTAGGTTCCTTATCCAAAGGTATCTTTATAAACAACAAAAACGGGGACCGAAGTCCCCGTTTTTGGCACAGCGAATGCGATTACTTAGCAGCAGAAGCAGCAGAAGCGGCTACTTTCTTAGCTTGAGCTTTTTGTACTGTAGAAGCAGCAGATGCAGCTGCTTTCTTAGCTTGTGCTTTTTGAACTGTAGAAGCAGCAGAAGCGGCTACTTTCTTAGCTTGAGCTTTTTGTACTGTAGAAGCAGCAGATGCAGCTGCTTTCTTAGCTTGTGCTTTTTGAACTGTAGAAGCAGCAGAAGCGGCTACTTTCTTAGCTTGAGCTTTTTGTACTGTAGAAGCAGCAGATGCAGCTGCTTTCTTAGCTTGTGCTTTTTGAACTGTAGAAGCAGCAGAAGCAGCTACTTTCTTAGCTTGAGCTTTTTGAACTGTAGAAGCAGCAGATGCAGCTACTTTCTTAGCTTGTGCTTTTTGAACTGTAGAAGCAGCAGAAGCAGCTGCTTTCTTAGCTTGAGCTTTTTGAACTGTAGAAGCAGCAGAAGCAGCTACTTTCTTAGCTTGAGCCTTTTGTACTGTAGAAGCAGCAGAAGCAGCTACTTTCTTAGCTTGAGCCTTTTGTACTGTAGAAGCAGCAGATGCTGGAGCTACTTTTGCTTTCTTAGCGTGCTTTTCTACTTTAACTGCTTTAACAGTAGAAGCGGTAGAAGCAGTAGTGTCAGCAGCGAATGAAGTAGCTGAAACGAAAACTGTAGCGAGCAATACGGCAAGAAGCTTGTTCATTTGTTTATTCCTTGAGGGAGTATTTGATTAGTGTTGCTATGGAATGGATTATCAACACTTCCTCTTTAAAACTCGATAAGCCCTTGGTAGCAGTCTGTAACGCTATGTACGTATTGGCCAAAGGCTTGATCTTACTTCAGTGCCAACCTGCCATCTTTGAGTGGAGTGGGCCAGCATAATGTCACGCGAGCGCCACCTAAGGGAGCATCGTTAATTAAGGCCGCGCCCTTATGTCCGCGCATAATCATAGAAACGATGGCTAGCCCTAGGCCAAAGCCGCCAGTTTGGCGATTACGGCTGACTTCTAAGCGCTCAAAGGGTTGTAGCAGGCGCTGGCGCTCAGATTCAGGGATGCCCTGGCCATTATCATCGACATGCAGTTTGGCGATGCCGTTTTCCCACTCGATCGTTAGCACTATTTCTGTACCACCATAGCGCCTTGCATTGCCCATTAAATTGGCAAGTGCCCGAGTGAGGTAATGGCTATCGGCCTCAAGAAAAGGCGTTTTTCCGGGTAAAAGATTAATTAAGTCGGGCGTGATATTGCCTTGGCTACTAAATTCACTGATTTGGCGTTTGAGCCAAGGCAATATTTCGATGGGCTGTGTTTCTAAATTGAGGTGTGGTTTATCCAGGGTAGACATAGTGAGCCATTCTTCGATTAGCTCATCGATCTGGCCTAGATCTCGTTCAATGGCAATAATTTGCTGGCCGCTTTCTGCCCCGCTTTTAATCGCTTCCAGTCGATAACGCAGTCGTGCCAGTGGTGTACGCAAATCATGCGATACCGCATCAATCAGGGCCTTGCGGCTGGCGGTGAGCTCTTCTACATCGTGCGCCATTCGATTAAAGGTTACGCCGAGCGAATTAAGCGTAGAGCCTTCATGCAAGGTAACGCGAGTGCTGAAGTCTCCTTCCCCCAACTGGCGGCTTTGCCTTGCCATATGTTGCAGATCACGCCATAGCGGGCGTAGCCATAGCCAGGTAGGCAGGCCTAATGCTGCACACATTAGCAGCAGGGCCACTAAATCGGCCCAGGCGAAATTATCTAATCTTTGTAAATAAGGCACAGGGCCAAGAACAACCATCAGGCCCGTATCGGGAATACGGTGCAGGTAAACGTCTTGATTCTGCAAAAAAATAATATCGCCATTAACCAGCGCTTGCTGATTTGCCGGGCTGAGTGTGTAAGTGCTCAGCGTTTCAATTTCTACCGGTAGGGGGAGTTTATTTTTAAGGCGCTTTACTTCATCGTGCCAAATAGACGAGGGTAAATCGCCAAGTGCAGACTCAATCACACTGATCGTGGTTTTGAAAATATCAGAGAGGTAATGCTCATTGCTGCGTTCGAGCAGGTTTTTATACAGCGCACCAATAACGAGGGACGAGGCTAAAAAGCAAACCACAACGGTGAGATAAAAACGTAAAAAGAGTTGGCGCATATTTAGCTGTCAGATCGTGAGGGTGCAGGGATCAAGGCGAGCTTGATCCCTGATGGCTGAAAGGCTTATTCCTGCCACCAAATATCGGTCGCAAATAAATAGCCTTTGTGGCGTATGGTTTTAATTTTGCGCGGCTCGTTAGGATCGTCGTCCAGCTTTTTACGTAAACGGGAAATCGCCACGTCGATGCTCCTATCCATGCCATCGTATTCAATCCCGCGTAATACTTTTAATAAGTGATCGCGCGATAAAATATCTCCGGCCTGGCTGGCTAAAGCCCAGAGCAAATCAAAATCTCCAGTTGATAAGCCCAATGCTTCGCCGCGATAGCTGGCGGTGCGATTACGCAAATCTACTAAAAGCTGGCCAAAATTAAGTGTGGAGCGATCGGGCGCGGGGGCGGCACAGGATACGATGGGCGTACCGCCTGCTGTTTTGCGCAGATGAGCACGAATCCGGGCGAGCAGCACTGAAGGGGGTGTGGTTTTCACCACATAATCGGTGGCGCCAATTTCAAAACCTAAAATCTGGTTCATATCGCTATTGAGCGAAGTGAGCAAGATCACAGGGCCAGTCCAGAACTCGCGTAATTCCCGGCACAGGGTCAGGCCATCTTTGCCGGGCAGCATAATATCGAGCAGCACCAGCGAGGGCGGATTATTACGTACCGCCTCAACTAAGCCACTGCCATCAGGCAAGACTTCAATATTAAATTCAAACGAGCGTAAATAACTACCAACCAGTTCCGCCAGTTCAGCATCATCTTCAACAAAAAGAATGCGGTGATTCATTAGAATATTCTCTGGAATGGGATAGCGGGCAAAGAGGCCCAGAGCCTTATGACGGCTTGGGTGGAGGTAAAAAAGGTACTTCTAACGACAGTGGGCGAAGCATATTGCTTTGTTTTTTATTTCTAAATGGCGCAATGCACTTCGCTGTTTAAGGCCTTAAGCGCTGATGATCAGGTATTTTTGATGCAGTTCTTCTTTGGTTTCCTTGTGCTCAGGGTCTAGCGGTATACAGTCAACCGGGCACACTTGCTGGCATTGTGGCTCATCATAATGGCCAACACATTCGGTACAGAGATTAGGATCGATGACATAGATTTCATCGCCTTGGCTGATTGCGCTGTTTGGGCATTCTGGCTCGCAGACGTCGCAATTGATACATTCATCGGTAATGATTAGGGCCATGATGCTAAATCCTTGGCAATGCAATAAAAAATAGATAAGCAAATTGTCCCATGTTCTGCCATGCCACGACAACGGTGCTGTAAAAAAGCTGAGCCGACAGATGGAGTGAGTGTTGTGTTTTGGAGCATTTTTTTGATGATTGAGGCTTAATGTGTGGGATTAATACAATGTATGAAGCTTAATTCTGATTCAGTATGCCCATGTCTTTATTGTCGCCTTTGCCGTTTGAACAAATGATGTATTTTTAGGGCAGAATAGCCATTCACACATCTTGCTAGGAGCAAACCGTATGGGACTTTTAGATCAATTAGCTGGGCAGCTTTTGGGTGGGAAAGAATTGCCAGAAGGCTTGGTGCAATCTTTGTCTGGCGTGTTGGAGCAGCAAGGCGGCATTTCTGGTTTGGTAGAGAAGTTTCAAAATGGTGGTTTATCCGAGCTTGTTCAATCTTGGGTGGGTAGCGGGGAGAATTTGCCAGTGAGCGGCGAGCAAATTCAAGCGGTGCTGGGTAGCGATGCAGTGGCTTCGGTTGCAGAGAAGCTGGGGATTGATCCAACGGAAGCTGCCGGAAAAATTTCAGAATACTTGCCGCAACTGGTGGATAAGCTCACCCCTAATGGCGAAGTGCCGGAAGGCAATAATGTTTTATCCGCAGGCCTAGATATGCTGAAGGGTAAGTTATTTGGCTAATGAATTGGATGTCCGATTGAAAAAAGCCCCATTTGGGGCTTTTTTACGTCTCGACTTCAAGGAGACTAAAAAGGTATCTGCTTAGCAATATTTTTCAGCTAGCCTTGGTCTCAAATGTAGGGTGGGCACGATAAAACCGTGTGCCCATCCTACAAATTTTTTATTTCTTATGAGGAAAAAGCAAGGCACACAATCTATAAAGCCTCGTTTTTCTCCGTGTTTCAATGTCTGGGTTTTACGGCATCCCCTCGGTCATTTATATCAAGGTTGAATCAAATCACTTAAATGCCTGCCCATTCTTCGCCCCTCGCGGATGGCGTAATTGGTGCCCCGGTCTTCTGGGTAAATTTGCGCCATGGAAGCTAAAAACAGGCCGCGTTTAGGGCTTTCGCAGGCAGGAATCAGCTGGCTATAGTGTTTTTCAACCACAGGTTGCGCCCAGCGGGCATGCCAAACGTGGTGTTTTTTGATCCATGCATCTTCAAATTTGGGGAACATGCGTTTTAAGTGAGGCAGGGCAAAGGCGAGCAGCTCGTCATCGCTCATTAAATACAGCGCATCGGTATGCGGCAGATATTTGGATAAGTAAACGATGTGTTTGCCATCGTAATTTTTAATGCTCTGAAAGTTGGTGTGCTCAATCACGCCCACAAAGGGAAAGCTAGGATCGTTTACATTGAGCCAATAGGTGTCAGACAACGAGTGATCCAGCTCCAGCACAAGGCAGACATTGGCTAGATAGTTAATCCGGTTGAGTTTGGCTAAGTATTCCGGGCTGGCCCAGTCTTCAATCATTTGTGCCAGTAAGGGCAGGGCAGGGGTAGAGATCACCCGGTCTGCCAGAATATCGCCCCCTGCGGTTTTAATTCGCCAGCTATTGCCTTCGGGCTGGATGGATAATACGGGGTTGCTGGTTTGAATTTCACCACCCAAGCGTTTAACTTTGGCGGCCAGCGCGTCGACTAAGGCAACAAAGCCGCCTTTAAAATAGGCCAGCCGCTCTTCTCCGCTTTTACCCCTGCTGCCGCCGCGTAGTTTGAGTTTATTCCAGAACCAAACGGCAGAAATTTGCTCGGCTACTGCGCCAAATTTACCGCGTAATAATGGTTCCCAAACGATACGATACACATTTGCACCGCCCAGCTCGGTGAGCCATTCTGCGGCGGTTTTGTTTTCTAGCTCCTGCCAGTTTTCTACTTTGCGGGCTTTTAGAGCCAGTAGCCCAAGGCGGATTCGGTCAGGAAAAGCCAGCGGTTTAAATTTAAGTAAATCCCAAGGGGTGGAGAGCTTAAAAAACTGGTTGGCGTAATACATGCCGGTATTGCTGGGGTTTATTTTTACTTTATCGCAAAGGTTCAGCTCAGTAATCAGCTGCATCACTTCTAAATCATTGGTAAACCAGTGGTGATAAAAGCGATCTAGTTTTTCCGCTTTATCTCCAATATCAAAGGCAGCAGCAAGGCCGCCGATATTGGCCTCGGCTTCGATAATGGTGACACTAACTCCCGCTTTACCTAATTCATAAGCGGCAGCCAGCCCGGTAAAACCTGCACCAATGATGGCGACTTGAGTGTGCTGGGTCGTCATTTATTTCTCCGGGAAAGCAAACGGCTATGAATGACTGAAAGGCAAGCGGCGGTGATCATTTCTGATTGAGTAAACTCATCAGCGATGGTGTATTCCTTCATGATTTCTTCCGGGAAATTAATAGCCATATTCCGCCGACCAAGGTGGGGGGAAGCCAGATCAGTAAGTGGGCAATCAAGGCAAAGGCGGCAGCGGGCACGCTGTCATTATTTGTTAGTTTCATGGCAAGGATGGCAAAGTAATCAAAGGTGCCCACATAACCGGGAGTGCTTGGGATAAGCGTTGCCAGTGTGGCCAGCGGCAGGGCAAACCATGCGCCCGCACTATTTATTAGCCCCGGCACACTTTGCGCTACACACCAGAATGTAAGTCCTTCTAATCCCCAAACGATCAGGCTTATGGCAATCAGCGGCAGAATGCGTCGCCCGCCAAGAGTTGCCAGTAGCTTGATGGCGTCTGCCACTTCATCGGCCAAATGATTGCCACTATTGGGCGCTAGTTTGTGAATGAGGCGCAGGCAGGCATTAATAAAAATTTGTAAGCAACGGGGGAAAGCTAGGAATACAAAAATAATCAGGGCGATGAGCGCGGCACCACTTGCCCCTACTTTGCCAAAGGTGGGCAGGCTGTGTATGTCAAAAGCCCATAAGCCAAGCGCCAGAAACAAGAGCAAGCTGGCTAAATCGAGCAGCCTTTCTACTAATAAAGAGGCAAGTACCTGGCCTGGGCCTGTGCCGAGCTCCTTATTAAATGCAAAAGTGCGGGCTAGATCGCCTGCACGAAAAGGCAGAATATTATTGAGCGCCAGGCTGCTTAAAAAAGGCTGCAGGCAGGCGCGTGGTGTGGCGTTTGGGCTGCTGGTGCGCAGCATGCTGCTCCAGCGGGCTGCGCGGCCGACCAGCCCGATCGAAAAAATGATTAAACCAGCCAGTAGCCAAAGCGGGTTACTGCTTTTCATCGCAGCAATCAGCTGAATGCCATCGGTTTTCTGAAAAATAAGCCCAATTAAAAAAATGGCGATGATAAGACCAATAATGCTGCGGATATGACGTTTCATAGAAATTCTTTAAAAGGAGCGGCTAAAACCCGCCATTTGCTGCTTATGGCGATCAATCGATTATTTTCTATCGACTACGGGGCTGCGTGAGAAAGCGATTTCATCGTTAAAGCCACAATATTCCTGTACAACGTACAGCGGCCTTTGCTTAGATTCTTTGTAAATACGGCCAATGTACTCGCCTAAAATACCGACGCAAATCAGTTGAACCCCGCCTAAGAACAGCACCGCAATCATTAAGGCCGTCCAGCCTTCTACCCAGATATTGGTAAAGATGCGTAAAAACAGTGCATAAAAAATTCCGATGAGCGCCAGCAAAGACGTACCCATTCCCATCGCCATGGCTAGCTGCAAAGGCTTGGCAGAGAAAGACATAATGCCATCGCTGGCAAAGCGGATCATCTTAGACAGTGGATATTTGCTTTCCCCAGCAAAGCGTTTGGCGCGCTGATAAGGCAGTGCAATTTGTTTGAAACCTGCCCAGCTGACCATGCCGCGCACAAAGCGATCGCGCTCGGGCATGGCCCGTAGTGTGTCGATCACGGGGCGGCTCATCAGGCGGAAATCGCCGGTATCCAGTGGGATTGGCACATCAGACAGGCGATTGAGCAGGCGGTAAAAGCCTTTGGCGGTGGCGCGTTTAAATGCTGATTCGCCGGGCCTATCGGTGCGGGTGCCGTAAACCACGTCAAAGCCTGCCTGCCATTTTTCTATCATGCCGTGGATGGCTTCGGGCGGGTCTTGCAAATCGGCGTCGATGAGCACCACTGCATCGCCCCGAGCGGCATCAACACCTGCGGTCACTGCAATTTGATGGCCAAAATTGCGTGAAAAACCAATCAAACGAATACGATGATCGTGCGCAGCGTGCTGTTTTAAGATGCTGCGCGTGGCATCTTTGCTGCCATCGTCGACAAAAATAAACTCAATATCTAAGCCATTTACCTCACGGCTAAAGGCAGAGAGGCGCTTCAGCGTTTCTGCAATGACGGCTTCTTCGTTGTAACAGGGCACGACAATCGACAGTAGCATCTCGTCATCCTCGGTGATATGGGCCGTGCTTATGCCAGCTCATTATTATTTTTGTCTTTTGATCCAAAGCCCCATGCGGGTATCGGAGGTTTCTAGGAAAGGTCGCCAGTCGTACTCTGCGGCAATGGCTGCATTAATCGTTTGCCACGCGGGTGACGTGTTTTCCGGCCTGCCCCATACCACGTACTGAACTTTGTTTTGCTTCAGCCAAGCTAGCGGGCTGGGGAGGCTGTCTAGGTAAAAATCTTTAATTTGCTGATTAAGCAGCCAGACTTCCTGAGGTGCACCATGCCACAAGCTGACATGATTAGGCCAGCCGAGTAAAGAAGGCTGCTGGGCATAGAGTGAGAATAACGTTTGATTTGTGTAAGCATCACCCAGCCAGTTTTCTAGCACGATGCCCTTTGGCGCTTGGCTCAGATATTGAATGGTGTCTTTCACCGGCGCATCATTGCTAAACCAATGCGTGCCAGCGAGCTTGCCCAGATCTCCTTTTGGGGTATGCCAGATATATTGCGTGGTATTGATGGTGTAGCTGCAAGTGAGCAGCAAAACAGCGGCGGCAGCGTTGCGCACCCAGCGGCGGCCAGAGCCTAAGGCCATTGCCCCTGCCGCCAGAAGCGCCCCGCTCCACATCCAGCCCCACCATTTCATGGTGGTATTGGTGCGCTCGAATTTGCCCACGCTTGGGTCATCGACAAAGATAAATTCGCCCAAGAGCAGCATGATGGCAAAGGCGATGACGAGGGCAATGGCCAGCGGGCGCTGGCGTTTTTCGGTGAGGGCCAGTGCAAACAGCGCTAATAGCGGCCAGAGTAGCAGGATAAATTGGGCAATCGGTGTGCGATCAATGTTGTGCACTAGCCGGATCGGCGTGCCGATCGCTTGGCTGGCAAAGCCAGCTAAGAAAGGGTAAATCAGCAAAAATCCGAGTGTGCCGCCTGCAAAAATAGCGCCCCAAGCAGGTGGGTTTTTGCCGTAATGCCGCCAGAGCGCCCAAGTAAATAGCAGTACGGCTAGCATGGGGGTGATCCATGTATTGGTGATGAGCATTACCGGCAGCGTGAGTGCGAGCAGGCTTTGGGCAAAGCGGGCATGGAGGATTTCATCGGGCTGATCGCTACGTTTTTGCTCTAGCCATGCGATCAGTGCCAGTGCTAAAAACAGCAGAAAGAAGCCACCGAGCGGCGGATGGTAATCGCCGAGGAAAAACTGATAGCCAAAGTTTTCTAGCGGCAAATCCCGCGCTTCAAAATCAGGCGTTGGTTTAGTTTCAGGGGTGAGCAGGGGAAAGAGTTGCCGGCCTAAATCAGTATTAACTCGCGCATCGTAGCTGCCAATAAAACGTGCACTAGCCCACATTTCATCATTAGCTTGCCAGCTGATCGGGCTATCGCTGGTGGGGGTGACAAATAAATTTAACAGCGGTGAAACACCCGTGCCACCGAGGGCGAGGGCAAGAATCAGCACTAGGCGATGCAAGCGGCTGGCGACAAAACGTGTGGCAAACTCCCAAGCAAGGCTGAGGCCCAGTGCCATTAAGAGCGCAAAAGCGATGTTATAGGTAAAACCAATATCCCAGCCAAACAGCCTGCCCATCAGCGCAGCGGCGTAGTGCTGAAAGGCGTAATAGAAATCAAAGCGATGACCTGCAAACCAATGATCGGGCGGTGGTAAAACGCTGCCTGAATAATAATTGGCCATAAAATAAAGATCGGTGACTCGCTCCGATGTTGGATAAATCGCAGGGAATATAAACTTCCAAATTAGCCCATAGGCTAGCGCCAATAGAAAAGCGATTTCGGCGGCTTTAAAACGGCTACTGCGTGCTTCCTGTTTAAATAAATAAAGAGATGCTGCGGCAAGAATCGCCGTGATGGGCCAAAGACCATTGAGATTACCTAAGCCAATAAAATGCTCAATAAAAAACATCAGCAGCGTAATCAATAGCACGCCCGATGCTCTGGCGATGGCATAGGGTAAGTACTGGCCCAGCACTAAGGTGAGGCCAGCCAAATGCAGCCACAGCAAGGCTAGGCTTGCAGCGAGGTGAATCATCGTCATCTGTGAGCATCCCTTCTTTTTATTTATATTCAGGCGATGAGCGCTTGAGTCTCGTTTTTATCCTATTTCTGCATTAATTACAAATGGCGATGTGATTTTTGATTGATGTCGATTGCATGGATTCATCAAGCTTTCGCATGCTTGTAATAAATGTAATGGGAGAATTAGAAAGGTGAGCGCTTTTGATTGCAGACTAAGCTTATTTTTATGCATTAAAACTAAGAGCGGCTTTCTTGCATTTGCTGCCGGTAGCGCTCCGGTGAAAAGCCGATTAATTGTTTAAACATGGCAATAAAAGCCGATGGCGTGCTATAGCCAAGCCGCCAGGCAATCTCTTGAATCGTTTTGTCTTCTTTTAACCACGCCAGCGCTTGTAAAACACGGATGCGATTGCGGCATTGTCCAAAGCTCATGCCTAGCTCACTCTGAAAACGCCGGGCCAGCGTGCGCTCGGTGCTATGCACGGCTCTGGCCCAGCTGCTTAAGCTCAGGGCATTGTCTGGCTCAGCTTGCAGCGCTTTTAAAATGGGCGCGATCAGCGTGTCTCTGCTGCCGGGCAAGAAATTGGGTGCGCATTTACACTGGCTGAGCCGGGTAATCAGCAGTTCTGCTTGATTTTGATCACTTGTATCTTGCATATGGCCGAGCTGCCGCTGGCCAAAGTCGCTAATTAAAGCGCTGATTAGCGGGGTGCTGGTGAGCAGGCAAGCTTCCTTTGGGAGTAGCCGGGCTAAGTGGGCTGAAACATAGATGGATGTGTAATTGAGCGCCTGGCGTACATAGGCAGAATGCGGGGTGTCTGCGGGCACCCATGTTAAGTAATTGGCGGGTGCAATCAGGTGCTGCTGCTCTAACTCAAGGTCCATAACTCCTAGGCTAATCCAGCTCAACTGCCCCCAGGGATGTTGATGGCTGTTGTATTGAGTGTCAGCTTGCATCTGTTGATAGCGTAAATACAGAGGATTTGGCGCTGGCAGGGCTAAATCGGCGGCAAAGTAGGTGTTGGGCATTTTATGATTTACTTAAACTTGTCTGTTTCTAAATATGGAATGTCTGTTTTGGCGTACTTGCATTAAAAAAGACAGGATTATACTAGTGGCAATTCATCATTTTAGAAAGACAAGCTTTATGCCTATTCTTTTTCCCCTGCTGGCGGTCATGATCTGGGCCACCAATACCGTGGTTTCCAAAGCCGCAGCGGGCGTGCTCGATCCTGCTGCCATTTCTTTTTATCGCTGGTTTTTAGCCGCCTTAGTGCTCACGCCTTTTTGCCTGAAAGCAGTCTGGCAGCAACGACTCGCCATTCGCCCCTATTTGGGTAAATTTCTAGTGTTGGCACTGCTAGGTATGGTGTTGTTTCAATGCATCGCCTATTACGCAGCACATAGCACTACGGCCACCAATATGGGTGTGATTACTTCTTTGGTTCCGCTCTCATCTTTGCTGCTGAATGCTTTGATGACGAAAACCAAGCCAAGTGTTGCGGCGGCCTTAGGCGTTTTTTGCTCGCTTTGTGGCGTCTTGTATTTATTGGGCCAGGGGCATCCTGCTAGTTTGTTATTGAGCGGGATTAATCATGGCGACGCCTTGATGCTGATCGGCACTGTGGCTTACGCGCTGTACGGTATTTTATTGCGCCGCTGGGCTTTGCCATTTAGCCATTGGCATAATTTGTATGTTCAGATAGTGCTGGCGGTGGTGATTTTGATTCCGGTGGCGTTTAGTGCACAAACGATGGCGATTCCAGCACAAGGTGTCGGTTTGGTGTTGTTTGCCGGGATTGCTTCATCTTTGATCGCTGCCTATTGCTGGATGCAGGGTGTGCACCGCCTTGGCGCAGATCGTACGGCCGTATTTATGAATCTATTACCGCTCTTTACGGCCGTGCTTGCAACGGTGAGCTTAGGCGAGAAGATTCAGGGCTTTCATTTGCTGGGCGGGGGGCTGGTGCTTTTTGGTGTTATTTTGGCGCAGCTCAGATCTTGGTCATTTTTGAATAAATAAGCAAAAGATTATTTGTTGGGTTTTTTTAACAGAACAACCGTTTTTTTTTCATAAATAAGTAGCCCGTAAAATTATTTGTAGTGTGTTTTACGTAGGTGTTTTTAATTAGCCAAGGCCTTGTGTTTGCTTGTGTCAGGACGGCTTGCCAGAAAACAATTTAGTAGCAAATATGCCTTTGTACTCTGAAATGTTTATCTATTATTTCTGGCAGATTACTAAATTAAAACCCTAGGCTTGAATGAACTCGTCATAATCCCCTCTTTTGCATTAATCACAAAAGAGGGGTATGCGATGATTGCTCGTTTTACTTTGATTTCTGCTGCCATATTAGCATTTGCTCAACCCGCATCAGCAGCAATTTCTAATTTAGGAATTGCTAATGAATACAGTGGTTTTTTCTTCTCAAATGTAAATGGTGGTAATGATGTAGAGGGTAAGCTGGCTGTTGGCGGTAATCTAACGGCAGCGACTTTAAATACGATTGGCTATCGCAATGCTTATGGCGAAAAAGGGCCTTCCTTGGTAGTAAGGGGAAATATGGTCGATAAGCAGCTGGATATCTACAATGGCTCGAAAACAAAAGTAGACAGCAATGCAAACCATGGCCCGGATGTAAAGCAAGAGCTGGGTGCTTTTAAAGACGGCTACGGCGTTGTGGGTGGCAAGATCGTTAATAAGAGTGGTTGGGCTGATTTGCGTGCAGGTTCTAAGATCAGCTCTGTAGTGGATTTTGATAAAGCCAAAAAAGATTTAACGGCCCTATCTAAAAGCCTTGCCGCTGATAAAAGTAACGGTCAGGTAATTAATGAAAATGGCGGGTTTACTTTAAAGGGCGATAATAAATCTGATCGTCAGGTATTTAATTTAAAAGCCAGTGAATTTTTAAATCTAAAATTAACCGACATTAAAAAAGATGCAACGGTTATTATTAATTATACAGGCAGTTTTAGCGATATTGTTTTAGCGGGCGGCCAGTTAGGCCAGATGGAAGCGATGCGCGGTAATATCTTGTTTAATTTGCCAACGGCAACAAAACTGTCGGTTAATACCTTTGTCTGGGGTAGCATTTTAGCGCCACAGGCAGCGATTTACGGCCAAGCACACGTTGAAGGTACTTTGGTTGCTAATTCCTTAGAAAGTAATTTGGAATTAGGTTACGAGCCATTTAAGGGCAATTTAACTACACCAGTGCCAGAGCCAGAAACCTATGCGCTGATGGGTTTGGGATTAGTTGGTTTGATGATGCGTCGCCGTAGTAAAAGATAATTGCAACAGGCATAAAAAAACGGGGAAGCTTTGGCTTCCCCGTTTTTTATCAGGCTGGAGTGATCCAGCATTGATGCAGTATTTACAGCCCAGCCGCTGCGCGCAGAGCTTCAACTTTATCAGTGCTTCTCCCATTGAGAAGTCTGATTCTTGTGCGCTAACAGCACCATGGGGCTACACCGCCATTCCCGGAGTTACAGCCCCGCCGCCGCGCGCAGAGCTTCAACTTTATCAGTACGCTCCCACGAGAAATCTGGCTCTTCACGGCCGAAATGACCATAAGCCGCAGTACGTGTGTATACCGGGCGCAGCAGATCCAGCATCTGGATAATGCCTTTCGGGCGTAAATCGAAGTGCTGTTTAATCAGCTCAACAATTTCGTGCTCAGGCAATTTACCTGTGCCCCATGTATCCACCATGATCGATACCGGTTGCGCCACGCCAATTGCGTAGGACACTTGCACCAGGCATTGCTTAGCAATCCCTGCAGCAACGATATTCTTTGCCACATAACGGCCAGCATAAGCGGCTGAGCGGTCTACTTTGGAAGGGTCTTTACCCGAAAATGCGCCACCACCGTGTGGGGCTGCACCGCCGTAGGTATCTACAATGATTTTACGGCCGGTTAAACCGCAATCACCCATCGGGCCGCCGATCACAAAACGGCCTGTCGGGTTGATCAGGTATTTAGTGCCAACTAATAACTCTGGTGGAATCACTGGCTTGATGATTTCTTCAATCACGGCTTCAGAAAGCTGAGCGTGGCTGACATCCGGGTGGTGTTGGGTAGACAGCACAATCGTATCAATGCCTGTCGCCATGCCGGTGTCTTTATCGTAGCGAACCGTTACTTGCGATTTGGCATCCGGACGTAGCCAAGGTAGGCGGCCGTCTTTGCGAACTTCTGATTGGCGCTGCATCAGGCGGTGCGAGTAGTAAATCGGCATCGGCATCAGCTGTGGTGTTTCATCGCAAGCATAGCCAAACATCAGGCCTTGATCGCCAGCGCCTTGGTCTAAATCTAATCCCTGGCCTTCGTTAACGCCTTGAGCGATGTCCGGGCTTTGCTTGTCATAAGCCACCAGCACGGCGCAGGTTTTGTAATCGAAGCCGATATCGCTATGGTCGTAGCCGATACGCTTGATGGTATCGCGGGCGATTTGAATGTAATCCACATTGGCATGGGTGGTAATTTCACCGGCCAGCACCACAAGGCCAGTATTGACCAGTGTTTCTGCAGCAACACGCGCATGCTTGTCTTGCGTCAGAATCGCGTCAAGGATGGAATCGGAAATTTGGTCGGCGACCTTATCCGGATGCCCTTCAGAAACTGATTCGGAGGTAAAGAGGAATTCTTTCATAATTGTTTCCCTGTCAAAGAGGGGCTTAACAGCCTATTTTGCCGGTAGAATCCGAAGCCTGCCCTTGGATGCGTAAAAACCTGATGCTGCTGCTAAAACCTTTTGCTTACTTGCCCCTATGGCTATTTCATGGCCTTGGGGCCTTGCTTGGCTGGCTGGCTTGGCTGTTATCGCCACGCTACAGACAGCGTTTGGCTGCCAACTTGCAGCAGTCGGGTATTGCGCAAAATGGCGGAGATTATAAGCGATTGCACCGCCTAAGTGTGAGCGCCCATGGCATGGGGGCCTTAGAACTTTTACCAGCGTGGCTTAGAACGCCTGAGCAGGTTGGCCGCTGGGTGAAGGAGCGTGATGGTTGGCAGCACGTTGAAGCGGCTTTGCAAAGTGGTCGGCCTATGATGTTTGTTTCCCCGCATCTTGGTGGAATCGAAGTCTGTGGAGTGTATATAAGCACACAGATCCCTTGCGTGCTGGCCGCTTTATATCGCCCACCCAAACTTAAATGGCTAGAGCCGCTGATGGTGACGGGCCGCAACCGTGCCAATGGCCGTGCCGCACCAGCGAACGCCAGTGGCGTAAAGATCTTACTGCGTACCTTAAAAGAGAAGCAAGCAATTTATATCCTTCCCGATCAGGCTCCTGGGGCGGGTGAAGGGGCTTGGGCTCCATTCTTTGGTAAGCTTGCTTACACGATGACGCTGTTGCCGCGCTTAAGTAAATCGACTCAGCCGGTGATCTTGATGTGTTTTGCCGAGCGTTTGTCTTGGGGGCGTGGTTTTAAAATGCATTTTGCCCCGCTTGATGAGGCGTTTGGAGGGGATGCGCAAGCCGATGCGACGATTTTGAACCGCAATGTAGAAGCCATGATACGCCGTGCTCCAAGCCAGTATTTATGGAGCTATAACCGTTATAAACGCCCAGCTGGCGCACCATTGCCTGATGGGGAAGCTGAGGGTGATGCCTTGTAGTCCCGGTCCGTGGGTTTATTCCCAATGCAAAATCTTAAACCACAGAGTAAAAGTAGGACACAGAGTTCCACAGAGAACGCTTAAGGCTGCTTTGGGTTTTTCTCTGTGGTTTAAGATTTTGCTAAGGCGGAATTCCCACTAATACTGTATTAGGGCTACTATTTCTTACAAAAGACGCCGTCTTTATACCGCTTAATTTTCCTTGGCTTTGCTTTCAGATGTGTTGTTTTTATCTTTCAGGTTGCTATGATTTATCGCTTTTTACTGTTTATATTTTGGTGTTTAAGTTGCTTGCCACAGTGGCTGTTACGAGGCTTTGGGGTGGTGTTGGGATCTTTGCTGTATATCGTAGTAAAAAGTCGCCGCAAAATCGGGCTGGTTAATTTAAAGCTGTGCTTTCCTGAGTGGGCCGCTGGCCAGCATGAGGCGATGCTTAGGCAGCATTATCGTGAGTTTTGCACCTGTATTTTTCTCTATAGCAAATTATGGTTTGGCTCGCAGGCGCAGATTGAAAAACTAGTTCGGCGCGAAGGGCTGGAGCATTTCATTGCGGTAGAAGACCAGAATATTATTCTGCTGGCACCGCATTTTTTAGGACTGGATTTCGGTGGTACACGGCATATGGTGGATCATCAAGGCTCAACGATGTATTCCTCGGCGCATGATAATGCCTTTGATTTGCTGCTTTTGCGGGGGCGTGGTCGCTTTAATCAGCCACTCTTAATAAAGCGTAGCGAAGGCATCCGTGGTATTTTGCGGGCGATTAAGAAGGGCGTGTGTTTTTACTATTTGCCCGATCAGGATCTTGGCCCGCGAGAATCGCTGTTTGTACCATTTTTTGGAGTTCAAACAGCCACCGTGCCGGGTTTGTCTCGCTTGGCTTTGATGGGCAAGGCGCGCGTGGTACCCGTGGTGACAACGTTGACCAATGAGGGTTTCGTTTGCCGCTATTACCCAGCATGGGAAAACTTCCCTAGTGACGATGTGCTGGCAGATACGGCAAGGATGAATGCGTTTATTGAAGAGCGGGTGAGAGAGCATCCATCACAATACTACTGGCTGCACCGCCGCTTTAAAACTCGCCCCGAGGGTGAGGCAAGCTTGTATTAGGTGCTAAACGCTAACACCTATGCGCATTACTAAAGTCAATGATATGCATTGCATCTTTTGTAGGGTGGGTGAACCCATATGCGCTAAGCAAAGATCAAAAAGATCTTTTTAGTGCCTTCGGCACGTTGATTTAGGTGCGGGCGTCCTGCTGGACCTTCCTTTCTTGTGTGGCCAAGAAACGAAGCCAAGCACAACCCCAAAAACACGAAGGCTCCTTTTGCGGTCCAATCGAGTCGGCGGCGGCGGGATTGGCTCGTTCCTCGCTCCGGCGTGTTTCAAGGGGGCTTTAAAGCCCTATGCAGAGAGCGTGGTTATTGTGTTTTTTCGCTGTTTTCTAATGAAAAAAAAATTGGTTAGCGCACATGGGGTGAAATACGCCATATTTTGGCATGAAATGCTACGAAGAACGGCGGGTTTCACCCGCCCTACAAAATAAGCCTTAGCTCTGATGCAACTGCTGCAATAGCTCACGCAGGCACTGGCTGTCTTCTGCAATTAGCATTTGCTCTACCAGTGGCGTAATTCTGTGCATTTCGCCGGTTAGGATTTCTTGTTTTACTTTAAGCAGCTGAATCGGCAGCATAGAGAAGCGCCTTAGCCCAAGGCCCAGCAGCAGCCGGGTAAGAGCTGGGTCACCTGCCATTTCTCCGCACATCGATACCGGTTTGCCCATGCGATTTGCCGTGCTGATAACATGATGCAGCAGCTGAATCACAGCGGGATGCAGCGGGTCATAAAGGTGTGAAACAGCATCGTCGTTGCGATCGACAGCCAGCGTGTACTGGATTAAATCGTTGGTGCCAATTGAAATAAAATCAAGGTGGGCTAAAAACTGGGCGACCTGCACCGCTGCCGCAGGCACTTCAATCATGCCGCCTAGCTCGATATTTTCATCAAAAGCCACACCGGCCTCCGCGAGTTGCGCCTTGGCTTCTTCCAGATGCTTACGTGTTTGTCGTACTTCACCCACATAAGAGAGCATGGGCAGCAGCAGTTTGATCTTGCCATAGGCTGACGCACGCAATAGGGCACGCAGCTGGGTGCGGAACATTTGCGGCTCGGCCATGCAGAGACGAATACCGGTGAGGCCTAGCGCTGGATTAGGGGTTTCACGTTCCTGTTGCCATCTGGGGATTTTATCTTTGCCTAAATCGACAGTGCGGATAATCACCGGCTGGCCTTTCATGGCCTCAGCAACTTGCTTGTAGGCGAGAAATTGTTCTTCTTCGGTGGGTAAATCAGATTCGGATAAAAATAAGAATTCAGAGCGAAATAAGCCGACGCCTGTTGCGCCGTTTTCGATCGACAATTTACAGTCGTCAGGCACTTCAATATTGGCAAACAGTTCGATCACTTCACCGTCTTTGGTGATCGGCTGTTTGGTGCGGATATCTTGCAGCGCTTTTTGTTTTTTGAGCCAATCGCGTTGACGGTGGCGGTATTCTTTAAGGATGATTTCATCAGGATCAACGATGACTACGCCGTTAATCCCATCGACAATAATCAGCTCGTCTTCACGAATCAGCTCGCGGGCGTGGCGCAGGGCCAGCACCGATGGCAGATCTAAGCTGCGGGCTAAAATCGCGGTGTGTGAGGTGGGGCCGCCCACATCGGTAATAAATGCGAGGTATTCGGTGTCTTTAAATAACACCATATCGGCGGGGCTAAGATCGTGCGCCACCAAAATACAGTTTGGGGCAATTTCGGCCAGCGGGTGCGAGTGGTTTTCGTGGCCAGCCAGTGTTTTAAATACTCGCTCCACCACTTGAATTACATCGGTGCGGCGCTCGCGCAGGTATTCGTCTTCGATCTCATCAAATTGTGCCAGTAGCACTTCAAGCTGTAGCTTAAGCGCCCATTCGGCATTGCAATGCTGCTGTTCGATCAAATTGCGCGGCTCTTTGGAGAGCATATGATCGTTAAGCAGCATGATATGTAGGGATAAAAAGGCACCCAGCTCGGCTGGGGCATTTTCGGGGATACTACCCCAAAGCATTTCTAAGGATTTGCGGGTAACGCGGATGGCGTCATCAAAGCGGGCCAGTTCGGCGGGGATATCAGCGGCGGATAGTTGATAGTGAGCAATTTCGATATCGGCATGCGATATAAGGTGAGCTTGCCCGATTGCAATCCCACCCCCAATGCCAATCCCTTGTAGCGTAATGCTCATAAACCTTCCTTTTATGCCACCGTGCCGGTGATCGCGGTCGTTATTTTAAATACAAAACTGATCTGACCTATTCGTGATATTGCGTAGCGCCCGATGGCGCTGCGCGGTATTTGCCATTTGATGCCGGGGCTAAGCCCCGGCGGCTAAAATATATAAAAGTACCGACTGTTTATATATCTATAAGTGGCTAAAAGTTAAAGCATTTTGACAACAGTGGCTGCTTATTCGCCTTCACCAAATTTATCGGCAATCAGGGCTGAAATCGCGCCCATTGCGGTATCCGCATCGGGGCCGTTGTCAGTTTCTAGCAGAATTTTGCTGCCTTTGCCTGCTGCCAGCATCATCACACCCATGATCGATTTGGCATTAACCCGCTTTTGATTGCGGCTTAGCCAGACTTCGCATTGAAACTGGCTGGCAAGTTGGGTGAGCTTGCTGGATGCACGGGCATGTAAGCCCAGTTTGTTAACAATTTCTACTTCACTTATTGGCATATTACTTATTCCTGAGCGCTGCTGGGCAGCATGTAGAGAACACCCTCTAAACCGCCTGTAATTGCTTTGCTGACGACGACTTCAAGTGCTTGGTGGCTATAGCTCAGCGTTCTGACTAGCATCGGTAAGTTAACGCCTGCAATGGCTTCTACCTTGCCAGCAACAACTAAACGCTGGGCCACATTAGAAGGCGTACCGCCGTAAATATCTGTGAGCAATAACACACCAGAGCCATCGTCCAGCTTATTAATCATTTCGCTGGCGCGCCGAACCACTTCGTCGGGCTCATCCGCTTTGCTGACTGATAGTTGCAGCAAATTGGGCAGCTCCCGCGCCATAATATGTTGAGCACACGAGACTAAGGCTTCGCCTAAAGACACGTGTGTCACGATGATAATACCAACCATACCTTATTTACCTTAGCGGGTGTAAGTTTGATGTTATTAATTAACAAGAAAGCATCGTTCTATAAATATACCGCTTTTGCTAGCTAACGTAAGCGGTAAATATGCACCGGCGGTTTGAGCCAAGTCAGACGGCGTTGTAAATCTGCGGTGACATAGACACTGCCATCATTACCTACGATGAGTACATCTTGCAATCCAAAACGCTTGGCATGACGTAGTGTATTTCCTATGCCATCAATAAAAATAGGCTTGGTGGCTGCATCAGAGATTGCGCCTGCTTCCAAGCTTGGCGGTGCAATCACGGTTGCCGCTTCCATGGTTGTGGCGGGCTGGCCAGTGCGCGGGTCGATTAAATGCGAGTAGCGTTTGCCTGCGACTTCAAAAAAACGCTGGTAATCGCCCGATGTGCCAATGGCTTCACCGTCCCGTAAAGCAATCGTTGCCATTGCCTGCGGCTCTCTGGGGTGTTGTATGCCTACAATCCACGGTGTTTGATCTTTTTTGCCCAGTGCCAATACATTGCCGCCAATATTAATCAGCGCATTATTTACCCGGTATTTGCGTAAATACGTTGCGGCTCTATCTAGTGCCCAACCTTTGGCAAAGCCGCCAGTATCGATTTGCACTGCCGGATTACTGCTACTAACCGTGGTGGCGTCAAAAGTGAGATCGCTCATCCTTGGCTGGCTGGCGAGCAAATCGGCAATGGTCTCGCTCTTGGGTAAAACAGCGGCATAAGTGTCTTTATGAAAGCCCCAAGCTTCAACTAGGTGGCCCATAGCTGGATTAAACAGCTGCTCAGACTGATCTGCATACTTATTGGCTTGCTTAAGCAGCGCTGCGGTTTCGGTATCGATCAGAGCCGCTTCACCCTTGGCAAAGCTGGTGTTAATCCGGGTGATTTCGGAAGGCTGCCAGGGGTGCAGGCGGGTATGGATGCGATCTAAATCGGCGAACACCGCCGCCGCATGCTTTTGGGCTACATCTTCGGGTAAGCCCCAAATAGAGATCTGTACCCGCGTACCAAATACATAGCTTTCTTGCTGATAAAGCGGTGCCTTGCTGCAAGCGCTGAGCAGTAGTACCGCCATAAGCAAGACAAAGCGCTTCATTCTACCGAGTGCTTTTCTAAAGCATCAATAAATAATCCTGCAACGTTAATGCCAGATTGCGCAGTGATTTCGGTAAAGCAAGTCGGGCTAGTAACATTCACCTCGGTGAGATTTTCGCCAATCACATCCAGCCCCACCAGCAGCAAGCCAAGGGCTGCCAGTTGTGGCCCAAGTGCCTCGGCAATTTCTCTGTCTCTGGCGGTTAATGGCCTTGCTACGCCGCTGCCGCCTGCCGCCAGATTACCGCGTGTTTCGCCAGCCTTGGGAATGCGCGCTAGGCACCAGTCCACTGGCTTGCCATCGATCAGCAGAATGCGCTTATCACCTTCTTTAATCGCCGCAATATAGCGCTGCGCCATGATGGAAACTGTGCCATTGGCTGTTAGCGTTTCGATAATCGAGCCTACATTCGGATCGGTTTTTGTAAGGCGGAAAATCCCTGCGCCGCCCATGCCATCGAGGGGCTTCAAAATAATATCGCCATGCTCAGCTAAAAATTCACGGATATCGGACTCTTGCTGGCTGACCAAAGTAGGGGCAGTGAACTGAGGAAACTTTAAAATCGCCAGTTTTTCATTAAAGTCGCGCAGCGCCTGGCCACGGTTAAATACTTTTGCACCCTGCGCTTCGGCCAGCGTAAACAATTGAGTGGCGTAAAAATACTGCTGATCAAACGGCGGATCTTTACGCATGATCACGGCATCGAAGTCTTTCAGCGCTGTAATCGCGGTATCGCCTTGGGTATACCAATCGTGGCCGCTTTGGGTGTCGGTAAAGTGCAATTGGGCGGCCTGTGCTTCGACCATGCCGTCTTTAACTCGCAGGTTTTCCGCGCCGCAAGTAAACAACAAATGCCCCCGCAAATCCGCTTCACGCATCATGGCGTAGCTAGTGTCTTTGTAAATTTTTAAGCTGGCAAGCGGATCAAGCACGACAAGGATTTTCATAGCGGCCCATTTCAATATTGAGGAAAAACGAAAAAAGTCTGTAGACACAAAGCCCACGGAGAAAAGCGAAAACGAGCTTAATACAAAGAAAATCTACATGCTTTCGTAGGAAGAAAGGATGGTGGTGGCGAACCCATTACACTCATAAATAGTTGCCGATAAGAATGATTTAGCCCCACATTTTTTAGCTTTCTCATCGGCTTTCTCTCTTTTGCCCTTCTCCGTGTTCTCTGTGTCCTAAGATTTTTTTGACCTACATTTTAAATTTTTAAAGCTTATTCCAGCTCTAAAGACCCAGCCAATAAGGCCAGTCTTGCCACAACGCCGTAGGAGTAGAAACGGTTTGCTTCGCAACCTGGCGAGCCGTCGCAATCGGGGGTGGAGAGTGGCGATGCAAAGGCTAGCGGTACAAAGTGTGCGCCAGGTGCGTTTAGGTTTTCGTCGATACCGCGCCCTGTATGCACGCGGTAAAAGCCGCCAATCACAAAGCGATCCAGCATATAAACCACAGGCTCGGCCACGGCTGCGTTGATTTGCTCGAACGTTGGCACGCCTTCTTGAACGATCACATCGCGTACTTCCACGCCTTCTTTAATCACGCTCATTTTATTGCGCTGCTTGCGGTTTAAACCCAGCAATTCTTCCCCTGATTTCACGCTCATAATGCCCATGCCGTAAGTGCCGGCGTTGGCTTTCACGATCACAAAAGGCACTTGATCAATGCCGTGTTGCTCGTACTTGATGCGGATTTTTTCAATCATCGTATCGACGGTGGCGGCCAGCTCGTCCTCACCCGCACGGGAATGAAAATCCAGCCCGTCTACGTGTTCAAAGTAAGGATTAATTACCCAAGGATCGATATCAATCAGTGCAGCAAACTCGGCTACGACTTTATCGTAGGCGGTGAAATGCTGGGTTTTACGCCGCACCGCCCAGCCTGCATTAAGCGGCGGCAGTAGCGTTTGCTCGATATCTTGCAAGATGGCCGGAATACCTGACGATAAATCATTATTGAGTAAGACCACGCAAGGATCGAACCCTGCAATGCTGACACGTTTACCGTTGCGCACTATCGGCTCTAGCGTAATTTTGCCGCCATCTGGCAAATCAAGTGTAGTGCTGGTCGTGATTTCTGGATTCATGCTGCCCAAACGCACCACCAAGCCCGCTTGGCGCAAGATTTTGGCTAGCGCGGCGACGTTTTGCAGATAAAAAGTATTACGGGTGTGGTTTTCCGGAATCAGCAACACGCGGCGCGCATCAGGGCAATAGCCTTCCAACGCAATCATGGTGGCCTGCACCGCCAGCGGGTGAAACTCCGGATTCAGATTATTAAAGCCGCCCGGGAATAAATTCATATCAACCGGAGCCAGCTTATAGCCTGCATTACGCAAATCAACCGAGCCATAAAACGGCGGCGTGTGCTCCTGCCACTGATTTCGAAACCAATGCTCGATTTCAGGCTGGGCGGCCAAAATCTTACGTTCCAAATCCAACAATGGGCCTGTGAGTGCAGTGGTCAGATGTGGGACGCTCATTTTGAAACCTCGGACTTATGGTTAGGGGCCGCAAGCATTGAACGTTCCAGATCCAGCAGCGGGCCTGTGAGTGCAGTAGTCAGATGTGGAACGCTCATTTTGGGGTATTCCTTAGTAGATTCATGCAGGGCATATGCGGGCAAAGGGCGCTGGATTCAACTCCGGGCGGCTGCTAATTCGCTTGCCTGCTGTTTATGCTTGGTTTTTCAGGCCGGAAAAACAGACTTCTAACATTGATTTGACGATGGTTTCGTGATCCAGCTTGCTGTAAAGCTGTAAGTATTCCACGGCCGGATCGCAGGTTCTGGCGTAATAGGCAAATAAAATCACATCAACAGGCAGGGCAGGGTTGAGCTGGCCTTGTTTTTGAGCTTGCTGAACGATGGCTTCTATCTTGCCATTTAATTTCAACACTCTCATGACGTATTTTAGGTTGCGCGTCAGCATCTCGCGCACATGCGTGCTGGTTGAGGGCAGAAAAGGCATGCCGCCTTCTAGTCTGATTCTTAAAGCCCAAGCAAGTAAGTCTTTTAGCTGCTGGATTGGGCTTAGTCCTGCGGGCATCGCTTCTAGATAATCGAGCGCGCCATCAATCAGGCGAATCATCGCCGCACCGACCAAATCTTCCTTAGATTTAAAGTGCTTATAGAGGCTGGGTTTAGAAATGCCTACTTCCTGGGCAACGTCGTCCATGGTCATCAAGTCAAAGCCCTTGCTGGCCAGTATGGCGGTGGTTGCATCGAGGATCGCCGTTTCGCGCAGCTTAAAGGCCTGATCTTTGAAGCTTAATTTGCTTAAAATACTCATTGGTAATTAAAGTTACTCTGTGGTAGATTTAATTGCATGGTGGTTTAGTTGCCATATTAGCCGCTGATGGCAGCAATGGATAGTCTCAACTTTTGTGATCCGCATTCAGATAAGGAATAAAACGTGGCTCAGCAAGCAGCTTCTTCTTCCAGACAAAAAATTGCCGTGATTGGTGCAGGCATCTCTGGCCTTGCCAGCGCGTATCTGCTTAATCGCAAGCACGATGTTTGCCTGTTTGAGGCGGGGGATTATCTGGGAGGCCACAGCAATACAGTCGATGTATCTATCAACGGCCAGAGCCATCCGGTTGATACCGGCTTTTTGGTGCTGAACGATAAAACTTATCCAAATTTAATTGCGCTACTGGCCGAGCTAAATGTGGCCACCTACAGCACCGATATGTCGTTTGGCGTGTCGATGGACGATGGGCAGTTGGAATGGGCGGGCACCGATCTCGCCAGTGTCTTTGCTCAGCAACGCAATCTATGGTCGCCGCGTTTTTGGGGCATGCTGAAAGATATTCTGCGCTTTAATAAAGCCGCCCACGCTAATTTGGCGCGGGTGGGCAATAGCGGCGAAACCCTAGGCCAGTTGCTGGATGCGGGCGGCTATGGCCAGCTATTTAGAGAAGGCTATTTGCTGCCGATGGCTGCAGCAATTTGGTCTAGCTCGCCGAGTGATATTTTACGTTTCCCTGCACTTACCTTTTTACGCTTTTGTATTAACCACGCCTTATTGCAAGTGAATGACCGGCCAAAATGGCAGACCGTGCAGGGCGGCTCGCGCAGCTATGTGCAGCGCATTGCGGCCACTCTGCCGGATATTCGCCTTAATACGCCCGTGTTGGCTGTGCGCCGCGATGTGAGCGGTGTGCGGGTTTTAAGTGCCAGCGGCGAATCACGTTTTGATGCCGTGGTGCTTGCGGGTCACGCACCCGACACCTTAAGTATTCTGGAGGACGCTAGCCCAGCTGAGCAAAAGCTCCTAGCAGCGGTGCGCTATCAGCCCAATACCGCTTATTTGCATCTTGATGAGCGGCAATTACCCCAAAACAAAAAAGTATGGTCAGCCTGGAACTATCTTGGCGGCGCGGCGGTTGATGGGCAACGCCCGGTATGCGTGAGCTATTTACTGAATCAATTGCAAAATCTGCCGTTTGAGCATCCGGTGATCGTGACGCTGAATCCTTTTAAAAAACCAGATTTAGTGATTGCACAGTTTGAATACCAGCACCCGATTTTGGATCAGGCCGCGATTGATGCTCAGCTGCGTTTACCGCAACTACAGGGCCGCAACCGTACATGGTTTGCCGGCGCATGGACGGGTTATGGATTTCATGAAGATGGCTTGAAATCGGCACTACGCGTGGCTGCTGATTTTGATGTACTGCCCGCATGGGCGCAGCTCTGATGCGTGCCGCATATTTATTAATCGGGCAGGTGATGCACGAGCGGCTTAGGCCGGTGCAAAACCGCTTTGTTTATCCGGTGTTTTGCCTGCGGCTGAATCTGGCCCGGCTGGGCGAGCTGAATAACCGCTGGTTTGGCGTTAACTGCTGGCGGCCTTTATCGATAGCCACGCGTGATTATGGCGCCAGAGATGGCTCTGATTTGCAAGGCTGGATGCGTAGCCTGCTCAAAGACGCTGCCATCGAGGCTGATGGCGAAATCTGGTTGCAAACTTTTCCCAGAATCTTTGGCTATGCCTTTAACCCGGTGAATTTCTGGTTTTGCCACGATAAAAATGGCGGCTTAAGAGCCGTGCTGGCCGAAGTAAACAACACCTTTGGCGAGCACCATCGCTATTTATTACAAGCTGCAGGCGGCGGGGTGATTCTGGCCGATAACGATTTACACAGCATTAAAGCGCTGCATGTTTCTCCTTTTTGCCCTGTGGCAGGCCATTACCAGTTTTCTTTTAAAAATTCGCCAGACAGCGCCTTTGTGGCGATTGATTATTTTGATCAGCAAGGCCTGCTGATTAAAACCGCGATTGCAGGCCGGCGCCTCTCGTTTACCCCCACGAATTTACGGCGTGCTTTGCTGGCTCAGCCCTTTTTAACGCTGGGCGTGGTCGCCAAAATTCATTGGCAGGCACTGCGTCTTTGGCTAAAGCGTGTGCCGTTTTACCGCAAGCCACAGCCCCCCTTGCACCCTGTTAGCCATTCTCTTCATTTGCGACGTTCAAAGGAAAGCCAATCATGAGCCAAGCGCGCACCTTGTCTGCATTACCCGCTGCCACGCCAGCTGCGGCTCGATTATTTATTCAAGTATTGCAGCGTTTGCAATATGGGCATTTGCAGCTGATTACGCCCGATGGCAGCCGTCTTACTTTTGGTGATTTACACACGCCGCCCAGTGCCGTGCTGCATATCCATGATTGGCGTGCTTGCGGGCGGATTATCAAGGCGGGTGATATTGGTTTTGCAGAAAGCTACGCAGCAGGCTGGCTGGATACGCCTGATTTAACCGCCTTGCTGCGGCTGGCTTTAAAAAACGAAGCAGCGCTGGAGCGTTTTGTATTTGGCGGCAAGCTGGCCACGCTTTGGTATCGGCTAAAGCACTGGCTGCGCCCTAATACCCGCGAGGGCAGTAAACGCAATATCCACGCGCATTACGATATCGGCAATGATTTTTACCAGCTGTGGCTAGATAAAAGTTGGACGTATTCCAGCGCTATTTTTGCAGGTAATTTTAGCCAGAGCTTAGAAAGTGCCCAAGCTGCTAAATACCAGAGAATTATCGACACGCTGGCTTTAAAAGCGGGCGATAAAGTGTTGGAAATTGGTTGCGGCTGGGGAGGCTTTGCCGAGCATGCCGCCCGCTGCGGCGTTGAAGTGCACGGCATTACCATTTCAGAGGCTCAGCTAGCTGTGGCCCAAGCGCGCAATCAAGGCAATAACGCCAAACTTTGGCTCTGTGATTACCGCGATTTAAATGAGCAATACGATGCGATTGTGTCGATCGAGATGTTTGAAGCCGTGGGCGAGCGCTTCTGGCCCAGCTATTTTAATCAGCTGCAGCAATGCTTAAAACCGGGGGCAAAAGCGCTGGTACAAAGTATCACCATTGATGATGCGCGTTTTGAAAACTATCGCGCCAATACGGATTTTATCCAGCAGTATATTTTCCCCGGTGGCATGTTACCCAGCCCGGAGCGCTTTGTGGCTAAAGCGGCAGAGGCTGGCCTTAAGGCTCTCGATCAATACCATTTTGGCGCGGACTATGCCGAAACACTGCGTCGCTGGAGCCAGGCTTTTAGCGCGTGTGAAGACGCCATTTCGGCGCAAGGCTTTGATGATTCATTCCGGCGTATCTGGCGGCTTTATTACGCCTATTGCGAAGCAGGCTTTGATGAGGGGCGGACCGATGTGGTGCAGTTCTTATTACAAAAAACTCGCTAGTGCACTGCTGTTGATGACGCTGGCCAGCGGCACATTTGCCGCCAGCTGGCGGGAAGAGCTGCCTGCAGCTACGCCGCTTGGATCGGGCGAATTCCGCTGGTTGGGTTTTAGGATATATACCGCCCGCTTATGGAGCGAGCAGCGCCCCTTTGCAGCCAGTGCGCCCTTTGCGCTTGAGCTGACTTATCACCGCAGCATTAGCCGCGAGCGTTTTGTCAGCAGCAGCCTTGATGAAATCAAGCGTTTATCCGGAACGCAATACAGCAAGGCGCAGCTGGCTCGCTGGCAGGCCGAAATGGAGCGCGCGTTTAGTGATGTAGAAATCGGCGATCAGCTGATTGGTGTGTATTTGCCCGGTGTGGGTTGCCGTTTTTATGGCAAGAAGGGCTTGAATGCCGAAGTGGCCGATGTCGAATTCGCCAAAGCCTTTTTCGCCATCTGGTTGGATGAGCGCAGTAAAGACAGCAATCTGCGCTCGCAATTATTGGGGCAAAAGTGAAGCCCGCGCTGGCCTATGGCCTGCTGGGCTTGCCGCTGGCGATGGCGGCCTTACCGGTTTATGTACACGCACCGGCCTATTACGCTGGGCAACTGGGAATGGCCTTATCCACCACGGGTTTGGTGTTGTTTCTGGCAAGATTGGTGGACACCGTCCAAGACCCGTGGCTAGGGCATCTCATTGATTTAAAGGCAGGGCGCTTGCACGGCTGGATGCTCGCTGCTGGCCTGTTACTGGCGATTTCTTTTGCCGGTTTGTGGTTGCCACCGGTGCAAGGCACTGCACTCATTGCATGGCTGGCGGTGATGCTGATTGTCATTTACACCGCGCATAGCATGCTGAATATCGCCTATCTGGCGTGGGGAGCAAGGCTGGGGAATGAGGCTGCACTGCTCAATGCGGCTGCTTGGCGCGAAGGTGCAGGGCTGATTGGCGTGGTGCTGGCAAGCATAGTGCCGGGATATTTGATGAACGGGCAGCAGGTGGAGCAAGGCATGGCTTGGTATGCCCTAGCGTTTACCCTATTACTGGCTGCGGGCATCGTAGCGCTGCTGTATCGGGCCTTGCCTTGGCTGGGCGGGGGCGAAAAGCAATCTTGGCGTGAGCCGCTGGCCAATCCGGCATTTAAGCGCATATTACTGCCATATTTTTTAAACGCAGTTTCGGTGGCGATTCCAGCCACGCTGGCGCTGTTTTATATCCGCGATCGTATTGAGGCCCCGCAATTATCGGGTGCGTTTTTGGCCGCTTATTTTGTGGCGGCGGCTCTGGGCCTGCCATTGTGGGTAAGGCTAGCCACAAAAATAGGCACGGCAAAGGCGTGGCGTTTGGGCATGATTTTAGCCGTCATCGCTTTTGTGGGAGCTGCTTTACTCAGTGCAGGTGACGTGGTGGCCTATGCACTGGTGTGTATCTTGGCCGGTCTGGCACTTGGGGCTGATTTAGCCCTGCCACCGGTGTTATTGGCTGGCTTGATTTCACCTCAGCATTCAGCCGCCAGCTATTACGGCATTTGGACACTACTGGGCAAGTTGGCCCTCGCCCTCTCTGGCCTCGCCTTGCCCTTACTCGCTTTGGGTGGCTATCAGCCGGGAGTGACGGGGCTGGGCGGATTAAGCCTTGCGCTGACTTATGCAGCCTTACCCTGCGCGATTAAATTGCTGGCAATGTGGCGTTTAAATTTGGTGATTGCTGCTACGCAATGGAAACCCAAATCTTGAACCACGGAGTGCACAGAGGACACGGAGTTTCACGGAGGAAACCTATTTGGGCTGTGGAGTTTGAGTTGAATCAATCTCAGCACAGGGATTTGGATAACGCTCCCAGCAGGGTAATGCCGTTCACTTAAGGGAATAGTTTTTCGTAGGGCGGGTGAAACCCGCCAGACTTTGGCATGAAATACGATGAAAACGGCGGGTTTCACCCGCCCTACGATGATTCAACGCTTGTTATGGCGCGGCTTATTACTAAGTTGACAGGATTGCCCCTAGCCCCCCTTTTACAAAGGGGGAAACTCAAGCAAAACCGCTTCAGTGAACGGCATTGCCCCAGCACGGGGCTTTCGCTAAGTAAAGTCAGTGAGTTATCCGGCAGCAAGACTATCTAAAAGGGTCCACATCATGAAATCCCTGTTAATTATGTTTTGCTTTCTGCTCAGTGCTTGCGCCGGGCCGGATGTGCGCCATTACCAGCAGCAGCAGCCTGCCTTAGATTTAGTGCAGTTTTTTAGCGGCCAGACAGAAGCATGGGGCACGTTTCAAAAGCGTGATGGTGAAGTGGTCAAGCGTTTTCATGTGCTGCTGACTGGCACTCAGCAAGGGGATCGCTTTGTGCTGGATGAAGATTTTACTTATAGCGATGGCAGTAAGCAAAAACGCGTTTGGACTTTACGCCAGCAAGCGGGTGGCCGGTGGACGGGCACAGCGGATGATATTAAAGGCGAGGCGCAAGGGCAGATTGCAGGCAATGCGCTGAACTGGAAATACACCATGCTGCTGCCGGTAGATGGCTCGGTTTATGAAGTGCAGTTTGATGACTGGATGTTTTTAATTGATCAGAAAACCATGATAAACCGCGCCAGCATGAGCAAATTTGGCTGGCAGCTGGGTGAAGTTACGCTGTTTTTCCGCAAAAAGGATTAGCCATGTTTGCCAGCCTTAATCCACCAATCAGGCAATGGCGCGAGCAGCGTGTATGGCTGATTGGCGCTTCCAGCGGCATTGGTGCGGCGCTGGCCCGTGATTTAATCGGCAAAGGCGCGCGCGTGGCTTTAAGCTCGCGCAGCGAAAGCCGGCTGCAGCAAGTGGCCGCGGCCAGCGAGCAGGTGCAGATTATCCCCTTTGATGTGGCCGATGCAGCCGCCTGGCCCGGCGCTTTTCAGCAGATACAAAGCGCATGGGAAGGGGTTGATCTGGTGGTGTTTTGCGCCGCTGATTACCGGCCCGAGCGCAGCTGGGAAGTCAAAGCCGCACAGGTAGAGCGCACACTGGCGGTGAATTTAGCCAGCGTTTACTTTGGGCTTGAAACCATACTGCCCGATTTACTCGCCAGGCAAGCCGGCAGCGTAGCGGTGATTGCCAGCGTGGCAGGCTATATGGGCTTGCCTAATGCTTCTGTTTACGGCCCGAGCAAAGCTGCGCTGATTAACCTAGCCGAGCTACTCTATGCCGATCTGCACCCGCGTGGCCTTGGCGTGTATCTGATTAATCCGGGCTTTGTAAAAACCGAGCTAACGGCAAAAAATAAATTCAGCATGCCCGCCCTGCAAACACCGGAGCAGGCCGCCAGCGCTATTTTGCAAGGCATGGAGCAAGGCCGTTTTGAAATCCACTTCCCCCGCCGCTTTACACTGGCGATGAAATGCCTACAAAGATTGCCCTATCGCTGGCGTTTTTCCTTGCTGCAGCGATTGGTGTGATCTCGCAATATCAGCTCATCTTATTGAAGGTAAGTCATGCTACTTGATGAAATGTTGAAATGGTACGAGGCAATCAGCCCGCAAAATCTACATGAGATCGAGCGTTTTTATAGCGCAGATGCGTGGTTTAAAGACCCGTTTAATGAAGTGAATGGCGCGGTGGATATCCGCCGTATCTTTGCCCATATGTTTGAAACCACACAAAAGCCCCGCTTTGTGATGAGAGATCGCGTATTGCAGGGCGAAATGGTGTTTATTACATGGGATTTCGTCTTTGGGCTGCAAGGCAAGGCGTACAGCGTGCACGGCGCATCGCACCTTAAATTAAACGCACAGGGCCAAGTTTGTTATCACCGCGATTATTGGGATGCGGCCGAAGAGTTGTTTCAGAAGCTGCCGGTAATCGGTATGCCTATACGCTGGTTGCGGCGGCAGTTTGCTTTGAAAGATTTAAGGTAAAAGAATGCAGGGTAGGCTTGCTTAATTTTTTATGCTGCTGTCAAAAACGGTTATATTCATGTTCATTGCAGCCCGTGAGTGAACTTGAAATGGCCATAAAGTGGATCGTGATTGCGTTTTGTACGCTGCTAGTGGGAAACTCGCTGGCTGAGTCTTCATCCAAGAGCTACCGCGGTGGTTTTTCTTCTTCTCGTAGCAGCAAACCCGCGCCGAGCAAGCCCGCTGCGCCGCAAAATACCGGCCGTAGTGAATCTAAAAATACTTCTTTTGGGACTTTCGGCAGCTCTAAAAAAACCGATACTCAAACAGCGCCTAGCCAGTCTGCATCAAACAAAAGCATGAGCCGTGCAGCTGAAAAAAATAAAGCTTTAAATACCATGAATGAGCGAGAGGCAAGGGCGCGGCAGTCGGCCTCGAGTATTTACCTGCCTAAGCCAACGCAGCAAGTTCAGCGTGGCAACGACCCTTATAAGCAGCCACCTGTGAGCTATCCAAATCGTGATCGTTCTTTAGGCGAATCTATGGCTGGATCAGTGCTGGGCAGCATGTTGGGCAATTCGATCAGCAATTCTAATCGCCAGCAGGGGCAGGTACAGAATCAATCTACGGCTGAAGATCCGGAATCGTCTTCGGGCTGGCTGGGTGTTTTTTTCTTTAGCGTGATTGTGTTTGTGATTGCTTTTTTGATCTTGGCTTTTTTCTTAAGAAAAAAAGCTAAGCCTCAAAATTACTCCTTAGGGGATGGTTAATATGGGCTGGAAAGATGTTTTTACATATGGCTCTAAATTATTAGGCAAAGAAGAAGAGCGCCAAGATGCGGGCTTGCCACTGGGGGCCAGAATTGGCAGCCTGATTACTTTGCAAATGTCGCCTTTTATACGCGCCAATGCTAATGGCTCGGTGATTGAAGCGCCTGCAAATTTAAGTATGCTGATTCAAGCGGTAAGCCGGGTAAAAATCAATTTATCTGGCCATTTATATCGCCTCTATATTGAAACTGGCAATGATGAAACGCCTGAGAAATTTGTGCAGGTCTTTCAAAACCAAGCCGGTGTAGTAGAAGAAATCATGTATTGCACGCGCTTAACCCGTATTTTCCCGGCTAGCGCTGAGGATCAAGAGGCTTTTACCGGCGAAGCGGGCTATGGTTTGGGTTGCCAGAGCTATGCCTTGGCGCGCGAGCAGTTTGTGGAGCTGGGCTACGGTGATAGCAGAATCGAGGAGATCTTTGGCGAGCAGGAGCAGCTGGAATATCAGCGTGATGCAGGCAGCGCAGAGGCTGAGTTTGTCTCTCCTTTTACTGGCTCGGAAGTGCGGATTGATGATGCGATGGGGGTGAAGGGCCTAAGCCAGAAAATATACTTTATGCCCTATGTACGCCAATTAGCCAGCGGCTCAGAATACCTATTAATTAGTACAGAAGTAGTGACAAGCGAAGATGGCGATTATTCAAAACGCGCCATTCACGTTGATTTTATGATTGGTTTACCTTTAGAGCTGGAACGAATCACCGTGCAGTAATTGCTGGATGTAGGTTGGTGCTGAGCTTGCGAAGCCCAACATTTACGCGAAAGTCATTTTCTAAATAAAGGAAATAATATGTCTTCAGGTTGGAATTTAACGGCTCGTTTAGTTGCAAAACATTTTAGTGCGCTCGGGGACAAAATCTCTGGCGTGATCGCTAATTTTGATCCTGAAACCGCGACTGAAGCAGATCGCGATCAGCTGCGCAGTATTTTGCAAGATTCAGCCCAAAAGCTGGCAAAGGCCAGAGCCGATTTTGCTAAAGAGCAAAAAGATGTGGTGGATTTAAAAGCACTGATTGCCACCGATGAACGAGCTTTAGAAACGCTGGGCGCGCGGTTGGCAGCAGGTACGATTTCCGAAACCACCGTTACTATTTTTTGCGATGAGCTGGAAGCCAATAAAGGCCGCGTGGCACAAGAAGAACAAGAAGCTGCGGATGCCCGCGAATTTATGGGCGAGTTTGAAGAGATCGTGAAGCAGCTCTCGCAACAATTGGCTGATTTTGATGCCGCAGCTAAAAAAGCCCTACAAGCCTTGGCCGCAGCCGAGGCGCAAAAAGATTTGCAGGCGGCGCGTCAGGCGCGGCAAGAGCAGCTGGCTGGTTTTAAAGGTGTGTCAAATCAATCCAACGCACTGAGCGCTTTAACTCGCCGTGCCGAGCAAATGAGCAATGAAGCGGCAGGTATGAAAATTGTGACCGATATCGGCCAAAAGCCGCTTGATCAGGCGGCTGAAATTGCAGCGATCAGAAGATCAGTAACTGAAGTGGGTAGTGGCGAAACGGCTTTGCAACGCTTGCAGCGTTTGTCGGGCAAAGCTTAAGGCTTCGCTTCAATGAGGGTGAAAAAAGTGAACGGCAACGTTCACTTTTTGCTGCCGTTCCTATTTTTTTAAACGGAGGCTAATAGGTTTAAATAGCATCTTGGGGGCCGCCGGGCTTGGTGTTTAATTCATGGGCAAATACAGGCAAGCCAAAGTAGTTTCCTTGAAAGGCCACACAGCCGATAACGGATAGAAAATCTCGCTGGCCCGCTGTTTCTACGCCTTCAGCAATCACTTTTAGCCCCAGGCTATGGCCTAGCACAATAATCGCACGGGCAATAATGGCGTCGCTTGGATCGGACAAAATATCCTGTACAAAGGATTGATCGATTTTGAGTTGGTCTAGCGGCAGCTGTTTTAGATTAGATAGGGACGAGTAGCCGGTGCCAAAGTCGTCGAGCGAAAAGCGCACGCCTTGTTTTTTTAATACATTCATTTTTTTAATGATGTCTGCTATATCGCTGACCAGCATGCTTTCGGTTAGCTCAAGCTTAAGCCGGCGCGGGTTTACGCCCGTTTTTTGTATGGCGTTGCTGATCTGTTCAACAAAGCTGGCTTGGGCAAATTGCAGGGCGCTCACATTTACCGCCATGCTCCATCCGTTGGTATCAGGATCTTTGGCCCATTCTCGTAACTGAGCACAGGCGGTTTCCAGTACCCATTGTCCTAGCGGTAAAATCAGCCCGGTTTCTTCGGCCAGTGGGATAAATTCTACAGGGGGCACTAAGCCTCTTTGTGGGTGCTTCCAGCGCACCAAGGCTTCAGCGCCCGTGGTTTCGTCATTCTCATCAACTTGAATCTGGTATTGCAAAACGAATTCTTGCTCGGTAAAGCCCCGGCGCAGGTCTTTAACCAATTCATCATGAGCGACGGCTGCGGCCTGCATGACGGGGTCAAAAAAGCGGACAGTATTGCGGCCAGCACTTTTGGCCTGATACATGGCAACGTCTGCTTTTTTGAGCAGTTCTTCCATGCTTTCATGTTCTTCCATAAATAAAACAATGCCAATACTGGGCGTGCTGGAGTAAACGTGCTCGTTAAGGGAATAGGGAAGCGCCAATGTTTCCATAATCTTGCTGGCGATTAATTCAGTTTGCGTAACGGCTTCATGCGCGTGGTTACTTAAGGCTTCGAGTAGAACCACAAATTCATCGCCGCCGAGCCTAGCAACGCTATCACTTTCCCGTACGCATTCGAGCAGCCTAGCCGCTACTTGCTGTAGTAAGAGATCGCCAAGATCATGGCCTAGGTTGTCATTGAGCTGTTTAAAGTAATCTAAATCCAAAAACATCAGCGCGCCATGTTGATTGCTGCGGGAGGCAGTGATTCTGGCTTGCTTGAGGCGATCTGCCAGTAAACGGCGATTGGCTAAGCCGGTTAGCGGATCATAAAAAGCGAGGCGGCGAATTTCTTGCTCGTCTTTGCGGTGTTGGGTGATATCACGCACTAGCCCGATAAACGTGGTTTTATCGGCATGGGTGATTTTAGAAACCGACAGGCTCATTGGGAAATGCGAGCCGTCTTTACGCTGTCCTTCCACCTCTCGCAGCAGGCCGATAATGCGGGCCTCTCCGGTGTGATGATAGTGCTGCAGATAGGCATCATGATGGCTGCGGTGCGGCTCTGGCATCAGCATAGAAATATTGTGCCCGATCACCTCTGCACTGCTGTAGCCAAAGATGGCGCTGGCTGTTTTACTAAATGATTCGATTTTGCCGTATAAATTAATTGTGATAACGGCATCCACCATATTGTCCAGGATGGTCTGCGTATGTAGCGCGGCTTCATTGCGGATGGCTTCACTGTACTGCCAGGCATCGAGCATTTGATTAAATTGCCTGGCAACCGCTTCGATCTCAACAGGGCCATCAATGCTTGCTCTGGCCAAGGTATCGCCTTTTTCGATTTTGGCGGCTGTTTCTGAGAGTGTGCTAATTGGCCTGATGATCGCACTGCTGATACGCCAGGCAAGCAGCAGTGCAAAGATCAGAGAGCTAAAGCCAATGCCAAGGCTGCGCCAGAGAGTTTGCTTGTATTCGGCAAAAACAATGCTCTGCGGAATGCCTGCAAATACTCGCCATTGGGTATTAGGAATCGCCATAAAAGCATTGAGACGGGAGGCGCCGTCTGAGTCGCTGAACACAACAAAGCCTTCTGCTTTTGTGATCGAAGTGGCCGCAGCAGGGGCCGCTTTACCAATAAAAGCGGCGGCTTGATGAGAGCGCAGTACCACGGCTTTATTTTTGCCGATAACAGTCACAACGGCATTTTCCGGTACAGAGCTAAATAAATCATCGCTTAGCTTGAGCAGATCCATCGGCAAGGCCAGCAGGCCAATAAGTGTGCCCTGATCGCTAAAGATCGGCTGTGCTAATACCGATATCCAGCGGCCAGAAGAGCTGCCTATATTGGCATCGCTAACGGTAAAACGCTGGTGTTTTAGCGTTTCGATAAACCAAGCAAATTGCCCTATTTGACTAGGGGGCGGCGGGTGAGCCAGAAAAGAGCAAATGGCTTTAGCCTGGCGATCGCGCACAGCAAGCGTGGTGTACTCAGGATAAAGCTGGATGAATTCTGTAAGGATAGGATCGCAATGTTGGGGGTCAAGCGCTTTGACCTGCGGCCTGCTCGCGATACGAGCCAGCGTTGTATTTGACTTTTGTAAGCGCTTAGCAATATCTGCTGCGGTATTATTTGCCACGATTCTGACTTTCTCGTAGGCTTTTTTTTCTACATGCTGTAAATCATGAATTAAAAACCACGCCAATATCCCAACAAAGGGCAAGGCAATGGCCAACGTCAGCAAAAATAACTGAGCGCGAATAGAAAGGCGTTGAAAAGAGAACGTCATCATAGCGTGTTCTTGATGGTCTGGATAAAGCCTGTGGGCTGAGAATAGTGATCACTGAACGGCAGCTTTATTCGGATAAGTAATGCTCAGTGTTTGAAAAAAGAGGCTTTTATATTAAGCCGTAAAGTGGGTGTTTCTTAGATAAAACGTTGTTCATTAAGGGGCTTGTATTTAAAAAACCTATTGGCTATTTCAATATAAATCAATATTTCATTAAATACTTTGATTTCTGACGCGCCGCTCTTGCTCTGTTTTGAATAGACCAACCTTGCCGTTACTTAGGGCGTTTTTGTCTCTTGCTTAGCAAGGTGGAGCCACTTTAGAGCAAGCGCTGGCGGGCAGGCGTGATTTGGGCGATTTGCCAGTTCAAATGGTTTTATTTCATGCAAAGCAGCCGCGTAAATACGCTCTTTGCCCAAACGTCCGGATGCCCTGACGTGATAAACTCGCGCACGTCTTTTAACACACCCTTCTCTTTGGAATTCGGCATGACGATAGTCACCCGCAAACAGCAAGAAAGCCTACAAGAAAGCTTGCAACAGGTAGTACGCCTGTTGGATAGGCATCGTCTGGTTGAAGACATGGTGCATCGTCAGGATATGGCCAAGCACGAGCTGGTAGAGCAGCTGGTGCATAAGCAGAATCTAGTTGAGTTGCAAAAGAAGCTGGCGAGTTTGCACCCTGCCGACGTGGCGCATATCTTAGAGGCCTTGCCTTTATTTGATCGTTTGCTGGTATGGGAGTTGGTGAAGTCTGAGCATGACGGTGAGATCTTGTTGGAAGTATCCGATGCAGTGCGTGAATCGCTGCTGGCCGATATGGAAAACTATGAAATTATCGCCGCTGCCGAGCATTTAGATGCCGACGAGCTGGCTGATTTGGTGCCGGATTTATCCAATGAAGTGCGTTCTGAATTATTGGGCGGCTTGGATGATGAAGAGCGGGCGCAGCTGCAATCGGCGCTCTCTTATACCGATGATGAAGTCGGCTCCTTAATGGATTTTGAAATGGTGACCATCAGAGATGATGTCACCTTAGAAGTGGTGCTGCGCTATTTACGCCGCTTTGACGAGCTGCCTAATCACACCGATAAATTATTTGTGGTTGATCACGAGCAAATGCTTAAAGGCGTGCTGGCGATCAATCATCTGCTGGTTTCCGATCCTGATTTAACGGTGCACGACGCGATGGCCACCGATGTAGTGACTTTTCGCGGGCATGATGATGCAGGGGATGCGGCACAGGCGTTTGAGCGTTATGACTTAGTCTCGGCTCCTGTGGTTGATTCCAATCACAAGGTGATCGGCCGTCTGACGGTGGATATGATGGTGGACGTGATTCGTGAAGAATCCGACGCTGAAGTTTTGTCGCTAGCGGGTTTGAAAGAAGAAGACCTATTTTCCAGCGTGTGGAAATCCGCTAAAAACCGCTGGCCTTGGCTGGCGGTAAATATTTGTACCGCCTTTATCGCCAGCCGCGTGATTGGCGCTTTTGAAGAAACCATTACCCATTTAGTGGCGCTGGCCGCATTGATGCCGATTGTGTCGGGCATTGGCGGCAATACCGGTACGCAAACCATTACCCTGATTATTCGCGGCCTGGCCTTGGGCCAAATTAATCCCAGTAATTCAGGGCGTTTAATTGGTAAAGAGCTGGTGATTGCGCTGCTAAATGGCTTGGTATGGGGCACGGTGCTGGGCTTTATTGCATGGCTCTTGTATCGCCAAGTTTCGCTGGGCGTGGTGATGATGGCGGCGATGATGCTGAATTTACTCGTGGCTGCCTTGGTTGGGATTTTAGTGCCGCTGACGATGCAAAAGTTAGGACGAGATCCTGCTTATGGTTCATCGGTATTGCTGACCGCCACGACAGATTCAATGGGATTCTTTATTTTCCTCGGGTTGGCATCGATATTTTTGATGTGATGTAGGCAAACCCAATCCTATCAACTTAAACGAAATGCCAATCGTAGGGCGGGTGCAATCAGCGAGCTGTGCCGAACCATACGTGGGTTTCACCCAGCCTACGATAGGCACCACCACGGCGTTTATATCAGGAATGTAAATGAGCCTTTCTAAAATACAGGAAAAATTGGCCGTACTGCGGGCAATCCTCAGGTGGCTCTTGCTGGCCGTGCTGGTTGGTATTCTTGCGGGTACGGCGTCGGCGTTTTTTTTGTTTTCTTTAGAATGGGCCACGGCGCAACGTTTAGCTAACCCTTGGCTACTGGCGGGTTTACCCTTGGCGGGGGCGATGGTTGGCTGGTTTTATTGGCGCTTTGGTAAACAGGTTGAGGCAGGCAATAATCTGCTGATTGATGAGATTAATGATCCGCAAAAAATCATTCCACTTCGCATGGCGCCTTTGGTGTTAGGCGGCACGGTGGTTTCGCATTTATTTGGCGCATCGGTGGGGCGCGAAGGCACGGCGGTGCAAATGGGCGCGGCGCTGGCCGATCAGCTCACCCGACTCTTCCGGTTAAAAAATGGTGACCGGCGCTTACTCCTAATGGCGGGGATTAGCGCGGGTTTTGCCTCCGTTTTTGGTACTCCCTTGGCGGGCGCTATTTTTGGCTTTGAAGTGCTAGCAATTGGCCGCATGCGAGTCGATGCTATCTGGCCCTGTCTTGTTGCAGCGGTGGTGGCCGATCAGATCGGCATCTTGTGGGGTGTGCAGCATACGCATTATTTAATTGGGGCGATTCCCGCCATTAGCCTTTGGGTATTGGGCGCAGTCTTGCTGGCCGGCGCTATTTTTGGCGTGGTGGCACGTAGCTTTGCCAATGCCACCCATCTGCTTGCCACTGGTATGAAAAAGCTCATCCATTACCCGCCACTACGCCCCTTCGTAGGTGGTCTTGTAATCGCCTTGGCGGCTTGGTTTTTAGGCGCAGAGCGTTATCTGGGCTTGGGCATCCCCACGATTGTGGAATCCTTTCAGCATCCTATGGCTCAGTACGATTTTGCCGCGAAGTTTGCTTTTACCGTGGCCTCATTGGGGAGTGGTTTTAAGGGCGGTGAAGTCACCCCCTTATTTTATATTGGCGCGACTTTAGGCAATGTATTAGCTCCTGTTTTGAATCTGAATTTTGCCTTTTTAGCCGGCCTAGGTTTTGTTGCGGTATTCGCCGGAGCCGCCAATACGCCGATTGCCTCTACCCTGATGGCGATGGAAATGTTTGGTGCTGAAATCGGCGTTTATGCAGCATTAGCCTGCGTGGTGAGCTATTTATTCTCTGGGCACACAGGAATTTATCGCTCGCAACGCATTGTGCACGGTAAATACCGGGTTGTTCCTGAAGGCATTAAACTCAGTGAAATAGCGGCTTATCGTGCTTTAAAAAAGTGATCAAATTAAATAACTGATGTTACCTAGCGAAAACTCAGATATTGAAACACTTCGATCCCAGAGAACACGGAGTTTCCCGGAGAAAGCTATGTTTTTTTCCGTGGCCCTCCGTATTCTGCTTTTCCTCCGCGGTTTAAGATTTGGGTTTCATGCTGGGGTGGAGCTTTCGCTACTGTGCACTAATTAACATCATGTCTTACGGAAGCCTTTATGAATTATTCGGCGTTATTGCTGCAAAGTGGTTTGGATAAGATTGATGCACAAGTTTTGTTTAGCCATTGCACTGGTAAAAACCGTGCATGGTTAATTGGCCATGGTCAGGATGAGGTCGATGAGGCCCATGCCACTGCTTTTAAGCCACTGGCGGCGCGCAGACGGGCTGGCGAGCCGGTGGCGTATATCGTGGGCATGCGAGAATTCTTTGGTCGTGATTTTGTAGTTAACCCAAGTGTGCTTATCCCTAGGCCTGATACCGAGCTATTAGTTGAGCTGGTTTTAGAGCGAGCAGGTGAGGGCGCGCGGGTACTTGATCTGGGAACCGGCTCTGGTTGTATTCCGATTACCTTGAAATTGGAGCGGCTGGATTTAGATGTGAGCGCGGTAGATTTATCCCCTGCCGCTCTAATTGTTGCCCAGACTAATGCCAGCCAGTTGGATGCAGCGATTCGCTTTTTTCAATCTGACTGGTATCAGGCTTTGGGTGATGCCTGCTTTGATGTGATCGTGTCTAATCCGCCTTATATTGAGCAAAACGATCATCATTTAAGCGAAGGTGATTTACGCTTTGAGCCGCGCAGTGCCTTAAGTGACGAAGGTGATGGCTTGGTGCATATCCGTAGCATTATTGCAGGAGCACGTAGTCGATTAAGTGCGAATGGTTGGCTATTGTTTGAACATGGCTGGGATCAGTCGGCGGTTTGCCGGGCCTTGCTCGATGAGGCTGGCTTTGATGAAGTACAAAGCTGGCGTGATTTATCAGGTATAGAACGAGTTACGGGCGGGCGTTGCTTGCTATCGTAGGGTGGGAGAAACCCGCGAAATACGCGGGTTTCTCCCACCCTACGTGATTTACTTGCCGCGATTTTTTCATAAAAGTACAATACCCGAGTAAATACATCAGGTATCACAAAGGATATTCAATATGAGCACTCAAGACCTAATTCGCCAACAAGTGACAGAAAACGCAGTGGTGCTGTATATGAAAGGCACACCAACATTCCCACAGTGCGGCTTTTCTGCTGGCGCTGTACAGATGCTCAAAAACTGTGGCGTGTCTTTTGCTGCTGTTAATGTACTGGCTGATGCTGATATTCGCCAAGGCATTAAAGAATACGCAAACTGGCCAACTATTCCTCAGCTCTATATCAAGGGCGAGTTTGTAGGTGGCTCCGACATTATGAAAGAGCTGTTTGCCACGGGTGAGCTGCAAAAAATGCTGGAAGGTATTGCAGAGGAATAAGGGCTAGGGCGGGATTCTCCCCTGCCCTATCAACTTAAGCGAAATGTTTTTCGTAGGGCGCGGTGCAACCCGCGCATTTTTCAGTATTGCTCGCGGGTTTCACTCGCCCTACAACATCGTTTTTAAAGCCGTTTCAAATCATCGGTGGAGCGGTTTCGGTAAAAGAGGGGCGCTCTTCCAGCTTGCTGTAAAACTTAGCGAGGTTTGGGTGGCGGCTCTGCCAATCCAGCTCTGGCAAGCGAAAATCAAGATAGGCTAGTGTGCAGCCCAGCGCCACGTCGGCTAGAGAAAATAAATCACCTCCCCACCATTTCTTCTCGTCTAATTCACTGGCGATATGCTCAAGGCCGTGCTCTATTTTGTTTTGCTGAAGTGTGATCCATTCAGTGGATTGCAAATGAGGCGGGCGAATTCGCTCTAGCCTGATCAGCACCGCCGCATCGCTAATTCCATCGGCCAGCGCTTCACGGCGCTTGGTATTGACTGCTTGCCTATGGTCATGGGGAATCAGTTTACCGACGGGCGAGCTGTGGTCCAGAAAATCCACAATGACTCTCGAGTCATAGAGTGTTCTGCCATCGTCGAGTAAGAGAACCGGCACTTTGCCTAGCGGGTTGAGCGTGCTGATGCTGCTTTCGGCTGACCAGGGATTATCTTCAATCAGTTGATATTCAATGCGCTTCTCGGCAAGAACAATACGTACTTTACGGCCGAAAGGGCTGGTATATGAGGTGATTAGCTTCATGCCGTCTGCATTTTTAGGGGCGGGATTTCATCTTAGCCGTTTGTCGGGCTTGAAACTAGATTTGTGGTTTGAATACAACGCAGATTGTGTGGGAGGGGGTAAGCACACCTAGTGTGCTTAAGCCAATCCTATCAACTTAAGCAAAATGCCTTTCGTAGGGCGGGTGTAACCCGCAGACTTTTGCGTTCAACAAAGGTGAAAAACACAAATACGCAGGTTGCACCCGCCCTAAGTGATGCGGTGTTCTACTTCCTTAAACAGCCAACATCACCGCCTCAACTTCCTCTGCCGTGCGAGCAATATGCGGCCCTAGGATGCGGCTGCCGGTGGTCGTGATCAGCACATTGTCTTCGATACGGATGCCGCCAAAGTCTTTGTACTCGTTAAATTTGGCGTAATTAATCATATCGCTATAACGTCCTTCGGCCTGCCAGCTGTCGATCAGAGCGGGGATAAAGTAGATGCCTGGCTCTACGGTAATCACCATGCCGGCTTTCAATGGCTTGCCTAGGCGTAAGTAGCCCATGCCAAACAAGCTGCTGCGCTCAACCCCGGTCCCGTAGCCAACCAAGTTTTCACCCAGACTTTCCATATCATGTACATCGAGGCCAATTTGGTGGCCAAGGCCGTGCGGGAAGGCGATGGCGTAAGCGCCGGATTCAACAATTGCGTCAGCGTCACCTTTAAAGAAGCCCAATTTGGACATCGCTGTAACCATTACTTTGGCAGCCAGCTTGTGAGCGGTCAGATAAGGCAGGCCGGGTTTTAGTGCGGCAATCGCTTCGGTTTGCATGGCCAGCACGGCATCATACAACTCGCGCTGGCGCGGGCTGAATTTGCCCCCTACCGGAATAGTGCGGGTGATGTCGCTGGCGTAGCCGCCGGATGAGGTGGCTCCGGTATCGTTGAGTACCAAATCACCTTTTTGCAGTACTTGATGATGGTGGTGGTTGTGCAGCACTTCTCCGTTTCTGGAGAAAATACTTGGGTAAGCCAGCTGTAAATCATAGCTGCGAACAATGCCTTCCATCAGGCCAACTACTTGATGCTCGATTACACCAGGGTGCGAAGCGCGCATTGCGGCGTGATGCACATCGCGGGTAATCGCCAGCACTTTTTCCATTTCGGCGATTTCGTCCTGGTCCTTGATTTCACGTTGGGCAACAACGGCATGCGTTAAATCGGTAGAAAAACCGGCTTTTACTTTTGAGCTATCACAGCCTAATAACTTGGCGAGCTCCAGAATCGTTTCGCCACGATAAGGCGCTAAATATTGCACGCGAATGCCTGCGGCCAATGCTTCACCTAGCTTTGCATAAGGCTGGCTTTGAGCGATGCCTGCTGTGGCTGCACGCTCAGTTAAGCTGGGCTGTGGGCCGGTCCAAACAATGTCGGCCACTTCTGGCTCATTACCAAATAGCGTGATCACATCATTGGCGGTATCAATCAGGCCAGCAAGGCCGGGCTCGTTTAGGCCAAAGTAGTAGCGAAAGCTGCTGTCTTGAATAAACGGGAAAATATTATCCGAGTAATTCATGGGCGAATCGACGTTGCCTAGCAGCAAAATCAGGCTATCCGGCAAGCTGGCAGAGAGTGTGGCACGGCGTTGACGATAGATTTCGGGCTGAAACATGGCGTTTTTCCATTGAATGTGTGGGCATATCTTTGTTGAAAGAGCGCCGTTTGTAAATGGGTGGAAGTGGCATTAAAGCATGGCAAATGAACCAGTAAACCCGTAAAGGGGCTTAGAGGGTAAATTGTTTGCGTTTAAGGCTTTGTTTACAAGATGAAATGATGGCAAGAGCACCCGATAGGCCCGATAAGGGTCAAGCTGATGGGCAATCCTATTAAGGATGAGGTGCAGCTGGAACAAACTTCATCACTCAAACAAGCTAAAAAACTGACACAACCCCTGCTGCTAGCCTATGGCGGAGAAAATCGGCGAGTTCCTTATGAGCATGGCACTTTATTGCGTAAAGCGGTGGAGCAACAAAATCCGGGAGTGGAGTGAATTCTTTACGGTGATAAAGGGCGTGGCTGGATTGCGATCAAATCCGCTTGATTTCTGGAAGAAGGTTGAGAAATTTCTGGATAAAAATTTAAAGCGTTGAGCTTAGCCGAGATGTAAAACGCGATTGAGTAAAGCCCGTCCGAAGCGGGGCTGGCTTATTGTTGCTGATCGCGCAGCGTTTGCAGTGCCTTATTAAAGCGGATTAGAAATTGCTGGGCTTGGGGATTATTTTTAGGGGTAATCAGGTGCAGAGTACTTTTTTCTATAACCCCGCCGCTTGAGACAGGAATGGATGGCAAATTATTGAGATGTGCAATGGTTTCCTGGCCCTGAATTTGATCGGTAATAATAAAATCGGCTTTGCCTTGAGCAAGTAAGCGTATGCAGGTGCTCATATCATAGGGACGGATGGGGCGGAGCTGGCCTTTATTAATCATGGCTTCTATTGGGCCAATAAAGCCCCAGCCTACCGGATGGCAGTAGCGTTTTCCTACTAAGGTTTCGGGCTGCGTGCCATCCAGAGCGCTGCCGGGCATGGCAAAGACGCGCATTTCCAGCACAAAGAGCGGGTCGGAATAATCAAAGAATTTACGGCGCTCTGGCGTGCTGATATAGGGAAAGGTTGCGATATACAGACCTTTTTGTGTGGCACTATAGCCATTGGCCCAAGGCCGCCATTCTAAATGGTAGGGTTGGTTGGCTTCTGCCATCACTTTTTTGATCAAGGCGGTTGCAAGCCCGCCATCTGGCAAAGAGGGATCGGTAAACGGGGCATAATCTGAACCAGTCACTAATTTCAGTGGCTCGGCCAGCGCTAGCGCGCTGTAAAAGCAAAGCATAATTAGCAGCTTGGGCATTGATGAATATCCATCGGCTTATGCCGGTATTTTAGGCACAGAGATGGCCTGTACGCCGTGCTGATTTTGCTTTAAAGCGATATTAGTCAAAGCCCTTAATATGCTCGCCACGCAATACGGGTAGTTGCCAGCGTAAATGCATTGCTAATAGCCTGAAGCTAAAGCCTGCCAGCAAAGCAATCATTGAGGCGAGGCCGGTTTCTACTTTTAAGTAATGCAGCAAAATATATAAAGCGCCAGTAGCGAGCGACACGCTGGCGTAAATTTCGCGGCTAAGCACCATGGGCACTTGATTACACAGCACATCGCGCAATAGCCCGCCAAATACGCCAGTTACAACGCCTGCCATGATGGCAATGCCAGGATGAACGCCTGCTTCCATGCCGATATTGCAGCCAATAATGGTGAATGCCACCAAGCCTAGCGCATCAACAATCAAGAATAAACGACGCAGATGATGCAAATGGCTGGCGATCAAAGCCGTTAAAACGGCGGCACCAATGGTAAATAGCAGATATTGCGGATGTGCCACCCAGCCCAGAGGGTAGTGGCCCAGCATCACATCGCGTGCCGTGCCGCCACCGAGCGCGGTAACCGTGCCAATAAAACAAATGCCGAATAAATCCATATTGCGGCGCATACCCATTAGCGCTCCCGACATAGCTTCTGCGGTGATGGCGATTAAATAAATAGTGTAAAGCAGCATTTCAAGTTCTTTTTGAGAGAGGTGAGGCAGGGATAGGCGGGCTTGGGCTTATATGCAAATGATGAGTGAGTGACATTATTTACAGATGTTTAGATATATTGAATTTAATTTAATATTAATAAGGTATGCTTAAAAATTCTTAATATGTGAAAGATACGCTGGTGAATTTAGACCCCAAGCAAACAGAGGCACTGCGAGCGGTGATTGAAACCGGCAGCTTTGAGCAGGCAGCTGTGCGCCTGCATCTCACCGCATCGGCCGTGTCACAGCGGGTACGTGCGCTGGAAAGTAATTTGGGCAATCCCTTGGTGGTGCGCAGCCGTCCGGCCCGTGCCACGCTAGTTGGCCAGCGCCTATTGCAATATTTGCGCCGCGTGATGCAGCTGGAGGCTGATCTGGCTTCTGATTTAGCGGTAGAGCGTTATTCGCCGCTTTTACTCACCATTGCTCTGAATGCCGATACCTTGGGGACATGGTTTTTCCCGGCGCTGGCGCAGGCTTTGGTAAAGGAAGAAGTGCTTATCGATTTAATCGTTGAAGATCAGGATCACACTTACACCCTGCTTGAATCTGGCATGGCGATAGGCTGTATTGGTAGCGAGGAAAAACCCATGAAAGGCTGTTTTGCCGATGCCTTAGGTGTGATGCGCTATCGTTTGGTGGCGAGCAAAAGCTTTTGCCAGCGCTGGTTTCCTCAGGGCATGAATCGCAACGATGCCCGCCGTGCTCCGGTGGTGGCTTATTCTCACAAAGACACACTGCAAGCGGGCTTTCTGGAAAACCACTTTGGCCTACTACCTGATGCTTATCCCTGCCATTATGTACCCGGCACCGAGCCACACCTTGCCGCGATTTGCCACGGGCTGGGCTATGGCATGGTGCCTGAGCCGCTGCTGGGTGAGTCCATTGTTGATTTAATTGATCTTGCCCCCGAATACCCTTGCGATGTAAAGCTCTTCTGGCACTCATGGAAAGTGCAATCGCCGCGCATGGAAGCGTTATCAAAGCAGATTGTAGATGCGGCAAGGGCGGTACTGGGCGGGGTAAAGCATGGTTAGCAGCCTGCTTAGGTTTGTTATATAAATTCAAGTACACTATATTGCAGACTCTGCTTGGAAATATATGGCTAGCGATTAAGGAGGGTCTATGAAAAAAAATATCGTCAGATTCTTCTGCATCGGCTTGTGCGCTATGCCCACTATGGCTGCAACGCTTGAGCTGGTTACTTTGCAATATCCCCCTTATCAATATGAAGAAAATGGCGAGATTAAAGGATTTGTTGTTGATATCGTAAAAGAAGCATTTCGTCGCTTACAACAGCCCATAAAAATCACCCTGATGCCTTGGACTCGCTCAATAAAAATGATTGAAGACGGTGCGGCCGATGCCATTTTTACAGCATATAAAACCCCGGAAAGAGAGCTATTTGCAGATTATTCAAAAGAAGTACTGATGCCGCAGGCAGTTTCATTATTTATTTTAAAAGATTCAACGATTAAATTTGATGGTGATTTATATAAACTGGCCAATTATAGCTTTGGCGTGGTAAGTAAAGTAAGTTATGGTGATGTTTTTGATAATGCAGTTAAAAGCAAAATCATTAAAACACCAGACACCACCCAGACTGGCGAGCAAAATATAGAAAAACTATTGGCAGGACGATTTGATATTTTGGTAAGCAATAAATACGGCGCGCTGGATATTTTAAACCGCAAAGGCGTGGCAGATAAAGTGAAAGAGCTTGCGCCGGAAGTACAAGCAATTCCCAGCTTTATGGCGTTTTCTAAAAAAAGAAACTTAAGCCAGCTGCGGGATCGATTTGATGAGGTTTTATTAGCAATGAAAAAAGACGGTAGCTATGAAAGGATCATTGCCAGTCAGAGCAAAATTGAATTAAAAAAATAAAAAGCGCAATGCGCGGATGCTGATTTTTATCAATGTAGGAATTGAGACAGTCAATGGTTTAGGGGAGCTTGGTTTGCGAAGCTCTATGCGAAATAAATTTGTGGGTTGCGCCCTATGATGGGAAACAAAACGGGAAGCCCAAGCTTCCCGTTTTTTATTTCAAACTATCAATACCGATAATGCGCCGGTTTATAAGGCCCTTGTTTTGGCACGTCGATATAGGCTGATTGCTCGTCTGTTAGCTCGGTGAGTGTTGCGCCGATTTTCTTTAAGTGCAATCGGGCGACCATTTCATCGAGGTGTTTAGGCAGCACGTAGACGCCCACCGGGTATTGTTCGGTTTTGGTAAATAGCTCGATTTGCGCCAGCACTTGATTGGTGAAGGAGTTGGACATCACAAAGCTGGGGTGGCCAGTGGCGCAGCCCAGATTGACCAAGCGCCCTTCGGCCAGCAGGATGATGCGTTTGCCATCTGGAAAAATAATATGATCGACTTGTGGCTTTACGTTTTCCCATTCGTATTGACGTAAGGACGCCACCTGAATTTCGCTATCGAAGTGGCCGATATTGCAGACGATGGCGTTATTGCGCATTTTGATCATATGTTCGTGAGTAATCACGCCCACATTGCCGGTGGTGGTGACAAAAATATCGCCTTGATCGCAAATGCTATCCATAGTGACTACGCGGTAGCCTTCCATGGCGGCTTGTAGCGCGCAAATCGGGTCGATTTCGGTGACGTAAACGGTCGCACCCAAGCCACGCAGGCTTTGGGCGCAGCCTTTGCCCACATCGCCATAGCCGAGTACTACGGCGGCCTTACCGGCGATCATCACGTCGGTGGCGCGTTTAATTCCGTCAACTAAGGACTCTCGGCAGCCGTAAAGATTGTCGAATTTAGATTTGGTAACGGCGTCGTTGACATTAATGGCCGGGAAAGAGAGACGGCCTTCACTGTGCATTTTGTAGAGGCGGTGTACACCGGTAGTGGTTTCTTCGGTTACGCCCTTGATATAGGAAAGGCGGGTGGAGTACCACTTAGGATCTTTTGCCAGCGTGGCTTTGATTGAGGCAAACAGCACGATTTCTTCTTCGTTGCTGGGTGCTGAAATCACCGAAAGATCTGTTTCTGCGCGTGCGCCAAGGTGCAGCAAGATGGTGGCATCACCGCCATCGTCCAGAATCATATTGGCGTATTGGTTATTGGGGAAATCAAAAATGCGGTGGGTGAAATCCCAGTATTCTTCGAGTGTTTCGCCTTTGTGGGCAAATACAGATGTGCCTGCTGCGGCAATGGCCGCTGCGGCGTGGTCTTGGGTGGAGAAAATATTGCACGATACCCAGCGAACTTCGGCACCTAAGGCTTGCAGTGCTTCAATTAGCACGGCAGTCTGGATCGTCATATGGATGGAACCCGCGATACGAGCGCCTTTAAGTGGCTGCGCTTTGGCGTACTCGGTCCGCACCGACATCAGGCCGGGCATTTCTGTTTCTGCAATGCGAATTTCTTTACGGCCCCAATCTGCCAAAGATAGATCAGCAACTTTAAAATCAGTATTTGCCACAGTGGTGATTCCTATCTGTGGCCGAGCCGGCATCTCCAACACGCATGCCGTACCCGGCGCGGGTTTACAGGAGAGCGCAGTTAAGAAATTCGAGCCTAGCCCCTAGCAGTCTGTCGGACTTAGGCGGTCGCAGAAAAATCGCATGGTTGAGACCAGATTTTGCCGGATTTGCAGCGCCAATAACGAGTTATTGGTCAAAAAATCGGTGAAATCTGGGCCGATCAGGTGATTCTGTAGCCGACTGATGCTAAGTCCGACAGGCTGCTAAGGGTTGCAGCGCCCCTCGAATGTGCTTTTAATTATAGCGCTAAGATTCTGATGATTTTTTTTTACAATACAGAATTTACTTACATTGCGTAGGATTCAAGCAAGCCAGCTATTGCCAGCTGGTAGCAAATTAGAAACAATGCGTTGCATTTCTTATGCAATATTTAAAGTAGTCTGTAGGCATGTTTTAAGTTTGATTTGTGGTTCAGGCTTATTCACCAAGGTTGTGGAATGAAATTAAAAATAAGCGCCAGTTTGATCTTAGTCCTTGCTTTAAGTGCTTGCGGATCGATGCGCCAGTATCAGGCCGAGTCGCAGGGAGCGATTGATTTTGCCCGCGCAGGTAAGCCGGATAGTGCTTTGGCGGTGTTGGAATCGAATAATAGTGATAAAGACCTGTTGTATTTTTTAGAAAAAGGTCAGTTACTACAGTTAAAAAATGATTGGTCTGGCAGCAGCAGCGCCTGGCTTAAAGCCGATGCCAAAATTCATGATTGGGAAGAAACCGCTAAAAACACGCCAGATAAATTATTTGGCGATATGGGCAGCTTTTTAATTAACGATAAAACCCGTCGCTACGATGGTTACGATTACGAAAAAGTATTGCTATCCACCTTGCTGGCTATGAATCATGCCGCCTCAGGTGATTGGGGTAATGCGCGGGTTGAGGTCAAAAAAACGCATGAACGTGAAGCGATTATTGCGGAATTTCGCTCGCGTGCTTATGAAAAAGACGAAGCAGAAGCAAAAAACCGGGGCGTAAAAACCACGTTTAAAGACTTGAAAGGTTATCCAACTGAAACGCTGGACGATCCTGAGGTTTTAGCTTTAAAAAACAGCTACCAAAATGCGTTTAGCCATTATTTAGCGGCCTTTGTTTACGAGGCGCTGGGTGAAAAAAGCCTGGCTGCGCCGGGTTACCGCAAGGCGATTGAGCTACAGCCTAATACCAAGGTTTTAGAAGATGGCTTATCTCAGCTCGATAGCAAAGCCAGTAAGCGCGGTATGAGCGAGGTACTGTTTGTGGTGAGCTCAGGTCTTGCCCCAGTGCGTAAATCTGTCAGCGTGCCCTTGCCGATTTACCGGGTGGGCTTAACGGCGATGTCTTTTCCTGTGATTCGCTCTGGTAATGATTTTGCACCGTCGCAGCTTAAACTGGATGGGCGTTTTTTACCCGTGAGCACTATTGCTAGCGTGGATGCCATGAGCCGCCGTGCGCTGCGGGACGATATGCCGGGCATTATTTTGCGTTCAACGATTCGCGCGGTGAGTAAAGGCGTTGCGCAAAAGCAGCTAAACGATAGAGACAATAACGCCAGCGCAATCGCTAGCTTGGTGCTGGGCTTAGTGAGTGTGATTACCGAGCAGGCGGATGAGCGCACTTGGAGCACCTTACCCGCGCAGATCGCCATTGTGCGGGCGACCTTGCCGCAAGGGATGCATAAAATACTGGTGCCAACTTTACAGGGGCAGGAGGCCTTTGATTTTAAAGCAAGCAGTCCTTACCAGATTGTGCCGATTCGGGTGATGGGCAATCAGGTGTATTTTGGCCAGACAGATTTAGCGTCTGTGGTATTAGACGCAGTGGCCACAGAGAGTGCAGACGCTATTGTTCAGTCAGTTAAGCCTAAAAAGGCGAAGAAATAAATCTAGCGCCTGCGGTATTAGACACAGTGGCCACAGAGAGTGCAGACGCTATTGTTCAGTCAGTTAAGCCTAAAAAGGTGAAGAAATAAATCTAGCGCCTGTGGTATTAGACACAGTGGCCACAGAGGGTGTAGACGCTATGATTCAGCCAGCTAAGCCTAAAAAGGCGAAGAAATAAATCATCGTGTTTTCTATTTTGAATAAAGGAATAACCATGAAAAAGTATCTTGCCCGTAGCGTTTTACTGGCGGCCGTTTTAGGATTCTCAGCCATAGCCCAAGCGGCCCCGATTTCTTTGTCTGATCGAATCGAACAGCTGGGTGAAATGAAATATATCAAGCTGACTGGCGGGCGCACTGCGCAACGCAATGGCCTATTGGCGGTGCAGCTTGAAATGCAAAACCAAGATAAGGGCGATCAACAACTTTATTATCGTTTTCGCTGGTTTGATGATGCAGGCTTTGTGGTGGGGGGCGAAGAAGTCTGGAAGCCGCTTAAGTTTATTGGTCTGCAAAAGCAAATTATTGACACCATCGCACCCGTACCTAATGCCGTGGATTTCAAAATGGAAGTTAATAGCCCGGAAAACACAGGTGCACTACCTGCTGCCAAGTAATTATTAAAGGAATAGATCAATGAAAACGACGAAACAAGCATTAAAGCTGAGCGCGGTATTAGCAGCGGTATTACTGGCTACAGGCTGCGCTTCCAGCTCATCGCCTACGGTCGGTGGCGGCGATGTGGTTTATGGCGATAGTAAGGCAGTAGAAACGGTAACGAATGAATTTGGTTCTACCGATTTGCAAATGATTTCCGAAGCGATGGCGCGTTCTTTAATGCAGCATCCGTCAATGGCAGGCCGCCCTTTGATTGTGGTGGCCGAAGTTAAAAACAAAACCACTGAATATATCGATACCCGCAATATCACCAACAGCATGAAAACGCAGCTGATGAAAAGCGGCGCGAAGTTTGTAACCGATAGCAGCACATTAGATGCTCAGGTTGAAGAAATCCGCCGTCAAACTGAAAGTGGTTTATATAAAAACAAAGTAAAAGTCGGGCAAATGAAGGGCGCTAAATACCTGCTGACTGGCGAAATTACCTCCATTGTTAAAAAGAACGACAGTACCAAAGATGTATTTTATAAATTCACGCTGATCTTGAAGAATATCGAAGAAGGTGTGGATGAGTGGCAGGATGAAAAAGAGATTCGCAAAACATCTAAGCGTTAAGTTGCACGATAGGCATGTTTTTATGCCCATGTAGTGCATTGAAATGAAATACATTGTTGTATTAAAAGCGTGGGCAAGTTAATGCCTTGCCCACGCTACATTACTCACTATCTGCTTTTTTCTGAGGCGTAATTCTGGTTACCAGTAGTTGGTCAATCCGGAAATTATCAATATCGACCACTTCAAATTTATAATCACCAAAAATCAATAGCTCGGCTTTTTTGGGAATACGTTTGAGCATATACATCATAAAGCCAGCAATGGTTTCGTAATTCTCTTCATCTTTTAATTCATCGATATTGAGTGCTTTTTTTACGTCTTCAATCGGGGTTACGCCATCGACTAGCCATGAGCTTTCATCACGCTGGACAATCTGATCGGCACCGGGATCAACCATACTGCCCATGAGTTGAATGGTTACATCATTCAGCGTAATAATCCCAACCACTAAGGCATATTCATTCAGGATAACGGCAAAGTCTTCACGCGCTTCTTTAAATTGTTCTAGTACTTCAGATAAAGAAAGTGTATCTGGAATAGTAAGCAATTTTCGATTGCCGTATTGCTTTAAGCCTTCCAGCAAATTAATTTCACCGCCTTTAAGCACTAATTGCAAAATATCTTTAGCGTCGATATAGGCAAATACGCTATCGATGCTATTTTCACATAATAAAAATTTAGAATGCGGGTCGGCCAGCATTCTGGCGCGTATGGTTTCTTCGGCTTCATTGAGCGAAAAGAAAATCACGCTTTCACGTGCAGTCATGACGGATGTGACGGTGCGCGTTTCTAATTCAAAGACGTTTTCAATCAGATTGTGTTCTTTGCGGCGCACCGTGCCTGCCATTGCACCTGCGTCGGCCATCGCCACAATATCATCAGTGGTAATTTCATCCCGGCGCACTGCGGGTAGATTGAAGGCGTTAAAAAGCATATTGGCAATGCCATCAAAAATAAATACCAAGGGGCGCATTAAAAAGATACAAAACAGAATGGGGGCAACGACCTTAACAGCGGTTGTTTCGGGTACGGCCATACCAATTCTTTTAGGAATTAAATCGGCAAACTGAATAAATAAGCCTGTGACCAAGGTGAACGACATCAGAAAACCCAGCGTTTCTGCTGTTTCTACGTGCACATCAAGCTGAATAAATAATGCTTTAAAAACGGGTGAGAAAGTAGGCTCACCTAAGATACCGCCCAAAATAGCAACAGCGTTTACGCCAACTTGCACTACGGTAAAGAAATCTCCCGGCCTCTCTTGCAAAGCGAGCACCAGATCGGCACGTTTATCGCCGTCTTCGCTCATTTGCTGCAGTTTGTGTTTACGCGCTGCGGCAAGCGCAATTTCTGATACTGAGAAAAATGCACTGATTAAAATAAGAATAAAAATAATAAGTAAGCCATTCATCATAATATTAAATCTCCTGCCGCTAGCTTAGCAGCTCGCCAGCCTGCTATGAAGCTTCTTTGAAGACAAAGGGGGTAGAAAGGTCTGCATAAAACAATCATATTGCCCGGGCGATGTAAGCTGTATGGGTTTCATCAATCAAGTGATGTGTTTTAAGAAAATGGTTTCCTCTAAGTGAGCTACGGCCCAGTTCTGCTTGCATGATATGTATATTTTATTAAGAAATAGTGTAAGTGTTTTCCCGCCAGTCGTAGACAAATAGACGTTTAAAGGCTGACAATGCAGCCTGGATAAATGATCCAGTGTCGTACGTCTTCAGGGCGGGGTGAAACTCCCCACCGGCGGTAAGTTTGTGGCTTTTTAAAACAGCAGCAAACAAGCCCGCGAGCGCCTGTGCTGTATTTATAAGCGTCAGGGTCAGCAGATCTGGTTTAACTCCAGAGCCGACGGTGATAGTCCGGATGAAAGAAGATGCGTCGCAATGAACTCGCCATGGCTTACCATCGGCGGCGTGACTGCGGCTGTCCTACCCCTGAACCGTTTTTCGCCTACCTATCTTGCGAGAGCGTTTCTCTATGTTTGCTGAAGTTTTAAATCCTACCCTTGCCCCTTTTGCTACCCGATTTAAGCAGGCACTGGCCGATATGCGCCAGGGTCGTCCTGTTTTATTGATGGATGATTTCGATCGCGAAAACGAAGCCGATTTAATCGTGGCAGCAGAAAAAATCACCGATCGAAGCATGGCGCAAATGATTCGCGATGGCAGCGGCATTGTTTGCCTCTGCCTGACCGACGAAGCCCTGCAGCACTTACAGCTGCCACCAATGGTGACAGACAATCAAAGTCGTTTTAGCACCGCCTTTACCGTGTCGATTGAAGCACGGCAAGGGGTAAGCACCGGCGTATCCGCTGCCGATCGGGTAACGACGATTAAGGCCGCTATTGCCAGCGGTGCTAAGCCTGGCGATTTAGCCAGCCCCGGCCATGTATTTCCGCTGCGCGCTACGGCTGGCGGGGTACTGGCGCGCCGAGGGCACACTGAGGGATCGGTTGATCTGGCTGTGTTGGCAGGATTACAGCCCGCTGCAGTGCTGTGCGAGCTTATGAATCCTGATGGCACGATGGCACGTGGTGATGATATTACGGCATACGCCATCGAGCATGGTTTGCAAGTACTCAGTATTGCCGAACTGGTGGAATACAGATTGCAGCAAGCGGGCTAAAAATGGCGGGCACCCGCAGCCGATGCAAAGACTGCTAGGTGCCGGCCTTGCTTATCGCTTAAAAAATACGCTTGGCGTGGTATCTATAAAGCGGCGGTACTCATCGCCCAATCGCCTCAATCATGGCTTCTTCGCGAGGCACGCGCAGCTGATGTATCAGCTCAAAGCAAAAGACGCCAGCAAAGCCAGCCAGCCAAGTATGTTTCATAAGCTTTATGCTTATGCCCTATCTTTAATTTCTTTTACCTGACAAAATTACGCTGTAAAAAGTAAGAAGAAAATGGCTTGAATGTGCTTTTTTTATGAAACGATTGGGGATTTTGATGAATAAAACTAAATTAGTGCTGGCGATTGCTGCTTTGGCAGGAGCTGGTTTTGCAGGTGCAACGTGGTACACAGGCACAACTTTAGATAATAAAGTGATGCAGGCAGGTGATGCGTTAAAAGACTACAAAATGATCAAGGTAGTGAAGCGTGATTTTAAAAAGGGGTTTTGGGCTTCAACAGAAGAAGTCACTTACCAATTGGGCTGCGAGGATGGAGGTGAGGCCTCGCCTTTGCGCGGCGCAACAGGGCAAATCACTTTAATTAATACCATTCAGCACAACCCGTTTGGCATGGAAATCAATACCAAGCTGGTTTATAGCGATAAAACAAAAGCAGAGCTTGCCAAGGTATTTAAAGGCAAAGAGCCTTTGGAAATTAATACCAAGGTCAGTTTATCCGGTGATTTGCAAACCCGTATTTCTAGCCCTGAATTTACCATTGATGATGAAAAAGGGAAGGTAAACTGGAAAGGGTTTAATTCTCTGATTAAATACGATAAAACGGCTAGTTATATTGATTTTGATGTGTCTTTACCCGGTGTAATTGCAAGGGAAAACGCCAGTGCCACCCAATTTAATATTGGCTCGGTGTCTTATAAGGGAAGCTATAAAAATGCGGTTGAGGGTATTTATGCAGGTGCTGAATCATTAAAAATTGATGGTTTTGGTATGACAGGCAAGAAAGAAGAAAAAGAGATGCAAGTGTCGATGGGCCAGTTGCTGATGAATAGCGAATCTAAATTTAGCAACGGCCTGCTTAATTTCTCTGGTAAAGGCACGGCAGATAAAATCACATTCAATTCAAAAGAAATTGGCAAGTTTGAAATGAACCTGGATGTGAATCAGCTTGATCCTAAGGCGCTTAAAGGGCTTAATGATCTGACATGGAAAAAAGGCATTTTGCAGTGTAATTTTGATAATAAAGATCACGCAAAGGCAATACAAGCCTTACTGATGGATGTTTTGAAAAAGAACCCTTCGCTAAAGCAAAATATTAAATTGCATACGCCAGAAGGCGAAAGTGTTGTGGCGATTGATTTAGCCAGCAAAGACTTAAAGCCGGAAGATTTAGCCAACCCCGGCCTGCTGATTAATAAGATCAATGCCATGCTGGCCTTGCAATTGCCCAATGCTTTTGCCGAAAGAATGATCCGTGAATCTGCCGAAGAAGAAGCGATTGAGCCAACTCTGGCTATGTTTCAATCATCCGTACAGCTTGGTGTAGATGAAGGAAAGATTGAAAGCGATGGCAAACTACTTAAAACTAAAATTCAATTAAAAGACGGTAAAATCGTTTTGAATGGAAAAACGGTTGAATTGTCTGAGTTACTTGGTATTCAGTAATCTACCGTGATTTGCGGATGAGCCTGATGGCTCATCCGCATTTGGTAGCAAGTTTTAGTGCTTAATCATCTTTGCAACTTTAGCTTCAAATTCATCAAAGCGTTGTTTGAGCGCTTGCATTTCGGTGGTTTTTTCTGCTTTGCCTAAAAATGAATACCGGATGCTATTCATTGCGGTGTTTTTTAGCTCGTCATACGATGGCTTGTAGCGGCTAGCGTAAAGTAGGTATTCGCCGCTAAGATTATTGCGCGATACGCCCGGATCATCGCTAGAGATTACAAAGGGCACGCCATGACGGCGGTAAACCTGAATAGGGTGTGCTTCGTTTTTTACTCCAAGAATAAATTCATTACTGGTGAGATTAACTTCTACAGCAATGTCTTTTTCTTTTAGCTTTTTCAATAGCAAATCGGCATTTTTTTCATGGGTGATATCAATGCCGTGGCCAATGCGATCTGCCCCTGCAATTTGCACTGCATCATTAATATGATTTTTTAATCCTTCTGGTGGCACCATACCGAGTGCTAATTCACCAGCGTGTAGGGCGAGCTTGCTATCTGGATAGCGTTTTTTAAAGAATTTAAACATCTGCATATGCAAATCATAATCGCGCATTGCAACGTGTTCATTTTCTGGCCCTACAATATTCACGGCCACAATTAGATTGCTGGCTTTATCGGCGGCAAAGGCAGAATACATCGCGCTAAAGACCAGCGATGGGGATAGATTGCGTAATACATAGGCCTGCACACGCAATTTAAAATCGTTGCTGTCAATGCCTTTAGCCGCGTCTTCCATCGTTTTGATATAGGCGTTTATTTGTTGCTGGCTGGCGGCATCTTGCGCCATAAAATCGGCATAGCGGGCAAAAATGGCTTCTGCATCTTTAGGGTTTTGTACCAGCTGATTTATTACTGGGTCTAATTCTTTATTACTAATGCTGGGGGCCAAATCGACCATAGTTTCCAGATATTGTACGTTTTCTGCTTGAGCCCGTTCTTTTAAAGATTGAAATCCTTCATGCATGGCATAGCTGGCAACCGGCATAAAATAGAAGAAAGTGTTAAAGAAGTTTTGATCGGGCGCGGGTTGATCGTGGCTATGATTACTGAAATCTTTATCAGACCATTTTTGCAGTAACTCACGATAGAAAGCATTGTTTTGTCGCGTTGCATCGGAGCTTAGGCAAATCTTGCTGCTGGCTTCGCTAGGGGCCGTATTAATATGAAATTTTTGAGCATTAAGTGCTGCATTGTCTTCGTTATAAATACAAAATTTTTGTCGGCCTACCCACTCTAGATAAGTTTCAGCATAAATAGCGCCGGAATAATGGTGATGTAAATCAGCACCTTTAGGCAGCATATTCATTAATAAGCCTAGCTCTGCTGTATTGGGAGTAGGGGCGCTGATTAATTGCGAATAATATTGCTTGGTTTGCGCGTAGTTATTATTAATATCTTTTGCATGGCTGGCCCCGATGGCAAGCAGGCAGAGTGCAAGTAGTTTGGTTTTCATCTTGATCATCTTTTATGGGTGGAATAGCAGATTATAGGCTGCAATAAAAGAAGAGATGAATAAGGTGTTAGAACGCTTGCAATTTTTTAGATTGGGGAGTTGTTTGTTAATAGGGATAGATTGATGTGGGTAAAGTTATGTTGGAAAAAAGGCTATTATCCATTTAAAGTCATAATTGTTTTTTGATCTTTGCGAATAAGCAATAAAAGCTGAATGTATTTGATTAAATAAGGACGCAAAATATATGAGAAGTGGTGTGCAAGAAAAGCGACTTGCACACCCTATGAAACTACGAAACTGCGTTCTTTATGAGACAAACCACTTATTTCAAACGATCGTAGCCCGGCAAGGTCAGGAATTCGACAAATTCTTCGCTGGTGGTGAGCTCGTCAAACATGACTGCGGCTTCATCTAGCGTGCTACTAAAGCGGCCGGTGGTGTGGATCTTGGCGACTTCCTCTGGCAACCACTGGCGGAATAGATCTTTGCTGACTTTACGGCCATCGTCCAGCACGCCTTTGGGGGATCTGATCCATTGCCAGATTTGCGAGCGGCTGATTTCGGCGGTGGCGGCGTCTTCCATTAGATTATGAATCGGTACGCAGCCTAAGCCAGAAATCCACGCGGCTAAATATTGCACGCCCACGCTGATATTGCCACGTAAACCGGCCTCGGTAATCGGCGCTTCAGGTTGGAAATTCAGCAGATCCTTGCCTGCCACGCTGACATCCGGGCGTTGCTTGTTAATTTGATTGGGCTTGTCGCCAAGAATGGGGTCCCAAGCGGCTTGTGCGATGGCAACTAAGCCGGGGTGAGCCACCCAACCGCCATCGTAGCCATCTGCCGCATCGCGTTCTTTATCTGCGCGGACCTGCTGCATGGCTTTTTCATTAGCCGCCTCATCATTTTTGATGGGAATCACGGCGCTCATGCCACCCATCGCAGGTGCATTGCGGTGGTGGCAGGTTTTAATCAGCAGCAGGGAATAAGCGCGCATAAACGGCACGGTCATGGTAATTAAGCTGCGATTGGCAAGGCAGAAGTCGGTGTTGGTGCGGAATTTCTTAATGCAGCTAAAGATGTAATCCCAGCGACCGGCATTCAGGCCTGCGGAGTGTTCGCGCAGCTCGTAGAGGATTTCGTCCATTTCAAAAGCGGCCAAAATGGTTTCGATCAGTACCGTGCCCTTGATGCAGCCGTGCGGCGCGGTCAGCTCGGCTTCGGCCCAAGTAAAGACATCGTTCCAGAGACGGGCTTCTAAATGCGATTCCATTTTCGGCAGATAGAAATAACACGATGTGCCTTGGCTAAGGCGGTATTTCAGATTGTGAAATACGGCAAGGCCAAAATCAAACAAGGAGCCCGCCATGATTTCGCCGTCAACTTCAATGTGTTTTTCCATCAAATGCCAGCCACGCGGGCGCAGAATCAGCGTGGAAATTTCACTATTTAATGTGTATTGCTTGCCTTCTGGGGAGGTAAAAGACAGCTCTTTACGATAGGCGTCTTTTACATTGATCTGGCCTTCAACTTGGTTTTCCCAAGTGGGCGTATTGGAATCTTCAAAATCGGCCATAAACGATTTAGCGCCGGAATTAAGCGCATTAATCATCATCTTGCGCTCAACGGGGCCAGTGATTTCGGTGCGACGATCGAGCAAATCGGCGGGCAGGGCAGAGATGCTCCAGTTGCCATCGCGGATATGTTGGGTGTCGGGCAGAAAATCGGGCACTTCGCCCGCGTCTAGTCTGGCTTGGCGTTCGATACGGGCGGCCATCAGTTCACGGCGGCGCGGCTCAAAGCTGCGATGCAGTTCGGCTAAAAAAGCCAATGCATCGGGGGTAAGAATAGGGGCAAAAGCAGGGCTGATATGGCCGAGAACTCGAATACCTGCAAGCGTGGTTGTCATATTGTTCCCTCATGTAAAAAAATTCTGTAGATACAGAGAACAGTAAGTACACAGAGAGCACAGAGAAAACCGAGTTAAAAGTTAAGCAATTTTTTGCTTTTCTCTGTGTGCTCCGTGGTCTCTGTGCCCTCTGTGTCTACAGATTTTTTTGAAGTCGTTTTGTAAGGCTTAGTGGAACTGTTCTTCTTCGGTCGAGCCTTTCAGCGCGGTGGTCGAAGACTGGCCTTGCTGGATCACTTGCGTGACCGCATCAAAGTAGCCTGTGCCCACTTCACGCTGATGTTTCACCGCGGTAAAGCCACGGTCAGCGGCGGCGAATTCGGCTTCCTGCAGCTCAACAAAGGCACTCATGCCGCGGCGGGCGTAGCCGTGGGCAAGATTAAACATGCCGTAGTTCAGCGCATGGAAACCTGCCAGGGTGATGAACTGGAATTTGTAGCCCATCTTGCCAAGCTCGGCTTGGAACGTCGCGATGGTGGCGTCGTCCAGATTTTTCTTCCAGTTAAACGATGGTGAGCAGTTATAAGCTAGCAATTTGCCCGGGAACTGAGCGTGAATGGCGGTCGCAAATTTACGTGCGTATTCCAGATCCGGCTTGCCGGTTTCACACCATACCAAATCAGCATAAGGCGCATAGGCAAGGCCACGGCTAATCGCTTGCTCCAGACCCGGCGTCGTTTTATAGAAGCCTTCCGGTGTGCGCTCGCCTGTGCAAAAGGGTTGATCATTGGCGTCTACATCGGAAGTCAGCAAATCAGCCGCTTCGGCATCGGTGCGCGCTACGATCAGTGTTGGCACGCCCATGATGTCGGCAGCAAAACGCGCTGCAACCAGTTTTTCTACCGCTTCGCGCGTTGGCACTAATACTTTGCCGCCCATATGGCCGCATTTTTTAACTGAGGCTAGCTGGTCTTCAAAGTGAACACCGGCAGCGCCTGCTTCGATCATGGATTTCATTAGCTCGTGTGCGTTCAGTACGCCACCAAAGCCAGCTTCTGCATCGGCTACGATGGGCGCAAAGAAATCGATGCTGTCGTCGCCTTCGGCGTGATTGATTTGGTCGGCACGGGTCAGCGCATTATTGATGCGGCGTACAACGAGTGGAACCGAGTTCGCTGGGTAAAGCGATTGGTCTGGATACATTTCACCGGCGATGTTTGCGTCGGCAGCGACTTGCCAGCCTGAAAGGTAGATGGCTTTCAGACCAGCTTTAATTTGTTGCATGGCCTGGTTGCCAGTTAAGGCGCCTAAAGCATGCACATAGGGGGTTTCGTTGACTAAGGACCACAGCTTTTCTGCGCCACGGCGGGCTAGTGTGTGTTCGACTTGCACATTGCCACGCAGGCGTTCAACGTCTGCAGCGGTATAAGGGCGGGTAATGCCTTTCCAGCGTGGATTAGTGTCCCAGTCTTGCTGGATAGCGGCGATTTTTAGATCCTTTGTACTCATAACAATACTCCCTGAAGGGTGATGGGCTGCATGTCTAAGTAAAGCATGTGGTAGTCGTGTTGCAGGATTATTTTGCAGTGCACCATTGGATTGTAGTTAGTAATAATTCACTACATATTGGGGCTTTCATGTACTTTTTGACCCGTAAGTATTTAGTCAATTAATGGTAATTAAGTCTTTGAAAATTAAGGCAAATGACGAATGCATTTTTATTGCTTCAAACGACTGTTTTAATGGCATAAAGTATCGATTTGATCGAGAAATGTAGTTTTTTATAAATTTATGTTTGTCAGCTACATGAGCGGGAAAGCCTACTTACTCAGGAAAAAAACGACAAAAAAATAGTGTATTTATTGATACATCTGCTATGGGCTAGACCCATCAATGCGTATTAAGTTGCTTAGCTTTACGTTAAAAACGGTAAATGCAGGCTTTTATCTACGTGGGATAGGCAATGTTTGGTATCGCCTTCTTAAAGCAATGCACTTGAAATGCCCGACGACAACCCCATCTGCCCTTGCATGTTTGAAATAAGTTTTGACTGGAGTTCCTGATGAGTAATGAAAACGTACAAGAGCAGACCAATTTAGATGCTGGCGTCGAGGCGATCGTTGAAGGCACAGAAAATACGCTGGAAGCGCAATTGACCGCTGCTACTGCAGATATTGAAAAAGCCCGTCAAGACGTGCTCTATGCCAAGGCCGAGGCCGAAAATAATCGCCGCCGCTCTCTTGAAGAAGTCGACAAAGCCCGCAAATTTGCGGTTGAGAAATTTGCGATTGAGCTGTTGGCAGTAAAAGATTCGCTCGAAATGGCGCTGGCTGATCAGACTGGTGAAGTAGACGCGTTGAAAAACGGCGTCGAACTCACTTTAAAACAGTTGGTAGCGGCATTTGAAAAATCGCAGCTGATTGAAATCAATCCGATAGGCGATAAGCTGGATCCGCATAAGCACCAGGCTATTTCTATGGTGCCAAGTGATGCAGAAGCCAATACCGTCGTGCAAGTGATGCAAAAAGGCTACGAGCTGGCTGGCCGCGTGATTCGTCCGGCGATGGTGATGGTTGCAGCAGCGAAGTAAAAAATACGTTTTGTAGGTGGGGGAGGATTTAAAAAAAGTCCTCTTGAAAATGCTCAGCGCATCCCCACTTTGTGAACATGGTTGTTAATTTACCGCCGCCTTAGGGCAGCGAGCAGACAAGGAAAAACTAAAAATGGCAAAGATGATTGGTATTGACTTAGGTACAACAAATTCTTGCGTGGCCGTATTTGAAAACGGTCAGCCTAAAGTAATCGAAAACGCAGAAGGTACACGTACAACGCCTTCCATTATTGCTTACCAGGAAGACGGTGAGATTCTGGTGGGTGCGCCGGCTAAGCGTCAGGCTGTAACAAACCCAAAAAACACTTTGTACGCGGTCAAGCGTTTGATTGGCCGCAAGTTTGAAGATAAAGAAGTACAAAAAGACATCGACCTGATGCCTTTCTCCATCGTTAAAGCCGACAACGGCGACGCATGGATCTCGGTTCGCGACAAAAAAATGGCGCCACCGCAAATCTCCGCAGAAGTACTGCGCAAAATGAAAAAAACCGCTGAAGATTACCTCGGCGAAGAAGTAACAGAAGCAGTTGTAACTGTTCCAGCTTACTTTAACGACGCACAACGCCAAGCCACTAAAGATGCTGGCCGTATTGCTGGCCTCGATGTAAAACGTATCATCAATGAGCCAACAGCAGCTGCACTGGCTTTTGGTATGGATAAGAAAGAAAAAGGCGATAGCAAGATTGCCGTGTATGACTTGGGTGGCGGTACATTCGACGTTTCGATTATTGAAATTGCCGATGTGGATGGCGACAAGCAGTTTGAAGTGTTGGCTACCAATGGCGATACATTCTTGGGCGGTGAAGACTTCGACCAACGCATCATCGATTTCATCATTGATGAATTCAAGAAAGACACGGGTATCAACCTGAAGCAAGACGTGATGGCACTGCAACGCCTGAAAGAAGCAGCAGAAAAAGCCAAGATTGAGTTGTCTTCTACCACCACAACAGAAATCAATCTGCCTTACGTGACGATGGATGCGACTGGTCCTAAGCATTTAACACTGAAAATCACCCGCGCTAAGTATGAAAGCTTGGTTGAAGATTTAGTGGCTCGCACGATTGAGCCTTGCCGTATTGCTCTGCAAGACGCTGGCCTGAAAATTACTGATATCGATGACATCATCTTGGTTGGCGGTCAGACCCGTATGCCAATGGTGCAAGATAAAGTTAAAGAATTCTTCGGCAAAGAAGCACGCCGCGATGTAAACCCAGATGAAGCGGTTGCTGTTGGCGCTGCCTTGCAAGGTTCGGTATTGTCCGGGGATCGTACTGATGTATTGCTGCTGGATGTAACCCCGTTGTCCCTAGGTATTGAAACCATGGGTGGCATCTTGACTAAGCTGATCAAGAAAAACACCACGATTCCTACAAAGGCATCGCAAGTATTCTCGACAGCAGAAGATAACCAAACAGCCGTAACCATCCACGTGCTGCAAGGTGAGCGCGAAAAAGCGTCAGCGAATAAGAGCCTTGGCCAGTTTAACCTAGGCGATATTCCAGCTGCTCCACGTGGTGTGCCACAAGTTGAAGTTACTTTTGATATCGATGCTAACGGTATCTTGCACGTTGGCGCTAAAGACAAGGCCAGCGGTAAAGAAGCACGTATCACGATTCAAGCTTCTAGCGGTTTGTCCGAAGCTGAAATCGAAGCAATGGTTCGCGATGCAGAAATGAATGCTGAAGAAGACAAGAAATTGTCTGAACTGGTTGGTGCACGTAACCAAGCTGACGGTATGGTTCACTCGGTGAAAAAATCACTGGCTGAATTTGGCGACAAGATCGGCGCAGACGAAAAAGCCAAGATCGAAGCGGCTATGGCCGAAGTTGAGCTGGTATTGAAAGACCATAGCGATGATAAAGAAAAAATCGAAGCGGCAACAGCAACCCTAACCGAAGCATCACACAAGTTAGCTGAGCAAATGTACGCACAACAACCGGAAGGTGCTGCAGCAGGCGCGGCCGCAGGTGCTGCAAGTGACGCCGATGCTAAGAAAGATGATGGCAATGTGGTTGATGCTGAATTCACCGAAGTAAAAGATAAATAAGCCCCGCTTATTTAAATGAAACAGGCCCGCTGATGCGGGCCTGTTTTTTTTGTGCATTTAAAAAGATCTGTAGACACAGAGATCAGGAAGAACACAGAGCAGAGAAAACCTTAAGTAAGTCATTTTATTTGTTTTTCTCTGTGTGCTCCGTGCCCTTATTTAGCTCTGTGTCTACAGATTTTTTGCAGTAAGTAGGGTGCTCTCGAAGCGAAGCGCCGTGCGTGGCCCCCTGAAAAAATCTGTTCACTTCGCACGATTGTGGCGTACTGCGCTTCTGAGGGCGGCAAAGTCATTACCCTCAGAAGCTTCGAGTACGCCCTACTCTTGAAACCAAGATTTAAGCCAGTTTAAATCGGCTGATTGATTGCTTCAGGCCCGTGGCTAATTGCACCAGTTTGCCTGATGAATTGGCGACTTCTTCTACTGCGGCGCGGTTTTCCTCGGCCATTTGTGCAATGCGCTCTACGTTCTGTGCCAGATCGGTGCTGACCGAGCGCTGCTGGGCTAAAGCGGAGGCGATATCATTAATTGAGGTTTGCACCTTGAACGAGCCCGCTTTGATTTGCTCCATCACCTGATTGGTGCGCTCGGATGCGGTAGAAACCTGGCTCACGCTTTCCTGGCTGGATTGCATGCCGCTCACTGCGGCACGTGTGCCTTGCTGGATGGTTTGGATCATGCCGGTGATTTCTTGTGCCGAGCTTGTTGTGCGCTCTGCCAGTTTGCGTACTTCATCGGCCACCACGGCAAAGCCACGGCCTTGTTCCCCTGCGCGGGCCGCTTCAATGGCGGCGTTTAAGGCGAGTAAATTCGTTTGATCGGCTACATCTTTGATCACGGTGGCGATATTGCCGATATGGGTGGAGCTTTGTTCCAGATCTGCAATATGTGCGCCTGTGCTGTTCACATTTTCTAAAACATTATCGATCAGCGTATTCGCTTTCCTGACTTCTTCGCTGCCAGAGTTAGCCAGATTACCTGCGTCATTGGCCTGCTGGTTGGCTTCGCTGGCGCTGGAAGAAACACTGTCAATGCTGACGGTGAGCTCTTCCACGCCCGCAGCAGATGAAGCCGCAGATTCGGATTGAGTTTGTGAGCTGACAGCGACTTGCTGCGAGGCGCTGGCTAATAAGTCCGACATGCTGACCAGCTCATCACTATTGCTGATAATGCCTCTGATTGTGGCTTTTAAATCGGCTTGCATCTTAAATAAATCTTTTTGCATATTGGCCAGCTCGTCCGAGCCTTCTACTTCAATATGGCCGCTTAAATCTCCTTGGCTGATTTGTTCTAATGAGCGGCGTACATGGGAAACCGGCGTGGTAATGCTTTTGGTTAAGATCAGGCCCAGTGCCGTGCCCAGCACAACGGCAATGAGTGTAATAATGATCGATTCGGTTTTAACCATAGACAGCTCTTCGCCACTTTTGGCAAGTGCCTCATCGGCTAATTTTTTGTTTAAATCAACTAAGGCGCTGAGGTCATCATCTAAGGCCTGAAATGCAGCTGCCACACTGGTCGACATAAGTTCTGAGGCCAGTTTGGAGTCGTTGGCTGTGCCTGCGGCCATAGCGGGTTTGGCTGCTTCAAGATATTTTGGCCAAAGATCATCTATTTTTTTGAGGAGTTCTTCTTCTGATGGGCTTAATTGAGAGGCGCGGTATTTGTCCAGCAAGCTCTTCATTTTTGCCTCATGGCTATTCATGCTTTCTTTAATTTTGGCCATTTTGGCGTCATCGGGCTCTAGCCCGTAGGCGTAGAGTGCTCGGTGATGGTAAATGGCGGCCATATTGGTATTAGCCACATCAATTACGGGGAGTAGCTGGTTGGTGTGCATTTCATATGTAAGTTGCTGCATGGAGGCTGCGCCCTGATAGCCTAAAATACCCAGAACCAGTGTTAAAAATGCGCAAAGTAAAAAGCCGACGATGAGTCTTGTGGAAATCGCAACATTACTTAAAAAACTCATGATCAGACCTCTTTATCTGTAAGTGAAAATATACCTATTCATAGCTACATTAGTGCTTTCATTCAAGCGTAATGTCATAAAGCTCTGGCTTTGTTTACATCGTTTTGACGATTGTAATTACTCATGATTTTTACGCTTTGTTTTTTGTGGCTTATCGGCGGTAGGCCATTGGCAATATTAAAGAGTATTGCCTGGCAAATAATGTGCTGAGCCAAGGGGCTGGCCCAGTTAATACGTAAAATGTGTTGGGTATGATTCAAAAAGCAAGGCCCATGATTGCTTTGGGGGCTTGTAGATTGAAGACTTCGCCCCAATGTGCAATCCGTTGATGAATTCGTGGGGCGCGGCCTCCTGTGCAGGGTTAAAAAGATGGCTAAAAAAGATTTATACGACACGCTGGGCGTGAACCGCGATGCGGGTGATGACGAAATTAAAAAAGCGTATCGCAAACTGGCGATGAAATATCATCCGGACCGTAATCCGGATAGTAAAGACGCGGAAGAAAAATTTAAGGAAGGCAAAGAAGCTTACGAGGTCTTATCCGACGCACAAAAACGTGCTGCCTACGATCAATACGGCCATGCTGGCCTTGATCAGCAATCAGGTATGGGCGGTGGTGGTGGCGCAGGCTTTGGTGACGCCTTCTCTGATATCTTTGGCGATATCTTTGGCGCGGCAGGTGGTGGTGGTCGTGGTGGGCGTTCTAACGTCTACCGTGGTGCTGATCTGCGTTACAACTTAGAGATCAGTCTAGAAGAAGCGGCACGCGGTGTAGAGCGCCAGATTAAGATTCCATCGCACGAAGAGTGCGGTAGCTGCCACGGCAGCGGCGCCAAAGCAGGCACGCAAGCTAAAACTTGCCACACCTGCGGCGGTCACGGCCAGGTCCGCGTTTCGCAAGGCTTCTTTAGCCTGCAACAGACTTGCCCAACTTGCCACGGCAGCGGCAAATATATTCCTGATCCATGTCGTCCGTGTTCGGGCACTGGCCGGGTGAGCACGCATAAAACGCTGGCAGTGAAGATTCCTTCTGGTGTGGATGAAGGTGATCGTATCCGCTTAAGCGGCGAAGGCGAAGCCGGCGTTAATGGCGGTCCATCGGGTGATCTGTATGTTGTGATCCATGTGAAAGCGCATTCGGTATTCCAACGTGATGGCAATGATTTGCATTGCGAAATGCCGATCAGCTTTACTATCGCGGCCTTGGGCGGCGAGATTGAAATTCCGACGCTGGATGGCAAAGCTCGGATTACGATTCCGCCAGAAACGCAAAGCGGCCAGCAATTCCGCTTGCGTAGCAAGGGGATTAAAGGCGTTCGCAGCGCGATTACTGGCGATTTGATGTGCCACGTGATTCTGGAAACGCCAGTGAAACTGACTGCGCGTCAGAAAGAGCTGTTGAAAGAATTTGAAGAAATTAGCCAGGGCGATTCAGATAAGCACAATCCACGTGCTAAATCGTTTATGGATAAAGTAAAAGATTTCTTTGCTTCATGAGCCTGAGCGAGTCTTCCTTTAGCAAAGAGGAAGTTCTTGCTTCGTAGGTGCAAAAAAATAGCGATGGCTCAGCCATCGCTATTTTTTTATCTGATGAATAGCTATCCACAAAAAACATAAACGGTAGGAGGAAACAAGCGATTATTTCTCTTGGTTTTCTCCGTGTAACTCTGTGTTTTCTGTAGTTCAAGGTTTGGGGTTTTTTCGTCTGTCTAAGCAGTTACGATTATTTAATCAAGCGAATCGCAAATGGCAGGCGGTAAGTTTCACCCTTGCTGGCACTGACCGCCGCAATAATGCAAAAAACCAGATTGGCAATACTCAATGCAAAAGCGGCCACAAAGCCAATCAGAATAAGCATCAAAATGCCTGCTATTGCATAGCCCACCATCAGGGTGATGGCCCAGTTGAGTGCTTCTTTAGCGTGATCTTGCACAAAGGGGTCTTCTTTCTTGATGAGATAAACGACCAGTGCGGGGACAAAGCTAAAGAAAATACTGCCAATCCACATCAGAATAGCGATGGTATTGGAATCTGAATGATTGGTGTTATTGCTGGTTTTGACAGGAAACTGGTTTTCATCCATCTTGGTTCTCGGCAGGAAGGTCGAATCTTGATTATGCCTGTGCAAATATCAAATTGGGCTTCTGCTTGATGGCAAAGAGACTAATTAACCATCGTTATGATTAAGTCTTTAGCGCTTAGCTAATAATGGCCCAAAATTGACCAATAATACCCCTGCGGCAATCAGCAGCGCGCCCAAAATCCGCAAGCCGCCAATCTCACGTACCGGCAAGCCCAAAATACCAAAGCGATCGAATAAGAGCGAGGCGACAATCTGGCCACTGATAATCAGCGACACCATCGCCGCTATACCGATTTTAGGCGCAAGCAAGGTGGTGCCAAATACAAACAGCGCACCCATTAGCCCACCGGTCAGCATCCACCAAGAAGCATTGCCCAGATTAGCCAACCCCGCCCATTTTTGCCCACTGAGTAAGGCACACAGCGCTAAAGTTAGCGTGCCGATAGAAAAAGACAATAACGCCGCCAGCAGCGTGCTACCACCAATAACAGCTTTGAGCTGGTTATTAACGGCAGATTGCAGTGGCACGATCAGGCCAATGATGAGGGCGAGTAAAAAGTAAGGAAGTTGCATGGGTTTTGTGGGGGAAAAGTAAGGCAGGCGAGACTAGCATGTTTTTTTGTGAGGCAGTGGAGAGTAGGGCGTACTCGAAGCGAAGCGCAGTGCGCCATCCCGCCATCTCCGCTACACCCCCTCATCAACAATCTTGGCGTACTGCGCTTTTTAGGGGGAATAAACACTCCTCCTGAAAAGCTTCGAGTACGCCCTACGCTTCAAGTACGCGATGCTTTACTAGGCCTTGTGATAAACCTCGGCACCTTTCTTAATAAATTCAATCGACATCGTTTGCATACCGACCTGATTGGCATCCGCTTCTGCAATCCCCTGTTTGGCCGCAAACTCACGCACATCTTGGGTAATTTTCATCGAGCAGAAATGCGGGCCACACATCGAGCAAAAGTGCGCCACTTTGCCACTGTCTTTTGGCATGGTTTCGTCGTGGTAAGAGCGGGCGCGATCCGGATCGAGGCCCAGATTAAACTGGTCTTCCCAGCGGAATTCAAAGCGTGCTTTGGATAGCGCGTTGTCACGAATCTGTGCGCCGGGGTGACCCTTGGCAAGATCCGCAGCGTGTGCTGCCAGCTTATAAGTAATGATGCCTTCTTTTACATCGTCTTTATTGGGCAGGCCTAAATGCTCTTTTGGCGTGACATAGCAAAGCATGGCGGTGCCGTACCAACCAATTTGCGCTGCACCAATGGCCGAGGTGATATGGTCGTAGCCGGGGGCGATATCGGTAGTCAGCGGCCCGAGTGTGTAGAACGGCGCTTCATGACACCATTCCAGTTCCTTATCCATATTTTCTTTAATCAATTGCATAGGTACATGGCCAGGGCCTTCGATCATCACTTGCACATCGTGCTGCCAGGCGATTTGCGTTAGCTCGCCGAGTGTTTTTAGCTCGCCCAGTTGTGCTTCATCATTGGCATCCCAGATCGAGCCAGGGCGCAGGCCATCGCCCAAGCTGAAGGCCACATCGTAGGCTTTCATGATTTCGCAGATGTCGGCAAAGTGGGTGTAAAGGAAGTTTTCTTTATGATGCGCCAAACACCATTTGGCCATAATCGAGCCACCACGGCTCACAATGCCGGTCATGCGGCCAGCGGTCATCGGCACATAGCGGAGCAATACGCCAGCATGGATGGTGAAGTAATCAACGCCTTGCTCGGCTTGCTCGATCAGCGTGTCTTTGAAGATCTCCCAAGTTAGATCTTCAGCCTTGCCGTTTACTTTTTCGAGCGCTTGGTAGATAGGGACGGTGCCGATGGGTACAGGACTGTTGCGTAAAATCCACTCGCGGGTTTCATGGATATTCTTGCCGGTGGACAAATCCATGATGGTGTCCGCACCCCAGCGAATGCCCCAAGTCATTTTTTCTACTTCTTCACTAATGCTGGAGCTGACGGCGGAGTTACCGATATTGCCGTTAATCTTAACCAGAAAATTACGGCCAATAATCATTGGCTCGGATTCTGGGTGGTTAATATTATTGGGAATAATGGCGCGGCCACAGGCGATTTCGCTGCGCACAAATTCCGGGGTGATCTCATCCGGCATCACTGCGCCGTAGTTTTCGCCCTTATGTTGGCGATTCATCATCGCCAGCATTTTTTCACCGGTAGGGCTGCTGTCCCGCAGGCTTTGTAAATAAGCCGCACGATTCATGTTCTCACGAATCGCTACGTATTCCATTTCTGGGGTGATGATGCCTTTACGGGCGTAGTGCATCTGGCTGACGTTGGCACCCAGCTTGGCTTTGCGTGGCTGACGTTTTAGCTCAAAGCGTAATTCATCCAGCTTGGCATCCGCCTCGCGCATACGGCCATAATCGCTCGTGAGCTGGCTCAGCAGTTCGGTGTCATTGCGCTCGCTAATCCATGTGCTACGAATGGCTTGCAGGCCTTTGCGTACATCAATTTTTGCATCTGGATCGGAATAAGGGCCGGAGCAGTCGTAAACAAAGATAGGCGGGTTTTTTTCTGTTGCGCCGCTGATACTCATTTGGAGCGGGGTATCGGCCTGACTGATTTCTCGCATCGGCACACGGATGTCGCTACGTGAGCCTTGAACGTAAATCTTGCGCGAATTGGGGAGTGGCTGGATGGCTGCGTCGTCAACGACGGCAGTGGATGCTAAAAATTGGGCTTTTGCGTTCATGCTCTACTCCACAAAGGCGCGGGTGAGCTAAACGAAGTATCTAGCTCGCTTCCCTACGCCGGTATTAACCGAATCAGGTTCAGAGGGTAATTCTCATCTGCGCCCAAATCTGGCGCAGAACCCCTAGCGATAAAGCAGAGAAGGTATATAAAAAACCAGCAAACAGCAAATTTAAGATGAAGGCCGGCTGATTTATATCAAGGTTAATTGGGCGTGGAGAGTGGGGAGTAGAGCGTGTGAAAGCCGCCGTTTTACTTGTTAATCTTTGGCCTTATCGCTCGCGATCTCAGGCTCTATAGCCACACCGGGCTTGGTCTGTGGGATAATTGCGAAAATTTTCAAACGCTGGGTTTGATCCCAGCTCGCTTTGAGGTGATATAAATGGATTGGGAAAACGCACGTTACTTATTGGTTGAGCAACAAATCCGCCCTTGGGATGTGCTGGATCAAAAGGTGCTCAACCGTGTATTGGCGGTAAAGCGCGAAGAATTTGTACCCGCAGATAAAAAAGAGCTGGCTTTTGTGGATATCGAGCTGCCGCTGGCAAATGGCGCACAAATGCTGGCCCCAAAGATGGAAGCCAAGCTGCTGCAGGATATTGATCCGCAGGTGAGCGATAAAGTACTGGTGGCTGGCGCGGGTACAGGTTACCTGATGGCCTTGGCTGCAGGCTTGGTGGCGCATGTTTATGGTGTGGAAATTGATGCAGCTTTGGTTGATACCGCACGCGCCAATTTGGCAACTGCAGGGATTAAAAACGCCACAGTATCGCAAGGCGATGCGCTTGCTGCTGCTCAGGTGCAAGGCCCGTTTAATGCCATTATCGTGACCGGCTCTTTAGCCGAGGTTCCTGCCAGCTTGAAAGATCAACTGGCTGTGGGCGGACGTTTGATTGCCGTTGTGGGCGAGTTGCCGATTATGTCTGCAACGCTATTCACCTGTGTGGCCAAGGGCAGCTTTAGGGCCACTAAGTTGTTTGAATACAATTTGCCACGCTTGAAAAACGCAAAAGAAAAAGCGGCTTTTGCATTTTAAAAAATGCCAAAAACGCTGTAAACACATCGCCCATCATTCTTTTGTGATACAGGATTGATGGTGCTTTTTGATCTGTGAATCGATGTGTTTATAGCTTTTATTATTTTGTAATGCAGTTATCAGGGCTTTTGAATGCAACAAATTAATCCTCTCGAATTATCCCAATGGCTTAGCGATGCAGAGCGTGCCGACCCTGTGCTATTAGATGTGCGCGAAGTGGGTGAGTATGAGATTTGCCATATTGCAAATAGCCAGCTTATTCCTATGAATACCATTGCTAGCTGCTTTACTGAATTGGATGAAGATGCAACGATTGTAGTGATTTGTCACCACGGCATGCGTAGCTATCAAGTGGCTTCTTTTTTAGAGCGTCAGGGCTTTGCCAATGTCATTAATTTAAATGGCGGGATTGCGCGTTGGGCCGAGGAAGTCGATTTGGCGATGGCTAGGTATTGATGTAATTACTTGTTATTGCGTGTGGCTTCATTAAATTGTCATTATATTGTGACTGCTTTAAGTGGCATGGTTTTAATTTTCCATCACTTCCATATGACAGTCTGAGTTGTTATAGTCTCCCCGCTTGTTTGTCCGCACCCCTTGCCTTTCATAAGATATTACTCACCATGAAATTATCCAGAAGCTCCGCTGTTATTTCACTTTCGCTGCTTTTAGCTGGCCCTGCGTGGTCTGCGACCTGTTTATCTGGTGCTGGTGATTGCCAAACGATGCCGGATGATCCATCTGCATTGACGATGAATCAAGGGCCTTTGCCGCTGCAGAGTAATACGCTGGGCTATCCCCAGCAGGGTATGCAAAATCAGCAGGGGCAGCAGCAGTCTAATCAGCAGCAACAGAAGAGTTTGGCTCAGCAGCTGCAAACGCCAATGGCACCCATTTCTTGTGATGATGTGAGTGGCAAGTCTGTTCTGGATCGCAATAACCGATATAAAACGCCTGCTGCGCCGCTGAATGATTTCCAGAAATATCTCTGCAGTAGCGCAAATTTACCTTTGCCCGTGTTTGGTCAGCAAATATTTCAGATGCAGCAAGCGGCTTATTCACCTTTTGAAGCTGCGCCGGTTTCTGCTGATTACTTGATTGGTGTGGGGGATAATTTCTCGGTTCGCCTTTGGGGCCAGCTGGATGCCGATTTACAGCTCAAAGTAGATCGCTCTGGTGCGGTATTTATCCCTCGGGTGGGGAATGTCAGCGTAGTGGGTATTCCTTTTGGTGCGCTCAAGCAGCATTTAAGCCGCGAAGTAGGCAAGGTTTATCGCAACTTTGATCTGGCCGTTACGATGGGCCAGCTTAAAAGCGTACAAGTTTTTGTGGTGGGTTTTGCACAAAACCCGGGCAGCTATAGCCTTGGATCGCTTTCTACCGTGGTGAATGCCCTGTTTGCTGCGGGTGGCCCATCGGCGAATGGCTCCTTGCGTAAAATTCAGGTGAAGCGCGCTGGCAAAGTGGTCAATGAATTCGATTTATACGATTTGCTGCTTAAAGGCGATAAAAGCCACGACCTGATGCTGCAAGGCGGTGATGTGGTGTATGTGCCACCAGTGGGCGGGCAAGCGGCGATTTCTGGCAGTGTAAAAGCACCGGCTATTTATGAAGTGAAGCCGGGTGAAAATTTGCAAGATCTGATTGCCTGGGCGGGCGGCACAGGCAATTTTGCGCAAGATGGTAAGGTATCGATCGAGCGGGTAGTCGCGCAAAAATCGCGAAAAGTAGAATCGGTCGAGCTAGCCAAGGCCGCTAGTTTTGTCGTGCGTGGTGGCGATGTGGTGCAACTTTATGGTCTAAGCCAGAAAATTGACGATATGGTGTCTTTGCGCGGCAATGTGGCGCAGTCGGTGCGTATGCCTTGGTTTGAGGGCATGAAGGTAAGCGATTTAATTAGCAGTAAAGATATGCTGATCGCGCCGCGTTTTTGGGAAAATAAATACCAAGACAAAACGGCGAGCAGCAAAGATATTCAGGAAGAAGAAGACCAGCAAGAGCTGCTGAAACAGCAGCAAAGTATGCTTAACCCTCCAAGTGCTTTAAACCCGCCGCCGTTAAAACGCAAAGTCGATCGCACGCTTTTGGGCGCTTTGCGTGGCAATCAGCAGGAAATTAACTGGAATTACGCCGCCATCGAGCGTACCAATGAGCTAGATAGCACGACAACGCTCGTGCCATTTAATTTGGGCGCTGTGGTCTTAAAACGTGACGCATCGCAAGATAAGCTCTTGGCTAAGGGCGATGTGATTCATGTCTTCTCTAAGACCGATATCCGTGTTTCTACCCAGCAAAAAAACCGCTTTGTGCATATCGAAGGCGAGGTGGGCACGCCGGGTATTTATCAGGTGAGCGAAGGCGAAACGCTGGCAACCTTGATCGATCGTATCGGTGGTTTAACTTCCAGCGCCTATCTTTACGGTGCTGAATTCTCGCGTGATGAAGTACGCAAAAAGCAGCAGGATGAGCTGGAACGCCTGGCTGATTATGTTGAGCGTAATGCGCAAACATCTGCAGGGCAGTTGGCACAAAACTCTTTAAATGAAGGTGGCGTAAAGGCTGCGACGATTCAGGCCGATCAACAAAAATTGCTTGCCCAGAAAATTCGTACCACTAAAGCAGATGGTCGCGTGGTGCTGGGTTTAAGCCCGGAAAGCAGCAAAGTAGCAGATATTCCTGAAGTAGCGCTGGAAGACGGCGATCGGGTGTTTATCCCTTCGAGATCGAGTACTGTGGCGGTGATGGGCTCGGTATTTAGCCGTAATAACGCGTTTATTTATAGCAAGAATCGTAGCGTTGGCGATTATCTGGCGCTAGCAGGTGGCCCGACCGAAAGTGCTGATGCAGATAGTGTATTTGTGGTGCGTGCTGATGGTTCGGTAGTAAGCGCTCAGCAATTTGGATTGTTGACTCGCTCATTTAAAGGTACTCCTTCCCTACCGGGTGATGTGATCGTGGTGCCAGAAAAGTTTGACCGCACTGGTTTTGTGAAAAACGCGCTGGATTGGACACAAATTCTAGCTAACTTTGGTACCGGCTTGGCGGGTATTAAAGTATTGGGTAATTAATTAAAAAAGCTCATAAGGCAGATTGCTTTATGAGCTTTTAACTTTGATTAAATAAACACGACCTTAACAATTAGAAGCCCATGGAAAACAAAGCAATTACCCAGGAAAATGATCAGGATGATGAAATCAGCCTGATTGATTTATTAATTGTATTGGCAAAGCATAAAAAATTGATTTTTGGTTTGCCTATTGTGTTTGGAATTTTGGCTTTAGTGTATGGCTTAGTTGCAACGCCCATTTTTGAAGCTAAAACAACGATCTTGCCACCGCAGCAACAGCAATCTTCTGCATCGGCAATGTTGGCTCAATTGGGGGGGCTGGCGGGTGGTGCAGGGGCCGCTCTGGGCGTGAAAAGCCCGAACGATATTTATATCGCCATGATGCAAAGCCGCCGTTTGGAAGAAAAGCTAATCGAGCGTTTTAAACTGCAAACAATATATGGGACTAAAACGGCGGGTGAAACCTTGCTTGCCCTTGAGGGCAACAGCAAGATTGCTGCGGGCAAAGATGGCTTAATTTCAGTTACGGTAGAAGACAAAGACCCTAAGCTGGCTGCTGCCATTGCTAATGCGTATGTTGAAGAGTTGCGTAATTTAAGCAAGGTGCTGGCCGTGACCGAGGCCGCACAGCGTCGTCAGTTTTTTGAAGGTCAGATCGTAACGGCGAAAAAAGAGCTGGCTGACGCCGAGGTTGCCTTAAGGCAGTTGCAGGAAAAAACCGGCGTGATGCAGCTTAATGAGCAAGGTAAGGTGGCGATTGAAGCATTAGCGACTTTACGCGCCAAAGTCTCTGCCAAGCAAGTGCAACTGAATGCTATGCGGAACTTTGCCACTGAAAGCAACCCAGAATTACAAAGAGCCAAGGCAGAGCTGGATAGCCTGCAAACCCAGCTGGCAGATATGAGCAAGGGTGGCGAAGAAAATGAAGATGCATTAGTCGCCAAGAGCAAAGCGCCAGGAATTGGCTTGGATTACATTCGCAAAATGCGCGATGTAAAATACCAGGAGACGCTGTTTGAGCTGATGTCTAAGCAGTATGAAATCGCTAAATTAGACGAAGCTAAAGATGGTGCAAACATTCAAGTATTGGATAGCGCTATTGCCCCGGAAAGAAAAGCCAAGCCTAAGCGTGCCATTTTGATTTTATTGGCCCTCTTTGCTGGTTTCTTTCTGGCCATTTTGGCGAGCTTTATCTTAGAAGCATTTAATAAAATGGGCACAAATCCAGACCAAAAACAGCGTTTGGATTTATTAAAGAATACATGGAAGGGCGTAGCATGATTTTAGTCACGGGTGGTGCTGGTTTTATTGGCGGTAATTTTGTATTGGATTGGCTGGCACAATCAGACGAACCCGTTATTAATGTTGATAAGCTCACTTACGCCGGTAATCTAGATACTTTGGTTTCATTAAAAGACGATGCACGGCATATCTTTGTGCGCGCAGATATTGGTGATAAAACAGTCATCAGCGAATTGCTGGCCAAATATCAGCCACGCGCCGTGCTTAATTTTGCGGCTGAATCGCATGTGGACCGATCAATTAGCGGGCCTAGTGAATTTATCCAGACCAATGTAGTGGGCACATTTAATTTACTGGAAGCAGTGCGCGGCTATTGGACAGATTTAGCAACGGATAATAAAGCGGCATTTCGTTTTTTGCATGTATCGACCGATGAAGTTTATGGCTCTTTAGCAGGCGACGATCCTGCGTTTACAGAAACAAAGACTTACGAGCCAAATAGCCCGTATTCCGCATCTAAAGCCGCATCCGATCATTTGGTTCGAGCATGGCACCATACCTATGGCCTACCAGTATTGACCACTAACTGCTCAAATAATTACGGTCCCTATCATTTTCCAGAGAAACTCATTCCGCTGGTGATTTTGAATGCGCTCGCTGGCAAAGCCTTGCCTATTTACGGCGATGGCCAGCAGATCCGCGACTGGCTGTATGTAAAAGACCATTGCAGCGCCATCCGCCGCGTGCTGGAAGCTGGCGTGGTGGGTGAAACATACAATGTAGGTGGTTGGAATGAAAAGCCGAATCTGGATGTAGTGCATACCATTTGCCAAATTCTTGACGAGCGCCAGCCATGCAGTGACGGCAAGGCTTACGCTGAGCAAATTACTTACGTAACAGACCGCCCCGGCCACGATAAACGCTATGCTATTGATGCGAGTAAGCTTGAGCGAGAATTGGGCTGGAAGCCCGCAGAAACCTTTGAAACCGGTATTGCTAAAACGGTTGATTGGTATCTGATACATCAGGATTGGGTGCAGAATGTGACATCTGGCGCTTATCAAAACTGGATTGAGCAGCAATATTCTTAAGATGGGGTATCCAGTATTGGATACCGACTAAAGTATTCGTGGATGACGGTTTAATCAGCGCTTTCAATACTCTAAGTATTTGCCAGTAATAGCAGCCCAAAATATGATGCAAACAAACTCTTCAGCTATGCCTCTACGTATTCTCGTCACCGGCAAAAACGGCCAGCTAGGCTTTGAGCTGCAGCGCAGCCTAGCCGTGCTTGGCTCTGTGATTGCGGTTGATCGGGAAAACTGTGATTTAAGTGATCCGGATGCGATACGAGCATTGGTCGCTAGGATACAACCGCATGTGATTGTGAATCCTGCAGCGCACACTGCGGTGGATAAGGCCGAGAGTGAGCCAGAGCTAGCGCATGCAATTAACACCATTGCTCCGCAAGTCTTTGCAGAGGAAGCGGCCAAGATTGGCGCACTGCTGGTGCATTACTCCACCGATTATGTATTTGATGGCACAAAAGACGGTTGGTATAGCGAGACCGACACGCCCAACCCGCAGTCTGTGTATGGCAAGACCAAGTTAGCCGGTGAGCTGGCGATTGCGGCAGCGAACCCACGACATTTGATTTTTAGAACCAGTTGGGTATTCGGCGCACACGGTGGCAACTTTTTAAAAACCATTTTGCGCTTGGCGGGTGAGCGGGACGAGCTAAAAATCATCGCAGACCAACATGGCGCACCAACCGCGGCAAGCTTATTGGCCGATATGACGGCCCATGCGATACGCCAAGTTTTGCAGATTGAATCAGTGACTGATTCTCAGCTTACAGATTTATACGGCACATATCACTTGGTAGCCGCTGGCAGCACAACATGGCATGGCTATGCAGAGAGCGTGGTTGAGCTAGCAAAAGCGGCTGGCGTTCCGATTAAAGCAGCACAAATTCTAGCTATTCCGGCAAGCAGCTACCCCTTGCCTGCACCAAGGCCAGCAAATTCACAGCTAAGCACGCAAAAGTTGCAAGCCGCATTCGGCCTTTGTCTGCCTGACTGGCATGATGGTGTAGCACAAGTGATGACTCTGTTAAGTAAAAAATAATGCTGCTTTAGTGCTCACAAAGCGCAGTGGAGCAGGTCGCTAAAGTGTGAAATAACTGATTGTTTGGACGATGCAAGCCGCCAAATAAAGACAAGCGAGATCAAGATGACAACTTTTAATGCTTCAGCATCAAGCCGAAAAGGCATTATCCTTGCCGGTGGCAGTGGCACCCGCCTTTATCCAGCCACCTTGGCGGTGAGCAAGCAACTGCTGCCTATTTACGATAAGCCGATGATCTATTACCCGCTCTGTACTCTGTTGCTGGCGGGCATTAAAGAGATCCTGATTATCTCCACCCCGCAGGACACCCCGCGTTTTGAGCAACTGCTTGGCGATGGCAGCCAGTGGGGTATTCAGCTGCAATATGCCGTACAAGCCTCACCAGACGGCCTTGCTCAAGCCTTTATTATTGGCGAAGAATTTATTGGCAAAGATAATTGCGCCCTCGTGTTGGGTGACAACATCTATTACGGCCACGATTTTGCTGGATTACTGCAAGATGCATCGGCTAAAACCAGCGGGGCCAGCGTATTTGCTTACCGTGTTACTGATCCAGAGCGCTACGGCGTAGTGGAGTTTGATGAGCAGGGTAAAGCGGTCAGCCTAGAAGAAAAACCACTCAAACCGAAATCAAACTACGCCGTAACGGGCCTTTATTTCTACGACAACCGTGTCATAGAAATTGCCAAGACCATTAAACCGTCCCCTCGTGGAGAACTAGAAATTACCGACGTAAACGCCGCCTACTTAGCCATGGGCGAGCTAGATGTACAAACCATGGGCCGAGGCTATGCTTGGCTGGATACCGGCACCCACGAATCCTTGCTAGAAGCCAGCCAGTTCATCCAAACCATCGAATCGCGCCAAGGTTTAAAAGTATGCTGCCCAGAAGAAATCGCCTACCGCTCTGGTTGGATTGATGCCGCACAGATACAGAAACTAGCCCAGCCCTTAAAGAAAAACGCTTATGGGCAGTACTTATTGAACATGCTAAAAGACAAAATATTCTGATGATTTATTATGGCAAGCGTGTTTTACTGGCCAACCACTTGTGTTTAGCGCTTTTTTTGATAAAGAAAATCATTCTTAAATAGGAATAAAAGCCCCTCTTCGGCTTGAAAAGTTCAATATGAAAATCACAGATACTGCAATTGCCGATGTGAAAATAATTGAACCGCTAGTCTTCGGAGACGAGCGCGGTTTCTTTTATGAAAGCTTTAACCACGCCAAATTTGAAGCTGCAATTGGCCGTAAAGTTGAATTTGTGCAGGACAACCATTCCCGCTCTGTAAAAGGGGTATTGCGTGGCCTGCATTACCAAATTCAGCATCCACAGGGCAAGCTGGTCCGCTGTACTGTGGGTGAGGTTTACGATGTCGCCGTAGATATCCGCAAATTATCCCCCACTTTTGGGCAATGGGTAGGGGTTACGCTCAGTGCAGAGAACAAACGCCAGTTGTGGATACCAGAAGGCTTTGCCCATGGTTTTGTAGTGGCATCGGATGTGGCAGAATTTTTATATAAAACAACAGATTACTGGTTTCCGGAGTTTGAGCGATCAATGTTATGGAATGATCCGGAACTAAATATTGATTGGCCTTGTACGGATCAAGTGCAATTATCTGCCAAAGATAAATTAGCTAAGGTATTGGCTGAAGCAGAATATTTTAATAATCATAGTGTGGTGATGGAATGAAAGCAGTTATTTTAGCGGGTGGTTTGGGTACTCGAATTAGCGAAGAAACATCAACACGGCCTAAGCCCATGGTTGAAATTGGTGGTAAGCCAATTCTGTGGCATATCATGAAAATTTATTCCCATTATGGGATTAATGATTTCGTGATTTGCTGTGGCTACAAAGGCTATGTAATTAAAGAGTATTTTGCTAATTATTTTTTACATACATCTGATGTTACTTTTGATATGAGCAACAATACCATGGAAGTGCATCATCGCTATGCCGAGCCATGGAAAGTTACTTTAGTGGATACTGGTGAAAGTACATTAACGGGTGGCCGTTTGGCACGTGTTAAAGATTATGTAAAAGACGAGGAAGCTTTTTGCTTTACCTATGGCGATGGTGTGAGTAATGTTGATATTGCCCAGTTGATTGCTTTTCATAAAGAAAAAGGCGTTGATGCCACATTAACAGCGACTTATCCACCTGGTCGATTTGGGGCTTTGGATATTAAATCCAATAAAGTTTTGAGTTTTAAAGAAAAGCCGAAAGGCGATGGCGGCATGATTAATGGCGGTTTCTTTGTATTATCGCCTAAAGTCATTGATTTAATTAGCGGTGATCAATGTACTTGGGAGCGCGAGCCATTGGAAATGCTGGCAGAACAAGGCCAATTGGCGGCATACCCGCATGAAGGCTTCTGGCAACCTATGGATACCCTAAGAGATAAGGTTTACTTAGAAGAATTATGGGAATCTGGTAAAGCTCCCTGGAAGGTTTGGTAAAGGCAGCATGATGAATAAAGTATTTTGGCAGGGAAAAAAGGTTTTCTTAACAGGCCATACAGGTTTCAAAGGCAGCTGGCTCTCTTTATGGTTGCAGCATATGGGAGCGATTGTGACTGGCTTTGCGCTAGCCCCTTCAACCTCGCCTAGCCTATTTGAAGAGGCTAATGTTGCAGCAGGAATGAAATCAATTATCGGGGATATTCGCGATTTCTCTGCGGTGCACGCTGCTCTGAATGAATCAGGGGCCGAGATTGTGATTCATATGGCCGCCCAGCCATTGGTGAGATATTCCTACGCTAATCCAATTGAAACCTATGCCACCAATGTGATGGGGACGGTTCATCTACTGGAAGCGATTCGCCTATCTGAAGGTATTAAAGCTGTGGTGAATGTGACCAGCGATAAATGCTATGAAAATCAGGAATGGCCTTGGGGCTATCGTGAAAATGAGCCTATGGGCGGGCACGATCCTTATAGCAATAGCAAAGGTTGCTCTGAATTAGTAACACGCGCCTATCGTGACTCTTACTTTGGAAGTCATCAACAGGTGGCACTGGCATCCGGCAGAGCAGGCAATGTGATTGGTGGAGGCGATTGGGCAGGGGATCGCTTAATTCCTGATATGATTCGCGCTATTGAAAATAACACTGAAGTTGTGATTCGCAGCCCTCATTCAATTCGCCCTTGGCAGCATGTATTAGAGCCACTCAGTGGTTATTTAACTTTGGCCGAACATCTATATACCCAAGGCCAAGCTGTTGTAGGGGGCTGGAATTTTGGCCCTCATGATCATGATGCTAAGCCAGTAGGCTGGATTATTGAGCAGCTAACTGGCATCTGGGGTGATGGGGCGGCTTATCGTATTGACACCTCAGCAGCAACCTTGCATGAAGCGCATTATTTAAAACTGGACTGCTCCAAGGCGCATATGCAGTTGAATTGGCAGCCTAGATGGTCTTTAAGCCAAGCATTAGTAAAAATATGTGACTGGCACAAAGCACAATTGCAAGGTGCAGATATGCATCAGATTACTTTGCAGCAAATTAAAGAATACGAAAACAGCGAAGGAAACACAGATTAAACCGTCATTTTCGAGCGTTTTTTCGGGGCCGTTGTAAATGTAGAATTTTTTACCTGTGCAGAAATGACGACAGAAAGTAAATCAGAGTTTTTAAATTTCATAAAAATTAACACAATTAAGTATTAGGAATAAATCGTGGAAAAATCTCAAGAAATTCGTTTGCAAATTGCCAAGTTGGTTGAAGAATTTGCTGCTATTACATTAGCTCCGCGTGAATTTACCGCAGGTACTTCGGTTGTTCCGCCATCGGGCAAAGTATTGGATGCTGCCGAGCTTAAAAATATGGTTGAAGCATCCTTAGATGGCTGGCTTACAACTGGTCGTTTTAATGACGCTTTTGAAAAGCGCCTTAGCGAGTATCTGGGTGTTAAATATGTATTAACCACCAACTCTGGTTCATCCGCTAATTTGCTGGCTTTTTCCGCGCTGACTTCACATAAATTAGGCGCCCGTGCTATTTTACCAGGCGATGAAGTGATTGGTGTGGCAGCGGGTTTCCCAACTACAGTGAATCCAATCTTACAATTTGGCGCCGTACCCGTATTTGTAGACGTGGATATCCCAACTTACAATATCGACCCCGCTAAAATTGAAGCCGCAATTAGCCCAAAGACAAAAGCTATCATGCTGGCCCATACCTTGGGTAATCCATACAATCTAGAAGTGATTCGTGAGATTTGTACCCGTCATAAATTGTGGTTAATTGAAGATTGTTGTGATGCACTAGGCTCTACCTACAATGGTCAATTGGTGGGTACATTTGGTGATATCAGCACACTTAGCTTTTACCCTGCACACCATATCACCATGGGTGAAGGCGGTGCGGTATTTACCAATAATTATGAATTAAAACAAATTATTGAATCATTCCGCGATTGGGGCCGTGATTGCTACTGCGGGCCCGGTAAAGACAATACCTGTAATAAACGCTTTTGCCAGAAACTGGGCAATTTGCCAGAAGGCTACGATCATAAATACACCTATTCACATCTGGGCTACAACTTAAAAATCAGCGATATGCAAGCCGCGTGTGCCCTCGCACAAATGGATAAATTAGAAGGCTTTATTGCTGCACGCCAGGCTAATTTTGAATACCTGAAAGAAAAATTAGCAACATGTGCAGAGTTTCTTATTCTGCCAGAAGCCACAGCAAACAGCTCACCATCATGGTTCGGTTTCCCTATCACCATCCGTGAGGATGCTGGCATTAGTCGTGTGGATCTGCTGAATTATTTAGACCAAAACAAAATTGGTACGCGTCTACTATTTGCCGGCAACTTAACCCGCCAGCCATACATGATTGGTCGTAATTTCCGTATTAGCGGCGAATTAACCAATACCGATCGTGTCATGCACAATACTTTCTGGATCGGTGTTTACCCCGGCCTAACTACAGAAATGCTTGATTTTGTAGTTGAGAAAATTGAGACATTTGTTGGTGTGAATTTCTAAATATGCAGCCATCAGTTCCAATTGATGATCTGGATTTTATCTTGGAGCACACGGCCGACGTGTGGTCCAAGTTTTCTGGTGCTCGTCTATTTATTACTGGCGGTACTGGTTTTATAGGCATATGGCTATTAGAAAGTATTGCATGGGCTAATAAAAGGCTGAATGCGAATATATCTATAACTATATTATCCAGAAATCCAGACGCTTTTTTAAAAAAGAACCCTCGATGGAGTAATAGTCAGGGGATTCAATTTATAAAAGGTGATGTTCTTGATTTTGAGTTTCCGCTAGGCTCATATGATATTGCAATTCATGCGGCAACAGATGTTGCAGGTGTAGAGCAGGATTATCTGAATGTATTTGATAGTAATGTGGCAGGCACTCGGCGTGTTTTAGATTTTTGCGTAAAATCGGGCGTTAAAAGTTTTTTACTGACGTCGAGTGGGGCAGTCTATGGTGTTCAACCTCCTGAGATAAGTCATCTGGATGAGAAATATAAAGGTGCTCCAGAATTAAATGACTTGCGCTCAGGTTATGGCGAAGGGAAGCGTGCTGCAGAATGGCTTACAAATTTGTATGCTATTAAGTATGGAATTAACGTAGGTATTGCTCGGATTTTTGCGTTAATTGGCCCTGGAATGCCCTTAGAAGGACCTTTTGCAGCCGGTAATTTTATACGTGATGTGCTAAATGAAAAAAATATAGCGATTCAAAGTGATGGAACCGCATTACGTTCATATTTGTATGCTGCAGATATGACAATTTGGCTTTTGAAGTTACTGGAAAATGAATCATCAGTGAAGGTGTTTAATATTGGCTCTGAGCAAGCTATATCAATACTCGATTTGGCGACTGCCGTAGATAAAAAGCATAAAGAAAAAAGAATGATAACTTTAGGCCAACAGCCGGATCATTCTGTTTTACCCCAGAGATATATACCCGCAACTCAAAAAGCGCAAAGAGAGCTTTTAGTTGTTGAGTATACAGATCTTGAATCTTCAATCAAAAAAACACTTCACTGGTATAAAGGTCTTGTTCATGGATAGTTTTAATGTAAAAAATATAAGAAAAACTATTTTAGATATGGCCTTTAGTGGCTCAACTGTTCATGTGGGTTGCGCTTTTTCTATTGTTGAAATTTTAGCTGTTCTATATAGAAGCCATTTAAATTTTCCTGAAAATGATGTTGAGTCACCAATTAGAGATTATATGGTACTTAGCAAGGGGCATGGTGTGATGGCCCAATATGCCTGTTTGCATGAAAAAGGCTATTTAGCTAACGAAGATATTCAGCAGTATTTTAAGAATGGCTCCCGCTTGAAAGGGCTAGCAGATGCTCATATCCCTGGTATAGAAGCAACAACAGGCTCTTTAGGGCATGGTCTTTCTGTTGCTGTTGGCCTTGCTTTAGCTGCTAAGTTAAATAAAACAGAGCAAATGTGCTATGTGATTGTAGGCGATGGTGAAATTAATGAAGGCCCAATTTGGGAAGCCGCATTATTTGCCTCACAATTTAAATTAGATAATCTGATCGTCATTGTCGATAAAAATGGTTTTCAAGCCATGGGTACAACTGATGAGGTAATGAGTCTTGGCAGTATTGAGAAAAAATTTGCGGCTTTTGAATTTGATGCAGTAACCCTTAATGGGCACTCAGAGCCTGAGTTAGATATAGCTATTAATGCTTTTAAAACAAATAAAAATGGCAGGCCCAAAGTTATTGTGGCAAATACAGTAAAAGGTAAAGGGGTTTCATTTATGGAAAACGATAATATCTGGCATTACACCCGTTTAAATAAAGAAACCTATGCCGCCGCTGTGGCTGAATTGCAGGGAGATAAATAATGAGAGCAGCTTTTTCGGATGCTTTGGTAGCTGCTGCTAAGGCCAACCCTAAAATTTTATTGCTGACTGGAGATCATGGTTACGCCTTGTTTGATGCATTTCGTAAAGAATGCCCACAGCAATATATAAATTGTGGAATTGCCGAACAAAATATGGTCGGCGTTGCCGCAGGTCTGGCAAAAGCGGGCTTTATACCCTTTGTCTATGGGTTATCAGCATTTGTACCTATTCGGGTATTAGAGCAAATAAAAATTGATGTTTGCTATGAATCATTAAAAGTAATTTTTATTGGTGATGGTGCGGGTGTTGTTTATAGCCACCTAGGATCAAGCCATCAATCTACAGAAGATATTGCTGCACTTCGGGCCATCCCAAATCTTAATATATTATCACCGGCGGACCCATATGAATTAAGTTATACAATGTCCCTTGCGCTGAATTCTGAGCATGCTACTTATTTACGAATGGGAAAGGCTGATTTAGGCGAAGTACACAGTGAGCCAGTTCAGGGTGATATCGGTGCACTGATGCCTGTGCAGGTTAATCCACAAGCAAAGACATTAATTCTTGCCACCGGGTCGATGGTTAGTGTGGGTAGTCAGATTGCCAAAAACAATCCCAATATTGATCTTTATTCTGTACCGTCAATTAAGCCGATAAATGCCAGTGCAGTTTTGGATATATGTGCAGGCAGAAATAAAATATATATTTTAGAAGAACACTCGATCTACGGTGGGCTTGGTTCATGTATTGCAGAAATTATTGCAGGTAAATTACTGTGTGATTTTAAAATCATTGGAATTAAGGATCGCTTTTCAGAGCGATGTGGTGACTATGCATATTTAATGGAGGAGCATGGACTAAATGCCATGAAATTAGAGGGGGTATTCCTCTAGAGTAAAAAATATTTTTCTAATTTTTTTGTCAATTTTATTTATAAATAATTTGTCTGGTTTAATTGGTCAGCATTAATGCGCATAATCGTTGGTAATATAGTTAATAAAATTGGTATAGATAAAGCTGTAGCTTATGTACTTTTTGCCAGAGGATGGAGCGTACTTGCTGGATTAATTACTCTTTATTTTATTTCTCATGATTTAACTAAGGTCGAACAAGGATTTTATTACACGTTTTCCAGTGTTTTAGCTATGCAGGTGTTTTTTGAGTTGGGGTTCAGTAGTGTTATTTCCCAGTTTGCAAGTCATGAGATGTCTAAGCTTACATGGCGTGATGGTTTGATTACTGGGAATGAGCAGGCTAAATCCCGCTTATTCTCGCTCTTTAAATTAGCAATAAAATGGTATGGAGTTATCGCTCTCTTAATGCTGCTGATTGTTGCACCAGCTGGATATTTGTTTTTTAATTGCTCCTATCCTGCGTCATCGGTGAGCTGGACTTGGCCATGGGTTGTTTTAGTTCTTTGTACTAGCGGGAATTTATTTATTAGCCCAGTAATTGCACTTTTAGAAGGCACAGGTCTGGTTGCCGCGGTTGCAAAAATGCGACTGTTTCAATCTGTTTTTTCCAGTTCTGCTGCTTGGCTGGCTTTATATCTTGGGTCCGGTTTATTTGCAGCCGCGATTATTGCTTTGGTTACTCTGTGTAGTAACTCTGGCTGGTTATTTCTCAATAAAAGAAGTTTTTTATATAGTGTTTTTATCAGTAAGAAAAGTGAAAATGTAATAAGCTGGAAAAATGAAATTTTTCCCATGCAATGGCGCATTGCAATTAGCTGGCTCAGTGGGTTTTTTATTTTTCAGCTGTTTACTCCATTGGTGTTTAAATATCACAGCCCAGAGGCTGCCGGGCAGGTGGGGATGAGCTTTTCAATTGCTAATGTGCTTAGTTCTTTGGCCATGGCATGGATTACCACCAAAACGCCATTTTTTGGTCAGTTAATTGCAAGTGAAAAATTTGATCAGTTGGATCATTTATTTAAAAAAGTGTTTTGGCAGTCTTGGGGGGTTTTATTCCTATTGGTCGTTACATTTATGTTTGCGTTATTGCTTATTAACTATCTAAATATTCCTTTTTCAGGTCGATTGTTAAAACCTCTGGAGTTTTCTCAGATTTTACTAGCAGTATTAGCAAATCATATTGTTTTTGCTCAAGCAACATATGTAAGAGCTCATAAGTGTGAACCATACTTACAGCACGCAGTTATTCTTGCTATTTTTATAGGTGTTTCATGTTACTTAGCGGGTCGTTACTCTAGTGTTTTAAATTTATTGCTAGCTTATTCGTGTGTTTGTATTTTAATTGGCGTTGGATATTCAAATTATATATTTGTAACTTTCAAATCCAAACGTACTCCCAAAGCTTCTAAGGACATAATTGCATGAGTGAACCATTGCTATCCATATGTATACCTACATATAATCGAGATAAATATTTAAAAGAGTGTCTAGATAGCATTGTTATCCAAGAATGTAAAGATATAGAAGTTGTTATTAGCGATAATGCATCGACTGATAATACTGAGGTGTTGATTTTAGAGTATTCAAAAAAGTTAAATATTAGGTATCAGCGTTTTGATTCGAACCAAGGGTTTGACATTAATTGTACTAAAGTAGTTAGTATGGCAACTGGTCGATATTGTATGATCTTGGGAAGTGATGACTGTTTGCTGCCAGATGCAATTGTCAATATAAAGGGTCTATTGGATAGTGCTAAGCCAGATATTCTACATTATGGTTATCATCAGTATAATTTAACCATGGAGACTTTACTTGCTGTCGTTACATTACCTGGTCAGTTTGCTAAAATTGAAAATTTAGATGATGTTGCTGAGTATATAAAAACGCTTCCAAATCTAAGTTTGTCATTCGCATTTATTTCTAGCTTTATTTTTTTGCGCACACGTTGGCCTAGTTTCGATCAGTATCAAAAATGGTTGGGTTCTCAATATGTGCACTTGTTTTGCATGCATTCAATGATAAATCAAGGTTGTACAATAAAAGCGAGCGAAAATGCATTTGTTGCGGCAAGAGGTGGCAATATTAATGATGCAACAGATAAGCCTGGTAAAATTCTGAACCTTGATTTGATAACATTTAGAAGAATAGTAACGGAAGTTTATAGCGGTAATATGAATGTTCAAAAGTCTTTTTCTTTTGTTTTTAAGCGGTCATATACTGGAAAAGTATTGTTGTATACTTTTTGTTTTGGTGGTGATGAAATAATAAATGCTAGGCATCAAGAGCTTGGTTATTTTATGTATGGTATTTATATATTTTCATTTAAAATTATAGAATTACTGAAAGTAAAAAAAGTCTTAAAAAAATTTATTGAATATAAAGCTAATTTAAAAGTGAAAATACAATGAAGAAAATTCTTGTCGTATTTGGTACAAGGCCAGAGGCCATCAAAATGGCGCCATTGGTTCGAGAGCTTAAACAGCGTAGTGAGTTTGAAACTCGAGTATGTGTAACGGCCCAGCATCGGCAAATGTTGGATCAGGTGCTGGAGTTGTTTAGTATTGTCCCAGAGTACGATTTGAATTTAATGCAACCTGGACAAGATTTGTCTGATATTACTTCAAGAATTTTATTGGCATTAAAACCTGTCTTTGAAGATTTCAAGCCAGATTTGGTGCTTGTTCATGGTGATACAACTACTTCAATGGCCTGTAGTTTGTCTGCATTTTATCATCGTATTCGTGTTGGCCATATTGAAGCTGGTTTGCGTACAGGTGATATATATTCACCTTGGCCAGAAGAATTAAATAGAAAAATTACCAGCCTAATGGCATGGATGCATTTTGCCCCAACAGAAATTGCTAAAAATAATCTTCTAAATGAAGGGATTAAAGAGGAAAGTATTTGTATTACAGGAAATACAGTTATTGATGCTTTATTGGCTACAAGTAAGCAAATCGATTTAGATTCGACATTGTCTGCAAAGCTACATCAGAAATTTTCTTTTATTGATAAAAGTAAAAAACTAATCTTAGTTACAGGTCACAGAAGAGAAAATTTTGGGCAAGGTTTTGAAAATATTTGTGCAGCTTTGAGTGTTTTAGCAATCAGAGATGATGTTCAAGTTGTTTATCCTGTTCATTTAAATCCCAATGTTCAGGTCCCTGTAAATAAGTATTTAAGTAATAGCGAGAATATTTACTTGATTGATCCACAAGATTATTTACCTTTTGTGTATTTGATGAAGCAAAGTTTTTTGATCCTTACTGATAGCGGGGGGATTCAAGAAGAAGCTCCATCACTTGGTAAACCAGTCCTAGTGATGCGTGATACAACAGAACGTCCTGAGGCGGTATTGGCAGGTACTGTTATGCTAACCGGCGCAAATACTTCTCGAATAATTGATGGTGTTGAAAACCTGTTAAAGGAAGGAAAAGATTATCAACAAATGACAGCTGCACATAATCCCTATGGCACAGGAAATGCGTGTAAAACTATTGTTGATTCATTAAGTAGCTCACTTGCAGAGAAATAATTATGCTTGTTTTTATTGCTCCATATCCAGACTGTCATAATGAGCAGGACGGAATGATACAACGTATTGCTTCAATTGACAGTAATTTTGAAACAGAAAATCGAGTTTATTTAGATATATCATTTAGGCGTTTTTTTAAAAAAAGTATAATTATTAAGAATAATTTAACTGTTTATCAGTTGAACTTCTTTTTTTCATTTTTAATTATATTGTCGGTGGTTGCAAAAGCACGGTTATTATATGTCCACTCGGTGTATAACGCCTTGAAGGTACTTCCTTTTTTTTATTTTAAAAAAGTTATCTTGGATATGCATGGTGTTGTACCAGAGGAAATGTTGTTTGAGGGGGGCAATATAGCTGCATATGTTTATAATTGCGTTGAAAAAATAGCGGTTGAAAAAAGTTATAGTATAATTTCTGTAACTAAAATAATGCAGGAGCATTTTAAAAATAAATATGGTAGAAATTGTACTGCTGATTTGGTTATTCCAATTATTACTCAGGGAGTAAATGCTCAAGATCTGTGTTGTAAAAATCAGGAAGATTCTCCTTTGGTAATTTATGCAGGGGGAATTCAGAAATGGCAAAACGTACCTAAAATGCTTGAGGCTGTTAAATGTAATTTAAGTGTGCGATATCGATTTTTAACAGGCAAGCCAGATGAAATGTTACGGTTAGCAGAAAATTATGGCATTGATAATTTAGAAGTGAAAAGTGTTTCTCCCGCATTAGTTGAAAAGCATTATCTTGAATCAGATTACGGGTTTCTACTAAGAGATGATATTTTACTTAATAGGGTGGCATGCCCAACAAAAGGAATAGAATATTTAGCTAATGGTGTAGTGCCAATAGTATTAAGTAAGGATGTTGGTGACTTTTCTAGACACGGATATCAATTTATTCGATATGAAGATTTCATATTATCTAAATTACCATCCTTGTCAGAGCTAAATAAAATGAAGAATAGGAATTATTCTGTAATTCAGTCTATTCAAAATGAAATGAAAGAGGGTATAACTTCTTTAAAGCAGATGGTTCAAGTATGATTTATATTGTTATTTTAAATTGGAATGGGTGGGAGGACACAATCTCTTGCTTGAAAAGCATATTTCAACTGGTTGAATGTGAGTATCGAGTTGTTGTGTGCGATAATAATTCAGAGAATAATTCTTATAATGAAATAAAAGACTGGATTCTTAGTGAAAAAAATAGCAATCCAGACTTGAAAAGAACGAATTTAAAATGCATCAATGCATCGAATGAAAATGAGTATTCTATTCAAGAAAATGATTTTTTCTTATTGCAAAATGGTAAAAATTTGGGGTTTGCAGGGGGCATGAATGCAGGTATAGGTTTAGCTCTTAAAGATCCTCGCATGAAGTATGTTTGGATTTTAAATAATGATACTGAGGTTGATAAATATGCACTTTCAGCATTAGTCAAGCATGCTAAAAGTGATAGTCGTATTGGTATTTGTGGATCAACTCTTTTATATCATGATCAGCCTAATATAATCCAGGCCGTTGGTGGTAAGTACAATTCTTACTTAGGAACAATAGAGCATATTTTAGGCCATATGCAATATTCAGAAGCGTTATGCAAATCTATAAATGCTGATGAATTTGATTATATTGTTGGCGCAGCAATGCTTGTTTCTAAAGAGTTTCTTGAGCAAGTTGGCTTAATGGATGAAGGATATTTCATATATTTTGAAGAGTTAGATTGGGCAATGAGGGCCAAGCGTGCTAATCCTAGATTTAAACTTGGTTATGCGGCAGATAGTATTGTTGTTCACAAAGAAGGCGCAAGTATTGGGAGTAGCACACAAAAGAAAGGGAGGCGCTCAGCATTTGCGGATGAATACTCTTTGCGTAATAGATTAATATTTTCAAAAAAATTTTTTCCGAATCGAATAGTCCATGTCCGGCTATGTATTTTTTTATCAGCATTCCGACGCTTTGCTCAAGGTGATATTCCGGCTGGATTACGTGCATTAACAGCATCTTTTGGAAATGTTATATGTTGCAAAAAATAGTATCTCATAGAGTTTTGCAGTATAGACTTATTACCCAAATTGTTATGTTTGTTGTAGCTCTTTGTATGGTAGTAATGGCATTTCAAGGTGCTGGGTCTGATGATTATTTAAGTAAAATCTTCGCTCTTAACATCGGGATTATTTTTTTTTGTATAGCATGGTGTGGTCTGTACACGTCGTTTTCAAATTATTTTTTCTCCTCTTCTTTTTGGCTAGGTGTGACTGTTTTTTTTTTTTTTGTATTAAAATCTATTGAGCAGTCTGTATTTCAAAATAACGCTGACTTACTAACTCCTCTTTCGCTTGTTCTGTTTTTTTGTTTGTTTTATACCATCGGGTATTCTTTATCTTCTAGTCATGTTTCAAAACGGAGCTTGGCAATAAAGATTAACTGGCCACGCCTCTGTCGATATTCATTACTTGTATTTATTGTACTCAAATTACTCTCAGTGATATGTTTCACGATCTTTTCTGCAGGCGCTTCTACCACACTAGATGTGGCTGCTGAAACTCAGAACATGGGTATGGCATATTTATTTCGAATTTTTACTTTAAGTAGTTTGGCTTATTATATTATTTTGTATCGATTTTATACCTCAGGCGAAAATAGAAAGAGTATTTTTTTGCTTACACTATTCCTAGTGGCTGAGATGGTTTTGAATGCAAGCCGTTCAGGTCTGATTATGTTGTTTTTTATTAACTTAGTATTTAGACATAAATACATTAAACCGGTCCCAATTTTAGCACTGCTACTTCTTTCTCCAATATTAGTTTTCCTTGTGTCATTTTTTGGTTACGTCAGAGATATTGAAATTGGAAATTTGAACGTGTATTGGAATGCATTAGAGATGATGATTGATGATATGGATTTAGTCTTTGTTTTATTCATGGCTCGAATGGATGTTCTGCCATTGATCAGTGACGCAGTTAAACTGTACCACAATGGAGATTTGCACAGCCTTTGGGGAGGGTCATATATTTATTCTATTCTGCATTTTATACCTCGAGGGGTGTGGGCTGATAAACCCCCATTGACAGCTGCGTATGTGACATCTGTTGTGAGACCTGGTTTGTTTGCAGATGGTGTGAATATTTATCCGTCAATAGTGCTTGAAGCATATTTAAATGCGTTGTGGGGCGGTGTTGCAATTGTTGGTTGTACTGTTGGCTTTTTTTGTAGGAAATTTGACGTCTTGTTTAGCTCTAAAAATGTAGTTTCTGTTGTATGGTGCGCTTTCTTTTTTACTTTTCCTATGGGGCTAGTTAATGAAGGTGTTCATAGCAATTATTTTGCTAATATGCTCTATTTATCGTTTTTGATGTATGTTTTTTTGCTCGGAGCAAAAAAGATTAATGCTGTGAAATATACTAGGGGCTAAAATTGATATATATCAATGGTCGTTTTTTATCGCAGCGCTCCACAGGGGTTCAACGGTTTTCATTGCAGCTTTTGATTGCATTTGATTTATATTTGGATGAGATAAATGATCTAACCGAATATACTTTATTATGTCCATGTAATGCTATTCCGCCTGTGTTAAAGAGAATTAAGCTAAAGTACGTTGGCTGGAAAATTAAGGGACATTTATGGGAGCAGTTGGTATTACCATTCTGGTCTTCTTTTTCAATATTGCTTAATTTTTCAGGTGCAGCACCTTTATTTAAAATTAAACAGTTTATAACAATTCATGATTCAGCCTTATATGAGCATCCATCTGCATATACTGCTTTGTTTAGACTTTGGTATAAATTCTGTTTCTCAATATTAAAGAGAACATCAATAAAAATTTTTACAGTGTCGAATTTTTCCAAAGAAAGGCTTGCATATTTTTTAAAGATTGAAGAGGGAAAGGTTAAAGTCTTATATAATGCCTGTGATCATATGACTTCTTTGGTGTCAGATGATAGTATTTTGTATAAATTTAATTTAAAGCCGAGAACATATTCTTTAGCTGTTGGTAGCCTTAATCCAACTAAGAATATTAGTAAATTGATAGAGGCGATGGAGTTTGTGAACTTACCGATTGTTATTGCAGGTGGGGGTAATTCTGGTGTTTTTTCACAAGTGGATTTGAATTCAAATGAAAATACTAAGATTATCTACACCGGTTATATTACTGATGAAATGCTGAAGTCATTGTATGAAAATGCTTTGTTCTTCGTTTTTCCTTCAATCTATGAAGGTTTTGGAATCCCGCCATTAGAAGCTATGTCATGTGGATGTCCTGTCGTTGCATCTAACTCTGCAGCTATTCCAGAAGTATGTGGAGATGCGGCATTATACTTTGACCCTTTGCAACCAAATGCTATTGCTCGGACAATGAATGAATTGTCATATAATAATCAGTTAAGAGAGCAATTAATCTTGTCTGGTAATGAAAGGGTAAAACAATTCAAGTGGAGTAATACGGCAAGAATGCTTCATTGTGAACTCAATAATTGAGTATGTGTTTTGAAGGAAATATAAGTGAAAGTATTACAGTTCGGTAAGTTTTACCCACCTGTGGTTGGTGGTATTGAATCAGTGATGTTCGATTTAACTGAAGGTTTGAACGCACATGGAGTACAAACTGATGTTCTGTGTTCAAATAAAATTAATCAATCATCCTTAGAAACAGTAAATGGTACCTATCAGGTTTCAAGGTCTGCTTCTTGGGGGCAAATATTCTCTACTTCTATTTCTCCTGCGATGATTGTGAAGTTAGCACAAGTAGTAAAAGACTATGATGTACTTCATGTTCATTTACCTGATCCAATGGCCAACCTTGCAATTTGGCTAGTTAGACCTGAGTGCAAAATTGTTATACATTGGCATAGTGATATTGTTAAGCAAAAAAAATTATTAAAACTATATCGACCGCTTCAAGACTGGTTACTTCGTAGAGCCGATTCAATTATTGTTACTTCTGAGGCTTATTTAGAGTCATCTTTAGATTTGGCTCGTTTCAAAAGTAAAGTGGTGATAGTGCCTATTGGAATTAGGGATCCTATTTCATTCACTAGTGAAATAGCCGTGAAAAAATTGCAGGAAAAATATCATTCTAAGAGAATTGTCTTCTCCTTAGGTAGAATGTCATATTATAAAGGCTTTTCCTATCTGGTTGATGCTGCAAAATATTTGGATGATGATACCGTAATACTGATTGGTGGTAGTGGGGAGTTGCTTGCTGGCTTACAAATGAAAATTGATAGTTCTGGGCTTGCTGATAAAGTGAAGTTGTTAGGCAAAATCCCACATGAGGAATTATTTTCCTATTATTCATATTGTGATCTATTTTGCTTGCCTTCTATTTTTAAATCTGAGGCATTTGGTGTTGTTTTGTTGGAGGCGATGGCGTTTTCTAAGCCGATAATTGCCACTGAAATTCCGGACTCTGGTGTTCCATGGGTAAATTGCCATGATGTTTCTGGTATTAATGTTCCTATTATGGATTCCGTTGCTCTTGCAAAGGCGATAAATAGTATACTTTCTGATAAAGATCTTCTTCGTCGTTATGCTGATGGTGCTAGAGATCGTTACCTGTCGATGTTTACTGCCGATAAAATGGTTTTGTCTACTTCAAAACTATATGCGGACATTCTTGCATCTTAATTGTTTTATATATTTTGAGAGCTGTTTTTTGGTTTTCTTGAATAATTCAATGAGTTAATAATTTAGGTCTCCCATGCTTTATCTCATCCTAGCATTCCTAACCTCAGTCATCGTCACCATGCTCGTGATTCGTTTTGATCATTTGCATAGTCATTTTTCTGGTGATCATGATTTAGGTGGAGTGCAGAAGTTTCATTCTCATTCAGTACCGCGGATTGGTGGGCTTTCTATCATGATGGGCATGCTCGCGGTTTTATTGGCAGGGGCGATCAAAGAGACTCAGTGGTTTACGCAATTTGCCATGCTGATTGTGGCTAGTTTGCCTGCTTTTTTAGGTGGATTAATAGAGGATTTAACTAAAAAAGTAGGGGTGTTAATGCGGCTGGGTTTAACTATGCTGGCGGCTTTATTAGGGTACTTTTTATTAGGTGCGGGAATTGTTCGTTTAGATGTGCCTTATATTGATTTAATTATGCAGTTCACGGCTGTTTCATTGTTTTTTACCATGTTTGCCGTGGCAGGCGTGGCAAATGCTTTTAATATTATTGATGGTTTTAATGGCTTATCTGCCGTTGTTGCGATGATGATTTTTGCTGGCTTGGCTTATGTTTCATTTGCATTGAATGATTGGTTTTTGGTGATTGCTAATATGGGCATGATTGGTGCCTGTATGGGGTTTTTGCTTTGGAATTACCCTAGGGGTTTAATATTTTTAGGTGATGGTGGGGCGTATTTTGTTGGCTTTATGGTGGCGGAATTATCTGTATTGCTGATGGCAAGGCATCCTAGCGTTTCTATCTGGTTTCCCTTTTTGCTCTGTATTTATCCGGTATTTGAAACTCTATTCACAATCTATCGCCGTAAATTTGTGAAAGGTGTTTCTCCGGGGTTGCCTGATGGTATTCATTTGCATACGCTTATTTATAAACGAGTGGTGCGTTTGCAATTAGGCGAAGACGTTGCGCGTTATAAAGTGCAGCGTAATGCGCTTACTGCACCTTATTTGTGGGCTCTATCTTCTTTTGCTGCGATTCCGGCAGTTATCTTTTGGGATAAGCCATATATCCTATTGGGTTTTGTATTTTTATTTATTGCTAGTTATATTTTGCTTTACAAAATGATTGTGAATTTTAAAATCCCCCAGTGGATGGTGATTAATAAAGATAGCTAGCTGAGTATATTTGAAGTTTGTAAAAACAGGGGAGGCGAGATGCTTTCCCCTTTGCTTTTTTCTATAAATAAAGCGCCTTTAATTTCTTGCTTGTATTTCTCTGCCAGGCCTTTCCAAGAAAGTTCATTATTTATATATTCCATTGTTTTATGAATCATTTTGTCTAATTGGTCGTCTGGTTTTTTTAGCGCATTTTTTATTGCAGGAAGGAGTGCTTTTGTATTTATATAATGCACCTCCGACTCAAATCTCGTTCCCCTCACGCCAAATTCCGTACTGATAATTGGCAGGCCAGCTGCTGCATATTCAATTAGTTTTAAATTTGATCCGGATCCATTTAGCATTGGGTTCAATGCAATTGAGGCTATTTTAAGCCAGAGTTGTTTTTCTGCCTGGCTTACTACGCCTAAGAATCGTACATTTTCAGGGATATTTTTTTTCTTGAATGCATCTGCTACGCTGCCCAGAATAATATATTGCAACGATAAATTTTGCTCTGCGGCGATCAGTATTTGCTCTGCTGCTTCTATATTGGGGCCGTGATTGCTACCCATAAAAAGCGATAAATTATTTGTGGGTTCCAGCCCCATTTGCTTGCGTATTTCTTTGCGGCCAGCCTGGTCCAGGTACTTAATATTTTGGGTGTCAACGCCATTGGCAATTACGCTGAATTGATGATCTGGGATTTGATACAGGGCTTGCATACGCTGGCTGTCTTCATTGCTGCAGCAAATAATATGCTGTGCGCCCATGGCGCATTGGGATTCTAATTCTTTGATTTTTTGCGCTTCATTAGGGTGCTGCTGATATATTTGCGCCTTCAGGTCGGCTTCTACATTATGCGCTTCATAGAGCCATTGCTTAACGCCAGCCTGTATCATTGCCGGATATGCATAAGGATGGCTGCAGATTACCAGGTTGGCCCATGGGGTGCGGCGTTTAATCTCTATTTGCCATTCTGGTAATAGCTCTGGGTGCTCTGCTGCTAGCCAATCTACACAGGATATATTTAATCTCTTTTCTTCTGCATTTAGTTTTTTTCTGAATTCTTCCCCTATTGGAATGAGTACTTCAATAAAGTTTTCATTTAAGTGCCTGCTTTGTACAGTGTGGGTATTAAAGTCCAAATTTAGTATCTCTATTGAATAACCCAGCATGGATAGCTCTGAATAAAGATGATAAAGCCGTGCTTGCCCTCCACTCACGACGGGGTAGATGGGGAAGGTATTGAGCACTATTATTTTTGGCTGGTATTGCTTGTGCAGATTTAATAATTCTTTAGCTAATGCTGGCCAGGTTATTTCTTTAACGGTGTTGTAGGCTTGTTGGCCCAGCTGGTAGCAAAGCGTTGGGTCTGAGCAGAGTTTTTTAATGGCTCTGGCAATATCATCGCATTCTGGTTTTACTAAAAGGCCGTTTTCCATATCTTTCACTAATTCAGTTACGCCGCCACTGTCGGTGCAGCTTAATACCGCCTTGCCTGCGATCATTGCTTCATAAGTGATCAGGCCGAAGTCTTCGTGTTTGGGTATAAAGGGCACAAATAGGGCATTAGCGTATTCTTGGGCTAATTGCTGCTCGGATATATGCCCAAGCAGGCTAATAGTTGGATGATGGCTAATGAGTTGCTGCAGCTCGGTACTTTGTGGGCCCGTGCCTGCAATTCTTAAAGGCGTTTTTACACCTGATTTGCAATAGGCTTTAATGAGCAAATCAATTCGTTTTGGCGCATCAAGCCTACTGGCGGTGAAAATAGCAGGGCTTATTTGTGAGTCAGCAATAACGCCTGCCTGAGGTAGTGAACTAGGGTGATAGAGCACCTCGGGTTTAATATTTTTAGGGAAGTATTCTTGGCGATTTGCGACTTCATGGGCAATAGCGGTATAGCGTATGATTTGCCCGGGAGCTAAGGCAATAGAGTCAAAGAAATGAATAATTGCGCGTAATAATGGGCTGGGTAGTGCGGTATCTTGGGGGCTAAGGCCTTGTGTGGCTTTAATCTTATTTAATTCATCAAAGCATTCAGCAAGGTGGGTTCTATTGGGTTTTTTAATGCTTAATAGACGATATAGTACAGGCGTCTTTTGTGCTAAATGGGCTATGCTTTTAGATAAATGGCTTGGATAGGTATCGTACAAGCCACGCAGGGTATGCTGCATAAATAGAATATGCCGCGGATGGGATATCATCCAGGCGGGATATTTGGTACTGATGACGATATCGAAATGATTTAAATCAAGCTCAGCAAATCTCTGATAGCTTTGAATAATGCTCCAGAAATCATGTTCCGGACTAGGCAGTTTAATGAGCTCTGCAGTCACTTCATTTTGCTGATTTAAAGCGAGCCACAGGCCTTTCCAAATATTTTCGGCCCCGCCCCATACAAAGGGCACCCCACTTGGCGCAACAATCGCAACTTTCAATTAAGTCTCCAATAATTGGCTAACGACCTTATTCCAGCTAATGCCAAATTCAGGCCATGCTGCTTTTGCCGCTTTTCCCATTTCTGCTGTCTGATTTGGGTGTTGGGCAATCCAGGTTAATACTTCTGCTATGGCTTGAGGGTCTGGCGGGATAATCCAGCCGGTATTGCCGTGCTCAATAAACTCCAGAGGGCCACCAGAATCCGTACAACTAATCATCGCTTTGCCGGAAAGCATGGCTTCGTGAGTAATATAGCCATAGTCTTCATCAAATGGCGCAAAAAAAACAGCACTGGCATGGGCGTAATAGGCGATTTTCTGTGCTTCGCTAATTGCGCCTAGCATTCTTACTCTGTTATTTAAGCCAAGCTGATTAATTAATTGCATCAGTTGCTCTGATTGCCCGCCTGTGCCAGCGATAACAACAGGCAAGGCATTGGGGGCTAATGCGAGTGCTTTAATTAATAAATCTTGTCTTTTTAGCGTTTCAATTCGGCTGGGGCAAAAAATATAGCCTAAGCTTTCTGCTGCATGAAATGCCTGATATGCCGGTGGGGGGTGATATAGGGCAGTGGCTTTTAAATCATTATATTGATATAGGCGCTCTGCCACGCGTTTAGAGTTTGCAAAGCGTTGGTGGCATTGGCCTAATGCGAGTTGGTCAAATTGCTGGATAGCATTTTTAAATTCTGGCTGCGTAGATTGGTTTTGATCATAGAGCTCATAGACCGCTCTATGCTGGTGCATAATCCATGCGGTGTGCTTGTTGTGATTGATTCCATAGCATGGAAATTGCAGACTAATTAGCCGGTCTATTCGATAGCCATTAGGCTGATTTAAATCCAGCGTTTTACACCATTGCATTAAGTCTAAAATGGATTGTTCTGGTGAAAATGTAAATGGTAGGCGCAGGATTTCTACCTGGCAGCCTGCCGCAATTAATGCATCAGCTGTACCCTGTATATGATAATCAGCCCCACCATGCAAAAAGGGGGTGATATTGGCAGCTAGCATGACTCGCATCTTACGCTCCTAGAGTATGCTAATTTGGTGGTATATAGCCGTGTCAAAGAACAGTTTATCGCTTTGCGATTAGTGCATAATCTTGTGGCCCGCAAAGATGGCCGTTCACCCGCTCGGTTAATAGATCATTACCCGGAACTTTTGCAGATTCCGGATAAGGATTTAATCTGAGTATTTCACAATTTTTAAAGCCATGATATTCAGCTAAGAACTGCAGGCTAGTAGGAGTAACCGGGTTTTTATGGCTAAAATCATGATAAAAAGTATGGCTGCCAACTAATATGTTTTCTGGATTAGGTGTTTCTAGTATTAAGACTCCTCCTGGTAATAAAGCTCTATAAGCTTGCTTTAGCAAATTATATAAAATATCAAAGGGAAGATGCTCTACAACGTGAAATGAGCTGATCGCAGCTAATGATTGATCTGGCAAATCGTTTAAATAATCTAAAGCATCAGCATGGATTACGCTGAGGCCCATTGCTCGGCAATGGCGTATCATTTCTTCGCTTTGATCTACGCCTAGAGCTTTTAAACCTTTTTCGGCGATAAGTTTTAACCACTCCCCTCTGCCCATACCAATATCAAGTAAAGGAGCCTGGCTGGATTTTAAAAATGATTCTACATAAGGTGTATATTTTTCTAGTTTGGCTTTGATTTCATGCTCCGGCCCGCGAAACTTTGCTTCAAAAGCCAAATAATAAGCATCAACTGCAGAATCTATTTGTAATGGAGGATTAGCTTGATTTGTTTGTACGGTTGGGTGATTAGTATTGCTGGATTGCTCTAGATGTTTAAGGATACGTTCGTTGAGGTAAAGTGCGGCCTGGCCATTCAGGCTATTAGCATTGGCCATAAAGGCTATTTTTTCTTCATTTTTACACAGCAGGCTTTGAATTAAACTGCTATTTTTATCCAATGTTGTATTGAGTAACTCAGTGTTTTTTTCTAGCTGATCATGCACTGATTCTGCATTGCTGGCGATTGCATCATTTAATGTGGCTTGTTGTATGTTTAATTTATTGTTTTGTTGGCCGATTTCTTGTGTGATATGAGATCTTATATCATTACTTGTGATAGCGATTTGTTCGCTAAGCTTGTTTTGTTGTGCATTAATTGAAAATAGTATTTTTTCTTGCTTAAGCTCTAAATCGTAGCTTTGTTTAGAAAGAATTGCATTATGCTGGATGTGTTTTGAATTAAGTGTACTTAATTGAATCAGCCCATCATGCAGACGGCCAATCAGCCCCGCCCCACGCCTGCCACCCCATACCGAAAGTATTTTGTTTTCCAGTGCAATTAGATATCTGTCTATTTTATTTATTTTTATATGGTGGCTGGCATGTGCCGATTCTGTGCTTGATAGCATTTGTAAAGCAAATTTACGCAGGCTGATTTTGCCTGATGCCAGTAAATCATGGTAGTGGCGAGCACCTTCATGATCCGGGGCTCGGCCTAAAATAGCTTGGTAGCAAAAAAATATAAATAAATATGGGTTATGGATAGAAACGAGTTCTCTGAATGAATGCGGCAGCCATAGCAAATTGTATACTGCAATTTCAGCTTCTATTTTATATACGGCAGAAGGGGCATCTTGGGTAAGCGCATAAGCTTGAACACAATGAATAATTTCATCTAATGTTTTCATATTAACTCGCAATATTGAGTATCAAGTCGAACAACACCAGCAAATACCTGTTCAGAAATAACAGTAATTGTGGCGGCATGATCCCACCAATCATAGTTATTTGATAGATGATGGTAGGATGAGTGCAGTGCAACACTAATATTGTAGCTGCCCGCAGCAAGCCTGAAATCGGGTAATTCAAAGACTACCTGATATTGCCCACCTTGTACAAATGGGGGTGTTTTTTGTAATAAATAAGTGTTGGATCCAAACACTTCATTACCTACACGGTCTTTAATTAAAAAGCCTATGGTTAGATCTGGAATTTTTTCCATAATCTGATAACTAACGCGTAATTTAATTTTACTGCCAGAAAGAACCACCTGGGCCGGTTCATTTTCATTAAAAATATCTACAGCAGTTAGTTTGGCTTCTCCACTGCCGGATCGTACGCCTTCATCAATACTTATTTTATTATTTTCTGCATTGGCAATTAGCGCATTGTAGTAATCAAGGACGGCAGCAGGATTGTCATCTGCCAGCATCATTCCCTTATCGATTAGTATGGCCCGATCGCATAGGGTTTTGACTGCCAGTGGATCATGTGAAACAAATAATAATGATGTACCCAATGCTTGAAATTCTTTAATCCGGTCAAAGCATTTATGCTGAAAATAGGCATCGCCTACTGAAAGCGCTTCGTCCACAATTAAAATTTCCGGCCTTAATGCGGTTGCCACACTAAAAGCTAAACGCATTTGCATGCCGCTGGAGTATTTTTTTAACGGCACATCGATGTATTCTCTTAACTCAGAGAAATTAATAATATCTTCGATATGCTGATCTATTTCTTGCTTGGACATACCTAGTAGCTGGCCAGAAATATATACATTTTCTCTGCCGCTTAATTCTTCATGAAAGCCAATACCCAGCTCCAATAGTGCACCAATTCTGCCATTAACAATAATCCGGCCTTCTGTGGGGCGCAGCGTTTGGCAAATCAACTTAAGCAAGGTACTTTTTCCTGATCCGTTCCGGCCCACAATTGCAACTGATTCTCCTGCAGCTATGGAAAAACTAATTTGCCTGAGTGCCCATTTATGAATGCAATGCTTGCTGCTTTCCATGCCAAATAGTGATGCTAGCTTATGGCGGCGTGATGGATAAATCCGAAAGCATTTTGATAGATTATCTACAGTGATCAGGTCCACGATTATAGATCGTCCATAATTTTTTGAATATTTCTGGAGTAAAAAAAATAAAATATAAAAAAAGAAATAATAGAAAGTAGTATGGCGTTAAATAACCAATTCCAGGCAATAGGCCAGTCTAATACAACTTGCTGCCCTAGCTGCGATACCCAGTACACCGGGTTTAAATAGATATAATCAGCGGCCCATTTAGGAAGAATTTGCGGGGCATAAACAATTGGAGTTGCCCAGAATAAAAGTTGCATAAAGGCATCTACAAACTGGCCTACATCTCTTACATAAGCGTGGGCGAGTGCGAGTAAGCCGGCAATGCTGAATGAAAATAGGGTGATCACTAAAATTTGTAAAATATAAATAGCAAATATTTCAATGGTGAATAAATTTAGAATGATAAGAAATATAAAATAAAACCCAGCTAGAACAAGGCTGTTTACAAGTGCAATAACCACCACTGATAATAGAGGTATTATCTTTGATATATTGTTTTTTCTGAGTAGGCCTGCATTTTCTACTAAGAAAAGCTTTCCTCTGCTAATGACTTCAGAGAAATATTGCCATACCAGCATGCCACTGGTTAGATAAATGGTATAAGCATAGTGGCTATTTATTCCGGGTAGACGTGATTTCATTAAATCAGCAAAGACCAGGCTGTAGGTTAATATCATCAGTACAGGAGCAAAAAAAAGCCAAAATATACCGAGAATAGAACCGCTATATCTGGATTTTATTTCCCTGCTAACCATGGCATGCAACAGCCAGCGCCCGGCAAAAATTCTTTTAATGAATTCCAAAAAAAACTCCCCATAAATGAATGGCTGCAATTGAAGAGATAATTCCGGAGGTATTAGCCAGCTGATCATAAATGCAACATTTTCTGCCTGCTAGCGGTTGAATCATCTCTATGCTGCCACCCATTAAAAAAAGAACAATAAATAATTTTGAATAACTAAGATAGGGGGCAAGCAATAAGCTCAGCAAAAAATAGGATACAAAATGAAGAATTTTATCATTCTGAATTGGAGAGTATTTTTGTAAATTATAAAATGAGCCCGTAATAATCAACAGAAAGGTGATGATAATTAGTGCGCCATTTAATAGTGATTCGCCCATACATCCCTATATGTATCTAGTGTTTTAGACGCGCAGCGATCCCAGGTAAAATAGTGAGATCGAATTAATCCTTCTGTAATATGATCGCAAGCGCATTCAGGTGATAAGGCTAAATTGGTCATATGCTCTGCCAGACCTTCGATATCGCCCCGATTAAAGTAAAAGGGGGCTGCGCCGCCTATTTCCTGAATTGCACCCCCTGAGGTGGTAATAACGGGAGTGCCAACAGTCATTGCTTCTAACACGGGTAAGCCGAATCCTTCATAAGCGGAGGGATAAACCATGCAGCGTGCACCGGCTAATAGAGCAGGCAAATCTTTTTCTGTAACATATTGCAGCCAGCGCACATTTTTGCTGTGCTTGATTCTTTCTAGAATATCTTCGCATTTCCAGCCCACGCCACCAATAATAATCAGAGGCAAAGTGGTTTTTTTATTTTGCACCAGCATTTGATAGGCAGTGAGTAAATCCTCTATTTTTTTTCTTGGTTCAATGGTGCCTAAGAATAAAAAATATTCTTTACTGGGTAAATTGTATTTTTCTAAAATGCGGCTATTGTATGATTCGGGTGAAAATTTTGTATGGTCTACTCCGTTGTAGGTGATATGTAGTTTATTACTTACTTCCGGCATCCAGCGGATTAATTCTTTTTTTACCGATTTTGAAACCACAAAAATAGCATCTGCTTTTTCTAAAGTCAGTGGTAAATGCTCATTTAAGAAACGCACTCTTTCAATAGGGTGCCATTCTGGATTAATAATATGTGAAAGATCATGTACTGTCACTAAGTATGGATATTGCAATACGGTTGGAATGTAGTTTGGCTCGTGGTAAATGTATTTTTTTTCTTTGATGGTATGTACACCACGATTCGCATGGTATTTTTTTCTAAGATAAGATTTGAGCGCAGGAAAGCGGTTAACCATATTTCTTATTTTAGAAAGTAAAAATTCATTATTTGTTTTTTTGCTGACGCGGCCAAATTGATAGTAATCGAGATCAAGATCAGAGCCACGCTCTTGCATGGCTCTGGATAAGCTGGTGGCATAACGCCCTATCCCGGTGAGCGGGGGAATCATGCCTTGCGCAGAAAATAAGATATTCATCTTTTCCATTTTTATCTTTATTTATATTAATCTGTGGTTTTTAAAATTTAAAAATATTGATTAATCAGATTTCAGTAATAAATGATAGATGGCAGATTTTATTATTATGAGGTTTTGCTTGTTTGCTTACTATTTTTACTGATCAGTACTGCTTCGTTATTGAGTGCCACTTTAATTTTATGCGTCTCAAATTTACTGAACTTTGCCATTGCTGGCATGCTTGCCTTATACATCTGGATAGTTTTGCTGACCATTTGATTTGCAGTCAGCTCTTGCTCAAACCGGGCTCTGGCATAGAGTGCCATTTTGTTTCTAAGTACATCATCCTGGCTTAGCATATTGATAGCATCTGCTAAGGCATTGGGATTGGACGGCGGAACAAGTAGCCCAGATTTATTATGCTCATTAACCCAGGAAACACCGGAGCCAGAAATATCGCAAGAAATAATGGGTTTAGAAAAGCTCATGGCTTCTACTTGCACAATGCCATACGCTTCTGATCGATAAATAGATGGCAGGCAAAATATATCGCAAGCGGCGTAATAAGATGCTAATTGTTGATCCGCAATGGTTCCAAGTAATTTTATTTTGTATTCTAGGCCAAGCTTTTTAATCAGCGGCTGGAAGCTCTCTATCCCTGGCCCTCCAATCAAGATCACAATATCATCGTTCGTATATTTGCAGGCTTCGATTAAATATCTAACCCCTTTATAGGCCGCAGATCTACCTATTGATAAAACTATTTTTTTATTTTTGTATTCTGATCTTATTTTGCTAACCAGCTCCGCAGAAACTTGTTTGCTTTTGTCTACTACCCCAATTGGAATAATGGATACTTTATCCATATTGGGAGCTAGCCATTTGGATGATTCAGCATAGCGCTGCGATGTGGCGATAATGCCATCTGCACGGTTGATTAGCCATTTCAACCATGGCGCATAAAGCTTGAGCATATGTTTTTGTTTAACGATATCACTATGCCAGTGCAGGTAAACTTTGCATTTTGGTTGAATAAGCCAAATTGCTAAATTAGCCATGGGATTGGGTAGATGAATATGAATTGCATCGTATTGATGGATGCAATTGTTCAGCTCCTTGATGAGCTTAAGTGAAATCGATGTTGAGTTGATAACGGCTAAGGTGCCAGCTCTGATTACTTGATAGCTGGAGTTGACTAAATCAATTTTTGTCTCTTTGCCCTTGTTACTACAGAGTACATCTGCATTTACACCTTGATTATTCAGGCCTTCAACCAAGTCGAAAGTGACTGTTTCTATTCCACCATATTCAGGCGGGTAGAATTTTCCAAGATGTATTATTTTCATAAATATAGCTCTTATAAGTGATATTTTATTAAGTTTGCTATTTTTAATGATCGATCGCGCTGCAGCAAAAGGCATTGAGGGAGCTTTGTAACTAAGCTGAGTCGATGGTTTGAAGGTCTTGCCCCTTACTTTTTTGATGGCCGATATGCTTCGGCTGTTTTTTATACTAGTAATTGAATTTAATAATTACAAGAAAATTTCTTTGTGCGTGTTTTTGCTTGCTGCTGCTTTGCTAGCTCTGTGCCTTTGGGCAAGGCTTTCTGTAGCAGGGTGATTGTGGTGTTTGCTTGCTTGTTTGCTATGTATTGGCAGCGCGGTGGCATTGCCGGACTATTCGATGGTTATTTTGCCTTGCACAATATGCTGCAGGCGCTCTGGCTCGCGCACGATGAGCGTTTTTCGGTCTTTTTCTGCTATGCCTGTATTGAGTAGCTGGCCGATTGCTCTGGAGACGGTTTCGCGGCTGCAATTGGTCATGCCTGCCAGCGATTGCTGTGGGGGAAGCTCAATAATTTTTAAATTGCCGGGAAGGGTACGGATCAGCGTTGTCAGTACGGTGCAGATACGTTGGTAAGGGTTCTGAATACTGAGCATGGCGCGGTTTTGCGAAGACAGGCGGACTAAATACGCGAGTTTTTTCATGACCCGCTCTGCCAGTACGGGGTGAGAGTAGATAAGCTGTAGCGCGGTGTGGCGGCTCATGACCATCAGCTCGGCGTCGCCAATCGAAACCACACTGGTAGAGCGGGAGCCACCGTCAATCACGGCCAGCTCACCAAAGTATTCCCCTTCATTAATAATATAAATGCAAAGCTCCCGGCCATCTTCTGTCACATCAATCACTTGCAGACGACCTTTAATCAAGAAGAATAGCTCATCGCCTAAAGAGCCTTTGGTAATCACTTGCTGGTTGCGCACTGCTGTCCTAAGGTGAGAGTCGCGCGCAATCGATTTGAGGATGGTTTCTGGAATACCAGAAAAAAATTCTAAAGAGTAGATAGGGTGGCGTGTCATAAGCATTTCCCGATCATAATTGGGCCAAGGAGGGAAGAAAATGCTGAAGCGAGTCGATCAATATCTTTTTATGTTTGCTGTTCTTTTGTCAGCATCGTCTAGTGTTTTAGCACAAGATTTCGCAAATATCGGGACAGTTATTGCAATAATCGGACAGCCGACTCTTTTACGGGATGGCCGGCAGCAGTCATTAGTCAAAGGTGATGTATTGCGCGAAGGGGATGAGCTGCACACTGCCGGGCAAACGAGTGTGTATTTGCGCACGTTTGATCAGGGCTTTATTGCGGTTCGCCCCAATAGTGTTTTGCTGATTGAAAAGTACCGGGTAGGCAAGCAGGGCTCGGCAAGCCAGTTTAAGTTGCAGCTTAAATCCGGGTTGATGCGCTCTGTAACTGGGCAGGATGTGCAAAAAGAAAAAGATAAATATCGTTTGAATACACCCGTGGCTGCCATTGGCTTACGCGGCACTGATTTTGTAGTGTTTACCGATGATCATGCAACACAAGTCGCCGTGCAAAAAGGCGGGGTGGTTATCGAGCCGTTTTCTAAAGCGTGCAGTGTGGAGCTGGGCGGGCCATGCCAGGGGATTAATTCCAGAGAGTTATTTGCTTCCGCAGCGCATATGCTTGAGGTGATCCGCGGGCAGGCGGTGCCGGTCAAAAAAGAATCGTCGCCGGTTTTGCAGAAAGAATTGCAAAAAGAAGTGCCCAAAGATATTGCTAAAGATAAAGGCAAAGAGCCGTTAAAAGACGAGCCTAAGGTTGCCGCATTGGGATCAGAACAAACGCAGATTAATACCAGTGACTTGAGCAACGCCCGTGTGGTTGTTAATAGCAATAGTGTGATTGATGGTTCTTTGGCGGCTAAGCCAGTGATCAGACCGGTGGAAACCAGCCCTGTCCCCGTGCCTGTGCCACCTTCAGTGCCTGTGGTGCTTTTGCCACCAGTTAGTCCTACACCATCGCCGCCCGTTGTGACTGAGCCGCCTAAGCCTGTGGTTGTACTTACCCCTTCTATTCATTGGGGGCGCTGGCAAGAGCTGGCTAATTTACCTGCAACAGCAAAGTTTACTGATATCTATAAGGATGGGCAGGAAGCCGTGAATGCGGGGATTTATTATGTGATGTCGCGGGATAATAGTAGTGTTCGCTATGGGCCGGAATTAGGCGCGGTTAATTTTCAGATGGTTAAACACGATGGCATTTTAGTGAATACGCTGAGTAATGCGGTAACAGCAACGATTGCTAAGGAATCATCTTTACAAATCAATTTTGCAGCGCAAAGTTTTAATACCCATCTACTATTAAATGCCGCAGGTAGGGATATTCCTATTAATGTAAAAGGCACTATCGAGTCGAATGGTTTTTTTATGAATGGAGCAGTAAGTGAAACCCAATTGCGTGGTGTGGTTTCTGGTAAAGATGCTGCTGAAGCGGGCTATACCTATTATTTATCACCGGCTAGTAATGAAATCATGAGCGGAGGCACGTATTGGCTGAGGCAGCGCTAAAATATTTGATTAAATCGTTATTTCTGGCTTTTTTTTGCTGGGAATTCAATCAAAATACGGTATTTCGGCTGGATTGAAGTAATAAGACTGAATACCCTAAATTCCCCATCTTATTAATTTAAGTGAAATGTTTTTCGTAGCTTGGATTAGCAGTCTGCGAGCGAGGTTTACCAAGCTTAGATATATCGCGTAACCCAACATTCTTTTACGCCAAGATGTTGGGTTACGCGGTTTTACCCGCCTAAAATCGGCGAACAAACCCGCTAATCCAAGCTGCAGGAGCATCATTTCGGTGGGTTTTGCTTAAGTTGATAGGATTGTTGCCTATTCCCTAGGATTTTTTCCTTGATAAAACTTTTTTTCCAATGACATGATCAGTTTTCAATCGATCCGGCAAAAAATCCATTTTATTTGGTTAGGGCGAATTTTATTTTTTTTGCTCAGCACACTACTTGTTATTTGGGTGGCCATGCCACGTGGCCATGCCTACCCCTTTCCCCTCGATCTTTTAGATCGCCTGCACGACCAATTAATGAAGCAAAGATTAACGGCTCAGCCAGAGCAGAGAATTGTGCTGGTAGATATTGATGAGGTATCGCTCGCTCAATATGGGCGCTGGCCTTGGTCCAGGCAGCAAATAGCCCAATTGCTTCAGCAATTAAATCAGCATTACCAAGTAGCGCATATTGGCCTGGATATCATTTTCCCTGAAAGTGGTGATTTATTAGGTGATCAGCAGATTGCGCAATTGGCTGCATCAAAGCAGCTGACTTTGGCGCAGACCTTTGGCTTTGATCGCAGCCAAAGTATGCGTGTTGGCCAGCTCAGCGCAGCCATGCCTTTAGTGGCTACACCTTCGACACCTGCTTATGGTTTCTTGGCCAATCATAAGATGCTGGCCTTAGCAGCGCCTTGTGTGGGGCATATTGCGATCACGGCCGATCCTGATGGCGTGGTGCGGCATCAGAGCATGCTGGTGCGCTATCAGGGCCAGCTTTACCCGGCATTTGCCCCGGTTTTATTGCGCTGCTGGCTGGGGCAACAGGCACCGCTTCAAGCGAGTAATGGCAAGGTTGAATGGCTGCAAGGCTTATCAGGGCAGCAAATGGTCGATCAGCACGGCATGGCGGCAATTCCTTTTTTGCGTAAAACTGAAGCTTATATTGCGATACCTGCCAGCGATATTTTATCTGGCAAAGCGCCGCTCTCACTGCTGCATAACCGGCTGGTGATCGTCGGGTCGAGCGCCTTGGGGCTGGGGGATTATGTCGCCACTATTTTGGGTGGCCGCACGCCGGGTATGTTGCTGCATGCACAGTGGCTATCTCAAGCGCTGGATCAGCTGGAGCAAAATAAGCCGGTGGTGGCGATTGGTTTTTCCAGCATGATGGCTGTTTGGGCGGCTTTATTGCTTGGGGTGATTTTACTGCATAGGCGCAGTAATACTTTGCGTCTGGCCTGGGGGTTTTTGCTGCTGATGGCTTGGCTGCTATGGCTAAGCTATACGCCTCAGGAGGTGGGGGCCAATGCGCTGGCTCCTCTGCTGGGCGGAGTGGTGTTATTGATTTTAGAAGGCGGCCTAGAGTGGTGGTATGCCCAGCTGGGACGGCGGCAGCTTTATCTGGCGTTTCATCATTATGTGCCCCCTGCAATTATTGATCAGCTTATTGGCAATAATAGTCAGGCGATTATGTTGCCTCATCGGGCAGAAATCACTTGTCTCTTTGCCGATCTGCAAGGCTATACAGGTATTGCCGAAAGGCTACCGCCTGAAGAGCTGGCGCATTACACTCGCCATGCATTGATGCTCCTTACCCAGGCGGTATTAGATCAGCAAGGTACTTTGGATAAATATATGGGGGACGCCTTATTTGCATTTTGGGGCGCGCCTGTAGCGCAAAGTGATCATGCCAATCGTGCCATTAATGCGGCGATTGCCATGCAGCAGGCGGTGGATAAGCATAACCAGACAGCCGCCATAGATAAGCAAATTAAAGTGCATATCGGTATTCAAACCGGCTTGGTGGTGGTCGGTGATATGGGCACGCCGTTTCGCAGCACTTATACCGCCATTGGTGATGCGGTGAATGTAAGTGCCCGCTTGCAAAACTTAGCCAGTTTGCATAATGAAAAGATTCTGGTGGGGGAAAGCACAGAGCGCCAATTGGCCTACTCGCCGTTGCAGCTATACGGTACCGTATCGCTGAAAGGGCGCAGAGGGGTTGAGCAAGTTTATCGCTTACCTTAGCTGTTTCTTTTTAGCAGCATACAGCTTGCTATATATACTTAATATTATTTCCGTTAATTTCTTACATTAACCCTGTTGTTATAAGTTAAATCAAGCAAGTAAATTCCTAGATTTGTGATCCTGAGCATATACAATCAATAAATGCGACTCTTCCCCTTCGTTTTTATTGCGTTCCTGCAAGTGGCTTACCAGCCTGCGGTTTATGCCCAGACCGGGGATGAGTTGTACCAGCAGGCTATCGACGATATGGCTCAGCAGCAGTGGCAGGAAGCTAGCTGGCTATTAGAAGAAGTACTGGAGCTCAATCCCAATCATCAAGGTGCTAAAGTCGATTTAATGCTGGCTTATTGCCAGTTAGAAGACTTCACAAGGGCTGGCGCTTTGCAGCAGCAATTGCGAGCCTTACCCGTTCTGCCGCAAGCCATTAGTGATCTGATCCGGCAACAAACCGATCAAGGCTGTCGCGAAAAAACGCAGTGGCAGGCTCAGCTGCAAAGTTGGGTGGCGAGCGATAGTAATCTGGATCAGGGCAGCTCTAAGCGCTGGCTGGAAGTCACTCTACCCGATGGGATTTTTAATCTGGAAGTCGACCAAAGTAGCTTGCCACGATCTGGTTGGTTGGCAGGGCTAGAAGTACAAGGCATGGCGACCCCACCCGGAGGGCAACAATGGGCGATTCATGCGGGGGCGGTGCAAAGTTGGCCGAAAAGTAGCCAGAGCATGCGTTGGTTTGGGGGCTTCTGGCAGCCACGGGTGCTCAGCGACTGGGGCGTGGGTGTGCAGCAGTTCTGGCTGCAGAGCGAGCCTTATCAGAGCAGTGTTTTGCTGGAATACCGTGGCCTGCCATCGCTTGGCCGGCTTGAATCTTTGCTGCGTTTGCGTGCACAGTTTGTAGATATCGCCCCACGCTATCAAAGCCTGCATAGTGAATGGCGAGGTCAGCATATCAGCCGGTGGCAGGGGCTGTGGCTGGATAATCGCGCCTTGCTCGGCTTTGAGTTTTCTCCTCTGCGCCCCGGTGGCAATCAATATAGTGGCGAGTTGAGCAGCCGGCTGATTTATCCCTTAGGGCCGCATAGTTTAGAGATGCAGCTGCGCGCCAGAATCGCCCAAGATCAGGAGGGCTATAGCCCCCTGCTGGAGTACAACCAAGCGCGGCAAAGCGTGCAAAGCCAAGCTTCTTTTGCCTATCAGTGGCAGAGTCTGTGGCTGGGTAAATGGCGATTGGAATATCAATATCAGGAACAAAACGACAGATTGCCGCTATTTTCATGGCAAAAGAAAATGATCTCGCTGTCTTATAAACAAGATTTTTAAGGGCGGGTGATGTGGTTTATCCCGCCCCTAAAGTGGCTAAGTCCTTAGTCTATTAAACTGCAGCCAGCGCCTGCTCCAAGTCATCCAGAATATCGTCGATATGCTCAATACCAATCGATAACCTCACCATATCTTCACTCACCCCTGCTTTGGCCAATTCATCAGGCGTGAGCTGGCGGTGAGTCGTGCTGGCAGGGTGGCAAGCCAGTGATTTGGCGTCGCCAATATTCACTAATCTGGTAATCAGCTTCAGCGCATCCTGGAAGCGCGCTCCTGCAGCGGCCCCACCTTTTACGCCAAAAGTCAGCAGCCCCGATGCCTTGCCGTCAAAGTATTTTTGCACCAGAGCATGTGATGGGTGATCGGGCAGGCCTGCGTAATTAACCCACTGCACCTTGCTATGGCCTTGCAGGTATTGCGCCACTTTAAGGGCGTTTTCTACATGTCTATCCATGCGCAGCGCCAGTGTTTCCAAGCCTTGCAGAATCAAAAAGCTATTAAAGGGAGAAATCGCCGCACCCATATTGCGCAGTGGCACGGTACGGGCGCGGCCGATAAAGGCGGCTGGGCCAAATGCTTCGGTGTAAATCACCCCGTGATAGCTGACTTCTGGCTCATTCAGGCGATTGAAGCGTTGCTTATGATCCGCCCAAGGGAATTTGCCGCTGTCTACAATCATGCCGCCGATGCTATTGCCGTGGCCGCCGATATATTTGGTGAGGGAGTGCACCACAATATCTGCACCATGCTCAAAAGGGCGGGTGAGATAAGGCGTGGGCACGGTGTTGTCCACAATCAGCGGCACACCTCCCGCATGGGCAACGGCGGCAAAAGCGGCGAAATCGACCACATTGCCGAGTGGATTACCAATCGATTCGCAAAAAATAGCCTTGGTGCGATCATTAATCAGCGCGGCAGCCGCTTGCGGATCATTGGCATCAACAAATTGGACGCTAATGCCATATTGCGGCAGGGTATGGGCGAGTAGATTGTAAGTGCCGCCATAGAGCGCCGTGGTGGCGATAATATTGTCGCCTGCCTCGGCAATGGTCATGATGGCATAAGTAATAGCGGCCAAGCCTGAGGCCAGTGCCAGCGCGCCAACGCCACCTTCTAGCGCCGCGATACGTTGCTCTAATACATCGGAAGTTGGGTTCATAATCCGTGTATAGATATTGCCTTTAACCTTTAAATCAAATAGATCCGCACCATGCTGTGTATCGTCAAAAGCATAACTGGTGGTTTGGTAAATAGGCACCGCCATTGATTTGGTGGTGGGATCAATTTCATAACCAGCGTGTAGAGCAAGCGTATCAAACTTCATGCAAAGTCTCCGAGGGGATGGAAAGTCCGTTGGAAACTTTAGCAGTTTTATTTAGATCACAAAGCTATTTTTAGATTTTTCTTTAGACTAAATAAAGCTATATACCTTGATATTGAGCTTTAAATATTAAGTAACTTGTCAATTTATATGGGGGCTTTGTAATTTACTTTAAAGCTCACCTAATACCCATGAGCTGGCAAAGGCAAAGTATTCACGCAGCCATGCGTTGTAGCGTATCGGCAGTGGAGTGGGGGCAGAGGCAAGATCTACCAGCGGGAAACCTTGTTTTTTGGCTATTTTAGACGCACGTAGAGCATGAAAATCATTGGTTACAATCAGCACAGGCTCTGCTGCTTTTGCTTTGAGCAGGCGATAGCTAAACAGCAGGTTTTCTTCCGTGCTGGTGCTTTGGTCTTCCTGCAATATGCGCTGCGGAGCAATGCCGTGAGCCAGTAGATAGCGCTGCATGGCGTCGGCCTCGCTGATTTCTTCGCTAAATCCTTGACCACCTGAAACCACAATCTGAGCCTTGGGGTATTGCGCTGCATAAATCAGGGCGGTATCAAGACGGGCACGCAGCATGGGGCTAGGTTGCGTACCATCCAGGCCCGAGCCGAGCACAATCAGGCTTGAGGGCTGGTGTTTGATACGGTCTGGCACGGCGAGCTGATAGAAAAAAGCCAGCAAAGAGATCAGCCATAGCGCCATCGCCCACTTAAACCAAGGCCACAATCGCTGCCGATAGCGCTTAGTTGCCAGCCAGCGCTGCCAACTGGCGTGTTTTAAGCTGAAACTTAATAAACCCAAGCCCAAGATGGCCGGGAAAATAGTGCCTACATTAAATTTAGCCACGCTAAATAGCGCCAGTGCATCGATGAGTAAGATGCTGCCTATGAATATCTGTAAACGTGCCAGCCATTTATTTTGCATTTAGGGGCTTACTCAAGCGATAAAGACAGTGTTCTTGCAAAAGATGGCCCTCTGCCACTTTGGGGTGCATAAAGGTCTGGGCATCGCGCTGCATGCCCAGTTTTTGCATCACGGCCTGTGAGCGCAGATTAGGCAGGGCGGTAAATGACACAATCTCATTCAATTGCAGCGTATTAAAGCCAAAATCTAAGGCTGCCTTTGCTGCTTCGCTGGCGTAACCCTTGCCCCAATGATCAAAAGCCAGCCGCCAGCCTATTTCTATGCAGGGCGAAAACGGCAGCTCGGGGATTGGCGTATGCAGGCCGGTAAAACCAATAAACTGCTGTGTTTCTTTCAGCTCCATCGCCCAAAACCCCCAGCCACGGTCGCTAATCAGCTGTGTAAGCCGCTCTTGCATCGCAAAGCTGGCTACTGCATCCATAGGCCCAAGCAGATATTCCATCACGCGTGGATCGCTGCTCATTAGGGCGAAAGCTTCGGTATCCGACGCCCGCCATTGGCGTAATCGCAAGCGCTCGGTGGATAGTTCGATGATTTTTGGCATGGTAGTCAATTTAAATTGGTTTTGGATTTTATTAGGGTGTGCAAGTCGTTTTTCTTGCGCACCGTTATTTATCCATAAAAAAGCCGGCCCTCATCAGGCCGGCTTTTGCGTGGGCAGTGAAACGATTAGCCAACAAATTGACGCGCATTGCGGAACATACGCATCCATGCGCCGTCGTCGCTCCAATCGCTTGGGTGCCATGAGTTTTGCACGGTGCGGAATACGCGTTCCGGGTGCGGCATCATAATGCTGAAGCGGCCATCGGCGGTGGTTACACCGGCAATTCCCTGAGGGCTGCCGTTTGGATTGGCCGGATAAGCTTCGGTGGTTTTACCGTGGCTATCAACATAACGCATGGCGACCAAGGCTTTGTTGATGTCGCCTTGCTGGCTGAAGTTGGCAAAGCCTTCGCCGTGAGAAATAACCACGGGCATACGGCTGCCGGCCATTTCGCTGAAGAAGAGCGATGGGGATTTAGTCAGCTCAGCCATCACCAAGCGTGCTTCAAACTGCTCGCTTTGATTACGGGTAAATTTAGGCCAGTGCGCCGCGCCGGGGATAATGCCGGAGAGATTCGCCATCATCTGGCAACCGTTACACACACCTAAACCAAAGGTATCTGTGCGGCCAAAGAAGGCTTCAAATTGCGCGCGGGCGCTCGCATTAAACAGAATCGATTTCGCCCAGCCTTCACCCGCACCCAGTACATCGCCGTAGCTAAAGCCACCGCAAGCGGCCAGGCCTTGGAAGCCTGCCAGTTGCACGCGGCCAGAAATCACATCGCTCATGTGTACGTCAACGGCGGTAAAGCCTGCACGGGTAAACGCTGCGGCCATTTCTACATGGCCATTTACGCCTTGCTCACGCAATACGGCGATCTTTGGGCGAATGCCGGTCGCGATATAGGGTGCGGCGATGTCTTCGTTCTGATCAAAGCTCAGCTTGGCGAATAAGCCTTTCTCGTGCTTATCGCTAAGGCGTGCATATTCGGCATCGGCGCCGGCTGGATTGTCGCGTAGACGCTGAATGCGCCAGCTGGTTTCCGACCATGCTTTATGCAGATCAATCCGTGACTCTTCCAATACCAAGCGATTACGTGCCTTGATCTTGAGCTTGTCGTCGTGGTTGGTGCTACCAATCACATGCAGCTCGGAGCGGATATCTACGTTAGCAAAGGCGGCAATCACGGCCGCAGTATCAGTGCGCTTCACTTGCAATACTGCGCCCAGCTCTTCGTTAAACAGCACACCCATCACGCGGGCATTGGCTTCGCGAACCACGTCTTCGGCGGTGAATTCATTTTGCTGGCGCTGACGGCGGCGACGCTCGATACACAGCTCGTCTATCTCCAATGTCACGCCGACATGGCTGGCAAACATCATTTCAGTAATCGTGGCAAACAGGCCACCATCGGAGCGGTCGTGGTAGGCGAGTAATTTGCCTTCTGCATTGAGTTGCTGCACGGTACTAAAGAATGATTTCAGGTGCGGCACATTCACGATGTCTGGTGCGGTATTACCAATCTGCTTATAAACTTGCGCCAGAGCAGAGCCACCCAAGCGGCATTTGCCATCGCCCAAATCGATCAGAATCAGATCAGAATCAACGGCGGCTTGTAGCTCAGGGGTGAGCGTCTTGCGTACATCGGTGACCGGTGCAAAGGCAGAAATCACTAAGGACAATGGCGCAACCACTTGCTTAGCCTCGCCTGCCTCATCCCAAACCGTTTTCATCGAAAGCGAATCCTTACCGACCGGAATCGATACACCTAGCTCGCGGCAAAGCTCTAAACCGACGGCTTGTACGGTGTCATACAGATTAGTGTCTTCACCTGCGTGGCCAGCTGGGGCCATCCAGTTAGCAGACAGTTTTACATCAGATAGCTGACGAATTGGCGCAGCTGCAATATTGGTCAGCGCTTCACCCACGGCCATGCGGCCAGAAGCCGGGCCAGAAATCAGCGCTAGCGGCGTGCGCTCGCCCATCGCCATTGCTTCGCCTAGATAGCTATCGTAAGCCATAGCGGTAACGGCCACGTCAGCCACCGGAACTTGCCAAGGGCCAACCATCTGGTCGCGAGCGGTAAAGCCGCCCACGGTGCGATCGCCAATATTAATCAGGAAAGATTTATCGGCAACCGATGGTAAACGCAATACGCGGTAAGCGGCTTCTTTCAGCTCTAGGTCAGAAGCGTCAAAAGCAGTCAGCTCTGGTGTAATACGGCTCACGTCGCGTGTCATTTTTGGGGGCTTGCCGAGTAAGACATTCATCGGCATATCGACAGGCTTATTGTCGAAATGATCGTCAGCCAGCACCAGTTGTTTTTCGTCAGTGACACGGCCAACCACGGCAAAGGGGCAGCGCTCGCGTTCGCAAATCGCTTCAAATGCCAGCAAATCTTTAGGATCGATCGCTAATACATAACGCTCCTGGCTTTCGTTCGACCAGATTTCCTTAGGCGCCATGCCTTTTTCTTCGATATTTACTTTGCGCAGATTAAACACCGCGCCTTGGCCTGCATCGTTCACCAGCTCAGGGAAGGCATTGGAAATACCGCCCGCTCCCACATCGTGAATCGACAAGACTGGATTATTTGCACCCAGCTGCCAGCAGCGATCGATCACTTCTTGCGCACGGCGTTGGATTTCCGGGTTACCGCGTTGTACTGAATCGAAATCCAGATTGGCTGCATTGTCGCCAGTTGCCATCGAGCTGGCCGCGCTGCCGCCCATACCAATCAACATGCCGGGGCCGCCGATCTGGATGAGGAGCGAGCCATCAGGCAAGCCATTTTTCTTAACGTGCAGGGCGCTGATATTGCCTAAACCACCGGCAATCATAATTGGCTTATGGTAGCCACGACGCTCGCCGTTCAGGTCTTCTTCAAAGGTGCGGAAATAACCGCAGATATTAGGGCGGCCAAATTCATTATTAAATGCGGCTGCGCCAATCGGACCTTCGATCATGATATCCAGCGCGCTGGCAATGCGATCTGGCTTGCCGTAAGGCTGGGCTTCCCAAGGCTGCTCGGCACCCGGGATATTCAAATTAGATACGGTAAAGCCCGCCAAGCCAGCCTTAGGCTTAGAGCCACGGCCGGTTGCGCCTTCATCGCGAATCTCACCCCCCGAGCCGGTTGCAGCACCGGCAAATGGGGAAATAGCGGTTGGGTGGTTATGCGTTTCCACCTTCATCAAAATATGCGTTTGTTCGGTGCTGAATGCGTATTCGGCACTGCCTGCCTGTGGGTAGAAGCGGCCGATTTCTGCGCCTTCGATCACCGAGGAATTATCCGAATAAGCCACTACCGTGCCCGCTGGCGCCGCTTTATGCGTTTCGCGGATCATGCCAAACAGGCTGTAATCTTGCTTCTGGCCGTCGATAATAAAATCGGCGTTAAAAATCTTGTGGCGGCAGTGCTCAGAATTGGCCTGCGCAAACATGGTGAGCTCAACGTCAGTAGGGTTACGGCCCAGCTTGTTGAAGTTTTCTACCAAATAATCAATTTCATCATCGCTGAGTGCTAGGCCAAATTCGCTATTGGCTTTGACTAGCGCGGCTTTACCACCACTCAGAATATCAACAGTCAGAAAAGGCTTAGGCTCGAAGTGGCGGAATAAGTCACGGCCGGCCTCCAAGCTGCTAAATACTTCTTCAGTCATTCTGTCGTGGATTAAAGGCAACAGAATGCTTTGTTCTGCTGCTGACAAGGGGCTGCCGCCTTCCTTGCTGGCGTAAATCACGATGCCGCGCTCAATACGGGCAATCTTGCCAAGGCCACAATGTTGGGCAATATCGGTGGCTTTAGAAGACCAAGGAGAAATCGTCCCTAAGCGCGGCAAGACCATAATCAGGCTACCGACGGCTAAGTCAGGCTGAGCGGGCTCGCCATAGTGCAGAATCTTGCTGAGGATGGTGTTTTCGCCCTGCGTCAGCTCGGCGCTAACTTCGGCGAAGTGCCAATACTCAGCATAAATCTGCGCGCGTGTACCCTTAGCAGCGAGAGCGGCGGTCAGTTTTTCGACCCGGAAAGATGAAAGCGCGGTACCGCCGCGCAATTGGAGAACGTCAGCCATGTCTTTGATCTTTGATTGGAAAGCCTCGGGAAGTCGCAATGATACCCAAAAACGACTTATTTCGCCTTGAATATCGGCAAACTTTGCGAACGCATAAAGAATGTTTAGCAGGGCTAACTGACTTCTGAAAGGTATTTTCTTGGTTTTGCTTACTGTTAATTTTTATTAATATTTTTATATTCTGAATTAATTGATAAGTTATTTTGCTTGCAACTGAGGACCTAAAGAAGGGGGCTGCGCAAAAAAAGCCCAGCATATCTGCTGGGCTTTTGATTGGTTTTTTATGGTGCTGCGTTGCTTAGAATTTGTAGCTACCGCTCATATAGAAAGAACGCATCATTGGGTCTGTATAGCGTGGGTCATAGCCATTTTGATGGCCGTTACCTGTACGCAAACTCATTGGTGGTTCTGTATTTAAGATGTTTTTAACACCCGCGCGGATTTCAAATGCTTTGTTAATGTTGTAAGTACCTTGCCAATCCATAGTGGTATAGGAAGGAACATCTAGTGTGATCAACTCATTTTTGCCTGTGGCTAGATTACGTACGGATGCTTCTGTATCGCCATAGCCTGAACGGAAATTGATCGCCACTGAGTTATTAAATGCGCCCGTTCTTAAGGCGGTGGTTAATTTAATGATATTACGGAAAGATACCGCATTGTTTTCACCCGTATGGCCTAGACTATCCGTCCAATCATTATCTGTACCTGGGCGAGTGTAAGATGAGTCGATTAAGTAAGTTCCTGAGAGTGTGCCGCTAAGTGTACCAAAGTCAAATTTGTAATTACCGTTGAAATCCCAGTCAACCCCTTGTGTGTGTGATTGTCCAATATTCATAGACATATTCTTAAATGCCCAGTACATATCGCCAGTACCTGCTTCAGGATTTGGCGTAAATAAATTAGCGTATTTGGCAGGATTGCTAAAAGCCAATTCTTGACTTACGGCCGAAACTTGGTTGGTGATTGTTACATCCCATAAGTCTGCACCAAATGAGAAGTTGGAAATTGGCTCAAAGCGGAAACCAATTGTGTATTGTTCTGATTCTTCAGGTTTCAGAGCTTGATTGCCGCCTTTAAGCATATCGTATGCAGCCATGGTAGCTGGTTTGCAATATGTGGTGCCCGGGAAGGGGCATTCGTTAGTTTGTGTTACTCCAAAAGCAACGAGCGGCTGAGCAATGTCTAGCATATCGGGTGCTTTAAAGCCGGTACCAATCGAGCCACGAATTAAGAAAGATTTAGTTGGTTGGTAGCGAGCAGATAATTTGTATGTGCTCGCGGCCATGTCTTCGCCCATGGTTGTACCAGTAATGCCGTTATCAATTTTATTTATACTGTCGTAACGCAATGCGGCGCTAATTTCTAGATCTTTAATCACGGGCATGAGTAATTCCGCAAATACACCATAGGTGGCGCGATGCATGTCGTAGGCTGGAATATCGTTAAAGGCGTAAAGTTTACCGTTTGCCAATGGCGTTTGTTCATAACGGTAATCACGATAATCAGCTCCTAAACCTAAGCTGACTGCTCCACTTGGAAGTGTGAATAGCTCACTAGAGACTTTTGCATCCACGCCTTGTAGTGTGGTGGATGCTGTACGAACCGAGCCATTGAAAAGTGAATTCTTGATCAGTTGCTTTGTCGCGTCTGATTGGGTGCCAATTGGAGCGAATGGGTCAAATGAGCCATTTTTTAGCATGTCGCGGAATTCAGTGTCCTTCACATAGCCGCCGACATAGCGCTCTTCTAACTCATTCCTAGACCAAGTTAATGCGGTGTTCCAGCTCCAGCCATTTAAATCGCCCTCGGCACCGGCTACAAAGTGATTGGAATCAGTCAGAGTTTGACTATCACGCGTGCCCCAGTCGTACATACGATAGGTGGCGGAGATTTTTTTTACATCTGCAGCTTGTGACGTACTTAAAAAAGGTGCAATTGAGTTTTTGTAGTAGGCAGAGTTTTTATCAATGGTGACAGATACTGCATTGGGGGCAATGCGGGCAGTTAAGTCATAACGCGATAAGGCGATATCACCAAAGAACTGTAGGTTGTCGTTAACTTTCAGTTTGCCATTGACAAACAGAGTGTCACGTTTTGATTCTGGGTAGATTTCAATTGTATTAACAAAATCAAAGCCACAGGAGTCTTTAGTGCTTAAGCTTGGGAAATTCAACTCGCCACAATTACCTGTTTTAAGCAGACCCGGATTAAATGTCTTATTTGGATTCGTTTTTGCATCATTAAATTGAACTGTGGCATTGGCTGGTATTGATGATGGGCTGGTTTTATCAAAGATATAGTTTTTGCCGTTATGGCTTACTGGCAAATATGATGTTTTAGCAAAGTCACGATCTTTCGCTTTTAATGGTGCTTGTTCATCATGGCGATAGGTAATCAAAGCATTGAAGTTATTTTCGTCCAAATTGCCAAAGCCATAGGTGAATGAAGTATCCCAAGAAGAGCCCCCGCCTGATTGCTGCGGAGCATTGTAGGTGCCTTCTATTTGACCGCCTTGCAGATTTTTTTTAGTAATAAAGTTAATAACGCCGGCAATAGCATCAGAACCGTAAATCGCCGATGCACCATCAGTAAGCACTTCGATGCGTTCAAGTGCGCTCATTGGAATGGCGTTTAAATTTACGGTGCTGCCTGAGCCTTGTGGCGCAATTCGGCGGCCATTCAGTAATACTAAGGTGTATAGCTGGCCAATATCGTGCAGTGATGCATAGACGCTACCTCCGGAGTTTGTACCTGCCGCTGTAGCAGCAACCTGAAAGCCTTGCATGGCAGGGATATTTTGCAGTAATTCGGCAACGTTGGTAGCGCCTGAACGAGCAATTTCTTCTTTAGTAATTTGCTGAACGGGTAAAGCGCCTTCTTTAACGATGCGTTTAATACTTGAACCCGTTACTTCTACGCGTTGAACTTTATTGGGTGTTGGGGCATCTTCAGCAAAAGCTGTAGAAACACAGCTGATACTGGCGATAGCTAATGCTAAGGCTTTGATTGGGAATTTCATCTCTCGGCTTCCTTGGATCTGGCTTGTTTTATTTGAATAAGTGCCGCTGTAAGCAAGCGTGTAGTCTGATCGTAACAATTACCTTGTAAATATTCCCGTTTAAAACAGTAAGTCATGTCATTTGTTGCGCGTTTATGACAGGTGCGGCAATGAATCACCTTTCACTTGGGGCTGAAGTTGAATCCGCTTTTGCATTTGTGAGGGGCTTGATGCAATGGGTCCTTCTTAAACTCCGCAATACAAGCAAAGCCCTTGGCTAGTTTCCTTGATTGATTGCTCCTACACTCGAGCTGCGCCTTTGAGCGTGGTGTTTTCACATAAAAACGAGACAGGGAGACAAGATGACGCAGCCAGCGGGTGCACATATACAGTTGAAGTGGGAATGCCTGACTAATCATTACGAAGGCGATCACTTTTTAGCCGAGCTGACGATTACTAATCTGTCTGATGTGGCTTTAAGCGGGCAAGATTGGGCGATTTACTTCAATACCTGCCGCAAGATTAAGCCAGAGACGGTGCAAGGCGGCGTGGTGATGGAGCATGTAAACGGCGACGTTTCGCGCTTTATTCCCGCTGCAGATTTTGCGGGCCTGCCTGCTGGCGCTTCGATGGTGGTTCGCTATCAGGGGATCTTCTGGGTGATTAACGAAACCGACGCGCCACTGGGCTTTTATATTGTTTATGGCAATGCGGTGGCGGATGCGATTGGCGATCCAGAGATCGTGCCCTTTAGTCGTCCAGAGCAATGTAATCGTAATTTAGTAGATGCCGTGCCTTTGATGACAGCCGCATTACGCTTTGCAGAGAACCAGGCACTCACGCTATTGCCTGGTGATGCTGTTGGCAAGATTACGCCAACGCCGCTCGAGGCGCGTTGGGATGCAGGTCAGTACCTTATTACTCATACGACTTTGATTGTGTATGGCGAGGCGCTTGCTCAAGAAGCAGCCTTCTTGCGTGCTGCTCTGCGCGATGTATCGGGCGTGGAATTACAAAGAGCCAGCCGTGGCGCTGGGATTACTTTGCAAGTGGCTAAGGTGGATGTACCCCAGAGTGGCGCGCCGCTAGAGGCTTATAGCTTAGAAATTAGCGCAGCAGGGATTGTGATTACCGGCGCAAGTGCGGCAGGTGTGATGAATGGGATTCAATCGCTGCGTCAGCTTTTACCAGTAGGCAGCTATCTTAATCCGCTGGCTAGCTTGGCTGTGCCTTTCGGCTATGTGATCGATGCACCCCGTTTTGCTTATCGTGGCATGCAGCTGGATGTGGGGCGTAATTTCTCTAGCAAGGAAACCGTGCTGCGTCTTTTAGACTGCATGGCTCTATATAAACTGAATAAATTTCACTTTCATTTAACCGATGATGAAGGCTGGCGTTTAGAGATTCCATCTTTGCCCGAGCTAACCGAAATCGGCTCCTTGCGTGGCTTTAGTCCTAATGAAGAAAGTAGCCTGCTGCCAAGCTTTGGCTCTGGTGCTGTGGTGCAAGGCTCGGCGGGAACTGGCTTTTATAGCCGTGCCGATTTTATTGAAATCCTGCAATTTGCTACCGCCCGCCATATCGAAGTGATCCCAGAAATCGACGTGCCAGGCCATGCCCGCGCCGCAATCAAGGCGATGGAATTGCGCTATGAGCGCTTTAAAGCGGCTGGCGATTTGGCGGGGGCAGAAGAATATCTGCTTAGCGATTTCAACGATCAATCCAAGTATGAGTCGGTGCAGCTGTGGCACGACAATGTGATGTGCATCGGCCAGGAATCTTGCTATCGCTTTATTGAAACGGTGCTGGTGGATATGAAGGCGATGTTTGCCGAGGCAGGCGCTCCGCTCACCACCATGCATACCGGCGGTGATGAAGTGCCGCATGGTGCTTGGGAAGGCTCGCCTGTTTGCCAGGCGTTTATGCAGGCGCAGGGTATGGCTTCTATTCAAGCGCTGCAAAATTACTTTTTGGCCCGTTATCGCACGCTACTACAAAAGCACAATTTGGTATTCGGTGGCTGGGAAGAGATTGCCCTATCCAAGCAAGACGGCAAGCATGGCCCGAATCCGGAGTTTGTCGATGCCAAATTCCAGCCTTATGTTTGGAATAATGTCTGGGGCTGGGGGCAGGAAGATTTTGCTTATCAGCTAGCCAATGCGGGCTATCAAGTGGTGCTATCGAATGTGACTAATCTGTATTTCGATTTGTCCTACGCCAAAGATCCGCAAGAGCCGGGTTATTACTGGGGTGGCTTTATTGAAACGCGTGGCGCTTATGAATTCTGCCCGCTGGATATTTACACTACCGCCACGGTTGATCTGTTTGGCAATTCGCTTAATGCGGATAGCCTTGCCAAAATGCAGCGTCTCACGGCAGAGGGTACTAAAAATATCTTGGGGATGCAGGGCCAGCTTTGGGGCGAAAATACACGCAGCCAGGAGCGGGTTGAATATTTGGCGATGCCGCGAGTGATTGCCTTGGCAGAGCGCGCTTGGGCCGTTGATCCGGGCTGGACCAATATGAGCGACGTGGCTGCACGGGCTGCAAAAATGGATGCAGATTGGAACCAGTTTGCTAACCGCTTAGGCCAACGCGACATGCCACGCTTGGATGGTTTTCTAGGTGGCTACGGCTACCGCATTCCACTGCCGGGTGTGAAGCGAGAGAGCGGCAAGGTTGCGCTGAATATATCCGCGCCGGGCTTGGCTTTGCGCTACACCTTGGATGGTAGTGATCCTACTGCTGAGTCAGCTCTTTATACCGAGCCTTTTGCCGCCGAGGAAACGGTAAAAGCCGCCAGTTTTAGTCGTACAGGGCGTAAGAGCAGGACGGTAGTGGCTTAAAGCGTTTCGTAGGGTGTGCAAAAGCTGCGCATCGTCTTGCCGAGGTGCGTAACGACTTCGTCGTTTCACACCCTACGATTTATGCGTCTATTTTGCCAACGCCGCTTTCAGCATCTCTTCAATCTGCTGAACAATTGCCGCTTCCTTATCTGCATCGTATTGCTTAATCGCTGGCGTATGAATATGGCCGACGGGGATTTTTACCCCTAGCTGATCGCGTAGGCGCAGGCTGCGGTAGGAGATTTCGTTGGATAAATAACCACCGCCAGAGCCTTCTACCGATACTTCATTCGCTAATGCGGCCAGATTCTTTGGGCAATACTCTTTTTGCCGCAGGCTGCTGATGGTGCAGTTATCGTGCACGATAAACGGTGCTTGTACGGTGAGCATATTTTTAATTGGCAAGCTGAATTCTACAAATTCTGCACCCGGTAATGTCTTGCCTTTTAGCAGGGGCAGGACGGGATTAGTCAGTGTGCCGCCTGTTTTAATATTTAAATTATCCGGAAAATCAGCCGAGCGGCGTTTGCCCGGGTAGCGTTCTAAATCAAAATCTTTGCGCCCCATGCTGACGGTAACAATTAAATCGACAGGGTTTTTAAGATAGGGTGTGAGCAGGTCTTCTACAAAGCCTGCATCAAAATCGGCAAAGCGTACGGGCGCAATGGCGGTTTCGATTTGTGCTCTCTGGCCGTTTACTTCAATAAATTTGCCATCCAGTAGCAGGGCCGCCAGTCCGGATGGATTGCTTTGGTTGATATTTCTATCTAGCAGAAAAGGATCAAAACCCGTGAGCAGGATGCGCCGTACCCCTTGGGTGTAGCGGATATCTTGAATGCCACGGCTGTTTTGCTCAAATAGCACCAGCCAGTTATTGCGTTGGGCAGCATCGGCATCAAAGCCTAATTTGCCATCGCGAATTTGTTGAGTGATGGCGAGGCGAGCCCAGTAGAGCGGCCTGTCGTCTGTGGTTTGCCGTGCTTGTTGGCGGGCATCGTTCCATAGCACTTTTCCGGCTTCGATGAGCAAGGTATCGACTTCTGCACTATTTTTTGCCGCGGTTAAGCTGATGCTCAGCTTGCTGATTTGAGTCTCAAAAGGGGCAAGTAAATGCGGCATGGCGGCTTTGGCAGCATCTAATCGTTTTTCCTCCACACTGGCTGCAAGGCTTGAGGTGCTAACAATCAGGCTAAGACAGAGGCAGGCCGCTTTTAATATCATTCGATTTTATCCGGTGTGGGGGGCTTATATTAAGTGCGTAAGCATAAGCTGATCGCAATGCGGGCAGGCATAAAAAAACGCCTGAGCTCACATACTGTTGTATGTAAGCGCCAGACGTTTTTTATGTATCAGCAAGTTGGGTTACGCTATGTTGTCTACCATAAACCGGCGGATAACATGGCTAAGCGCGAGTTGCGATAATTAATGCGTTCGGGAATGTGGCAATTAAGCTGCTAAGCGTGCAGCAACTACATCCCAGTCAACCAGCTTCCAGAAACCTGTCAGGTAGTTAGGGCGGCTGTTGCGGTAGTCGATGTAGTAAGCATGCTCCCACACATCACAGGTCAACAGCGCAGTGTCAGCGGTAGTGAGCGGTGTTGCAGCAGCAGAAGTGTTTACGATATCGAGCGAGCCGTCTGCTTTTTTAACTAACCAAGTCCAGCCAGAGCCAAAGTTGCCAGCAGCAGAAGCATTGAAAGCTTCCTGAAACTTAGCAAACGAGCCCCACTTAGCGTCAATGGCTGCAGCCAGTGCGCCAGCAGGCGCGCGGTCAGCTGCCTCTGCATTTGGCTTAAAGCCTAGCCAGAAGAAAGTGTGGTTCCAAACTTGCGCTGCATTATTAAACAAGCCGCCTGCAGGGGCTTTTTTAACAATTTCTTCAAGCGACAGTGATTCATTGTCTGTGCCCTTGATTAAATTGTTTAAGTTGGTGATGTAAGTCTGATGGTGTTTGCCGTAGTGATACGACAGCGTTTCTGCTGACATAAATGGCGCAAGTGCGTCTTGTGCGTAAGGCAATTCAGGTAGCTTGTGTTCCATCGTGATCTCCGATCGGGTGTGTTTTTGGGCGCGAAACAGCTTGAATAAACATGGGGACTAAGTGGTCTTATTTCAAGCGTTGGGCGGAGTGAGTGCCGGTATTTTGCCAGCTTTCTGGCAAATTAAGTCGTTAATTTGTGCCAAATGATGGCTAAGCCATTTATGCTTACGATAAGTTTGCAATAACCGTGCATCGTGTACCGTATAGTTAGCAATACTCGGTTTTGGGGCTAGCGCTTGCCTGTGGTATCTTTCGCCGTCTGCAAAAGTTGTCGGTCACACCGGCTTCGGGAATTTAAAAATGACTATTCTTGCACTTATTATTGCACTGGCGCTGGAGCAGTTCCGGCCCTTATCAAATCGTAATCTGTTTACGCTGGCCTTTGTGCGGCTTGCCAATCAATTAGAGCGTGGCTTGAATGCCGGCGAGTATCGAAATGGTATGGGCGCTTGGCTGATGCTGGTATTGCCCTTATTGATTGTGTCGTTTGTGATTTATATGCTGCTGTGCCGCGTAAATGTGGGCTTTGCCCTGCTTTGGGATGTGGCAATTTTGTATCTGACGATGGGCTTTCGCCAGTTTAGCCATGCGTTTTCAGGGATTTCTAAAGCCTTGCAAGCGGATGATCTGGATACGGCGCGTGCTTTGCTTGCCGATTGGAATGGTCAGCACACATCTGAAATGAGCGCTGATGAAGTTTCCAGGATGGCTATCGAGCAAGGCCTGGCAGATTCTTATCGCTATGTATTTGGAACTTTATTCTGGTTTGTGGTGCTGGCGTGGTTTGCTGGCCCTGCGGGCGCGTTGCTTTACCGTTCGGCAAGCTTGCTGGCGCAAAAATGGGGCCGTAGCTCGGGCGCGTTTGGCCGTTTCTCGGTACTGGCGCTGGAAGTGCTCGATTATCTGCCAGTGCGCTTTACTGCCGCCAGCTTTGCAATTATGGGCAATTTTGAAGACGCTGTTTACTGCTGGCGCACGCAGGCTCAAAGCTGGTCAGATTATATTGATGGCATTCTATTATCGAGTGGTGCGGGTGCGATTGGCGTGCGTTTGGGTGATACCCTGCATCAAGATCACACGGTCAAGTTCCGCCCCGAGCTGGGTGTGGGAGAGGCGGCTACACCAGACTATCTGGCGAGTGCCGTGGGCCTGATCTGGCGCACTGCTATTTTGTGGATTGCACTGGTCTTACTCTTTAGTCTGGGCTCGTGGCTGGGGCATGTTTAGTTATTTTTCTTGATTTTTACATCAAGCTGATTTAAAAGCGGGCATTCGTCCGCTTTTTTTATCTGAGGAATCTGCCGTGCCCAGTATCCGAATCGATCAAACAAACATTAGCGTTAATAATATTTTTTGTGTAGCCCGAAATTACGTGGCCCATGCTGCCGAAATGGGCTCCAGCATCGGCAGCGAGCCGGTGGTATTTATTAAACCGAATTCCGCTATTTTGCAGTCTGGCCAGGCTTTGCAATTACCTGCATGGTCTAAGGATGTGCATCACGAAGCCGAGCTTGTGGTAGCGATTGGCCGTGGTGGTAAAAATATCAGCAAGGAAAATGCGCTGGAACACGTGGCTGGCTACGCTCTGGGCCTGGATTTAACCGCCCGCGATGTGCAGACAGAAGCCAAACAAAAAGGGATGCCGTGGACTTTGGCTAAGGGCTTCGATGGTGCAGCGGTGCTTACACATTTTGTGCCTGCTAGTGCGATCAGTAATCCGCCTGAGCTTGAGTTTATTTTAGAAATTAACGGCACAAGTAAGCAGCATGCTGATACCCGATTGATGGTTTTTGATGTAGCCACACTGATTGCGTGGATTTCCAGCCGCTTTACGTTGCAAGTAGGAGATTTAATTTACACGGGTACGCCAGAAGGTGTGGGTGCAATTCATTCTGGTGATCAGCTAAAGCTGACACTGGGCGAGCTGATTAATGAAACGTTTGTAGTGGCTTGATGGCTTGCAGAGGCACGGTAGGAAACTGAACCACGGAGGTCTCCGCGTTTCTCGGAGAAAACCTTAAGGATAAGGGCTTGGTTTTCTCCGTGGTTCAAGATTTGGTTTTTTTCTCGGCAGAGTAGAGATTAAAATTTGTGATTCAAACCGCAGGTAAGCTAGATAAATCCCAGCGAGGTTGCACCGCATAGCTGCCTGCTGGTGTGGCGAACTTCAAGCGCTGCGCGCCCGCAAAGGCAATCATCGCGCCATTGTCGGTGCATAATTCTAGTGGCGGATAAAACACTTCAAAGCGGCGTTTTTTAGCTGCCGCATCAAGGCCCGCCCGTAGCTGCTTATTGGCACCTACGCCACCAGCAATCACCAAACGATTCATCCCTGTCTGCTTTAGTGCTGCCAAGCATTTTTTGCTGAGTACCTCCACAACCGCCTCTTGAAACGCAGCGCAAATATCGGCTTGCGTTTGCTGATCCAGTTCTTCTTGCTTGCTGGCTAAAGTGAGTACGGCCGTTTTTAGTCCGCTAAAACTAAAGTCCAGGTTGCCAGAATGCAACATCGGGCGAGGCAAGCTAAAGCGTTTGGCATCACCAAGCTCGGCTAATTTAGACAGCGCTGGGCCACCGGGATAACCTAATCCTAATAATTTGGCAGATTTATCAAATGCTTCACCCGCCGCATCATCGACTGTTTCGCCCAAAATTTCGTATTGACCAATGCCGCGCACGGCCATCAACTGAGTGTGGCCGCCAGAAACGAGCAAGGCAATAAAAGGGAATTGGGGGGCTGGGTCAGCCAAGAGCGGAGAAAGTAAGTGCCCTTCCAGGTGGTGCACAGCGATCACAGGCTTGCCCAGAGAAAAAGCGAGGGCATTGGCAACAGAGGCGCCCACCAGTAGCGCACCGGCAAGGCCAGGGCCTGCGGTGTACGCAATGGCATCAATATCGGCCAGTGTTTTGCCTGATTCTGCCAAACAGGCCGAAGTGAGCGGCAGTGCCCGGCGGATGTGATCACGCGAAGCCAGCTCAGGCACCACACCACCATATTCGGTATGCATGGCGATTTGCGAGTGGATTTGATGCGCAAGTAAGCCTGTTTCGGTGTCGTATAACGCAATACCGGTTTCGTCACAAGAAGATTCAATGCCTAATACCAGCATGCCAATACTCTATAAAAAAGGGAGGTAATGCGCTATATTAGCGGGCTGTTGCAGATCTATAAAGCACTGATGCGCGATTGTCCTTTGACAGGTAGCAATAGTTTATGGATAATGCTACGCCTTGATTGATGTAAACGATTCGGTCTTTCAGATCATCGTAAAACAGGATTGCTCGATGCCTAACGTACGCGTAAAAGAAAATGAACCGTTTGAAGTTGCGATGCGTCGCTTCAAGCGTGCTGTTGAAAAAACTGGCCTGCTAACAGACCTTCGCTCACGCGAATTCTACGAAAAGCCAACGGCTGAACGTAAACGCAAACAAGCTGCTGCTGTAAAGCGTCAGCACAAGCGTCTGCGTAGCCAAACACTGCCACCAAAACTCTACTAAGAGTTTTTGTAGCAGCGCATGCCGGAAGGTCGCCTAGAGCGGCCTTTTAGCATTTCTACTTAATTAGATTGTTGCAAGTGAAAAAAGCTCAAAACCCAGTGGGCAGTATGCTGGCTTACGATTTGTGCATAAGCTTGTGTCGATCTGATTCAATCACAGGGAATGACCATGACTCTCAGACTGCAAATCCAGAACGATATGAAAACCGCAATGAAAGCGAAAGAGGCTGATCGCCTCGGTACGATTCGTCTTTTGCTGGCTGCAATTAAGCAGCGTGAAGTGGATGAGCGAATTGAGCTGGACGATGCCGCGGTCACTGCCGTGATTGAAAAAATGCTGAAGCAGCGCAAAGACAGTATTCAACAGTTTGAAGCAGCAAATCGCCAGGATCTGGCTGATAAAGAAAAGCTTGAAGTTGCTGTGCTCATTGCTTATATGCCGCAACAGTGTTCTCCGGAAGAGATTGCAGCGGTAGTTGCTGCTGCTATTACTGCTCATGGCAAAACACCGGCAGCAATGGGTAAGATTATGGCAGATCTGAAAGCGGCTTTATCTGGCCGTGCTGATATGAGCGAAGTTTCTAAGCTGGTTAAAGCTGGGATGGCTGCTTAAGTTTTGTAAGGGCAGCTAAAACCTGCCCCTGAAGTCGAGTCCATCTTTTAAGGCGGAAAACAGCACAAGATGGCAAAAATACCTGACGATTTTATTCAAGATCTCCTTAACCGCGTCGATATTGTTGACGTCGTTGAGCGCTATCTGCCGCTTAAAAAAGCGGGTCAGAATTACAGCGCCTGCTGCCCGTTTCATAAAGAAAAATCACCCTCATTTACAGTGAGCCAGACTAAGCAGTTTTATCATTGTTTTGGTTGCGGCGCGCATGGTTCGGCGGTGGGCTTTGTGATGGAGCATCAGGGGATGAGTTTTCCTGATGCAGTACGAATGTTGGCTGAATCGGTGGGCATGCAAGTACCGGTAAGTGATGCACCAATAAGCGAAAAAGCTAAGGCCGCTCCGGGTATTTATGACGTATTAAAAACGGCTATGAATTATTACCGCGCCCAGCTTAAAACAGCACCGGCGGCGATTGAATACTTAAAGAGCCGAGGCGTAGAGGGCAAAACGGCAGCACGCTTTGGCTTGGGTTTTGCTCCCAGCGCAGGGCAATCGCTGAAAGCCGTGTTTGCGGATTACGATAAAAACCCGGTGATTAAAGACGCTGGGCTGGTAGCCGAAGAAGAAAACACCTTGCGGCGCTACGATCGTTTTCGCTCTCGGGTGCTGTTCCCTATTTTAAATCAGCGCAGCCAGGTGATTGGTTTTGGCGGCCGGATTATGGGCAATGGTGCGCCCAAGTACTTGAATTCACCAGAAACGCCCGTATTTGAGAAGGGTAAAGAGCTATATGGCCTGCCACAAGCCAGAGCCGCGATTCGTGATCGTGGCCGTGTGCTGGTGGTGGAAGGCTATATGGATGTGGTGATGCTGAATCAGCATGGTGTGGAATACGCCGTCGCCTCCTTGGGTACGGCTTGCACGCCTGAGCACATCCGTAAATTACTAAAGCTGGCTGACGAAGTTTATTTTTGCTTTGATGGTGATAAGGCTGGTAAAAAAGCCGCGTGGCGAGCGTTAGAAAACAGTTTAGAGCAGCTGGTTGATGGCAAGAAACTCGCTTTCTTATTTTTACCCGCTGAGCATGATCCGGATTCTTACGTGCAAGAGTTTGGTCAGGTACAGTTTGAAAGTGCGCTCTTGCAAGACTCCGTGCCCCTCGCGCAATTTCTATTGAAGGAATTGTCTGCTCAAGTAGAGCTGGAGAGCGAAGAGGGTAGGGCTAAATTGATTTCTTTAGCAGCTCCAATGCTGAGCCTAGTCAAGGCCCCAGCCTTTGGAATGATGATCAGAAAGCGCTTAGCAGAGCTATCTCGCTTAGAAATGAGCGAATTAAGCACCGTTTTGGATGGTAGCCCTGTAAGATCTGTGCCCGAATATGTGCCAAGTGAAAGCTATCAGGGGGAATTTGCCCCGGAGCCTTGGCAAGATGGGCAGGAGTGGTCGAATGATGGGCAGCCTAGTCGGCAACAAAGTCAGCCAAATACGCAATATGCTAGGCAAGGTAATCGATCAGCGTGGAAGCCTAATTGGCAGCCAAAAGGTAAATGGAAAGGTCGCGGCGACGAACGGATTCCCGCTCATATGATGCCAAGACCAGCGCCTAGGGCGGCCCCCACTGGGCCAGTACATAAATTGATTCAGCTGGTTTTAGCGCATCCTGGTTTGGTGCGCCGTAGTGAGCCAGTATGGTTATCGTGGCCAGAGACCGATGCAATGGGCCTGGCGCAAGAATTGCTTCAAAAGATTTGCAACTACCCGGATTTATCTAGTTTGCAAATCGTTGAATCATGGCAGGGCATGTTTGACTACGATGTATTGCATCGTTTGCTTATCTCTGGCGGAGAGTATTTTGATAAGGCCTCAGAGGCTGAGCTGGATGAGCAACTGGCTGCTACGCTAAAAGCGGTGGAAGTCAGTGTGATTCGCCCTATGATGCAAGAGCGCTTTTATGCTCTGACCTATAAGCAAGCGAATGGTGGACTAACGGAGGCAGAAAAACTGGAATTTGCAGCACTCGTATCTCGCCGATAATCATCGTTGGCAACAAATTGTAGCGATTGCTGTCTAAAACAGCCTGCGTTTACAGCGTAAACGAGGACTATGGTGGCTTATTGTCACAGCAGTATCGGCATTGTTGACTAATGAACGATGCGGTGGATTTACTTACGCCGAAGAATTGTCACAAATTTGTGATACAATCTACGGTTTTCCCGAACATACCTGAACTCGAGAGTCATGGCGGCAGATCAAGAAATCGACAACGAAGACCAAGCGCGGACTGATTTCCGTGAGGTCAATCGGCCATCTGCTGAGCAGAAGGCCGATCCCGAACAACGTAAAGCGAAGTTTAAAACGCTGATCGTGCTCGGTAAAGAGCGCGGCTATCTAACCTACGCCGAGATCAACGACCACCTGCCAGATGACATGCTGGATGCCGAGCAAATCGAAGGCATCATCAGCATGATCAGCAATATGGGCATCCAGGTGTACGACGAAGCACCGGACGCAGAAGATCTGCTTATGTCCGATGCTGCGCCGTCTGTACCGGATGAAGATGCTGCTGAAGAAGCCGAAGCAGCCTTATCTTCCGTCGATGCAGAGTTTGGTCGCACTACTGACCCAGTGCGCATGTATATGCGTGAGATGGGTACGGTAGAGCTCTTAACCCGTGAAGGCGAAATTGAAATCGCCAAACGGATTGAGGACGGTCTTAAGCACATGATCCAGGCGATCTCTGCCTGCCCAACTACTGTTGCCTATATTTTAGGCTTGGTAGAAAAAGGCTTGGCTGATGAGATTCGCATTGATGATGTGATCGACGGCTTTATCGACCCTAACGCAGATGAAAACACCCCACCGCCAATCGAAGTGATTGAAGCGGAAGCCGAGGATGCTGACGATGCGGTCGATGAAGAAGAAGGCGAAGAAGACGACGGTAGTGCAGCAGCTAAGGCCAATCTTGAGTTATTAAAAACTCAGGTGCGTGAGCATTTCGACATTGTGCGTGAGCACTTTGACAAAATGATTAAAGCGCTGGCCAAAGAAGGCGCACACGGCAAAAACTATCTGGAGCACCAGCAAGCCATTGCCGGGATTTTCCTGATTACTCGCTTCTCGGCTCGCCAGGTTGAATCGCTCTGCGACCAACTACGTGGCATGGTGGATGAAATCCGCAGCTGCGAGCGTGAAATCATGGATATCTGTACTGTCCGGGTAAAAATGCCGCGTGATCACTTCATCAAAACCTTCCCAGGCCGTGAAACAGATACGACATGGGTAGTGGATGAGATCAACTACGGTCACAAATACTCCGCCATTCTTGCGCGCTATCAGCACGCCATTATGGAAAAGCAACAAACTCTGGCTCAGCTGCAAGTTAACGCAATGATTCAGATTAAGGACCTTAAGGAAATCAACCGTCAGATGTCGACGGGTGAAGCTAAGGCCCGCCGCGCCAAGCGCGAAATGATTGAAGCCAACTTGCGTCTGGTCATTTCGATTGCTAAGAAATACACCAACCGTGGTTTGCAGTTCCTCGACCTGATTCAGGAAGGCAATATTGGCCTGATGAAAGCGGTAGATAAGTTTGAATATCGCCGTGGTTACAAGTTCTCAACCTACGCAACATGGTGGATTCGCCAAGCGATTACCCGTTCGATTGCCGATCAGGCCCGTACTATTCGTATTCCGGTACACATGATCGAAACAATCAACAAGATGAACCGCATTCAGCGGCAAATCTTGCAGGAAACCGGCATTGAGCCGACTCCTGACGAGCTTGCTGAAAAAATGGAAATGCCGGAAGACAAGATCCGCAAAATCCTCAAGATCGCCAAAGAGCCGATCTCGATGGAAACGCCGATCGGTGACGACGACGATTCCCATTTGGGCGATTTTATCGAAGACTCAAACAATCTGGCTCCAGCCGAAGCCGCTATCTACGCAGGCCTGCGTGAAGCGACGAAGGAAGTGCTGGATACTCTGACTCCACGTGAAGCTAAAGTGCTGCGTATGCGCTTTGGTATCGATATGAACACCGATCACACGCTGGAAGAAGTGGGTAAGCAGTTTGATGTTACGCGTGAGCGTATTCGTCAGATCGAAGCCAAGGCTTTACGTAAGCTTCGCCACCCGACTCGTTCAGAAAGACTGAAAAGTTTTGTTGAAAGTCAGGCCAGCGAAGGTTAATATAGCGCCTCTTATGGGCCTGTAGCTCAGTTGGTTAGAGCAGAGGACTCATAATCCTTTGGTCGTCGGTTCAAGTCCGACCGGGCCCACCAGTATCGCAATAGAAAAATACCCAGCCATGTGCTGGGTTTTTTTCGCTTGTAATTCTAAAAAATATTTGTCGGGCTAATCATTTTGATGGCTGTATTGGCTTGTTAGCTGGAGTGTAGCCATGGTTTATATATTTTCTATATTATTACTTCCTTATAAAGAATTTTTTAAGATTGGTAATATAACTTTTAAAGGAAAGCGTCATGTACTAAAGGGGTGTTACGTAGTAATATAACAAAACAGAAGTAAGTATTTGTAAGTTTTTGGTGTAATATAGTTTGTTAAAATTAAAAAACGTTTAGTGCGCATGAAATTCATATATAAGTAATCAATTAATATACTGATATATTAATTTATGTAAGAAATTGATTAGGGTTTTTTATTATTCTTACAAGAAAATTGTTGGTATTTTGCAATGTAAAGCAGGATATGCAGTAAGTTGAAAATACAGGTAAACTGTTTGCTATGACATGTAGAAAAAATGTAACGCGACTATCAGTAGGCGATTTGAAATACTTCTCCTGTACCTTCCTAAATTAATAAGAGCTAAATAAGTAAGGATTTTAGTGATGTGGTTTCGTATTTGCCTGCTAGGGGTTTGTTTTATTGACTATGCGCAAGCTGCCTATGATCCGGAAGACATACTCAAATTGAACGCTGGCTTAGGGTATCAATACGATAGCAACTTATTTAAATTAGATGAAAACATTAATAATACGCAAACCAATAAAATGGGTAAAAGATCAGATTCAAAGTTAGAGGCACGGTTGGGCGGGCGTTTAGATTTAACTATTTCACGGCAGCTGCTTACTATTAATGCGGATATTAATCAGATTAGCTATCAGAATTTTAGTGATTTGAATCATAATGATTGGAACGCAGGGTTAACATGGAATTGGCTCGTGGGTAGCACTCTGAGCGGAAAATTAATTGCCAATACATCAACAAGAATGTCATCGTTCGAAGATGATTTTTTGAGTGGAAGCGGTAATAGTGTATTAGATATGCAGCGTCAGAATAGCTTGAATTGGCAAGGGACACTGCAATTGAAAAGCTCTATCGCTATTATTGCGTCAGCGGGAACGACTACAGAAAAGCATGATTTAAAAGAATATATTAACGCAAAAAGCGATGTTGCGAGTATTGGTATGCAATACCAATCAGAAAAAGGAAATTTTATTGCTGCGAGGCACAGTTGGCGAAAATATACCTATGATCAGGATTTGCCCTTTAGAGCTGGCTTTACAGAGCAAACAAGCTCGATTGATATAGGCTATGCGCCCAGCAGTAAAATAGATCTAAATGCAAGCGTGGGCTTAAGCCAATGGGAGTCCGCACTGAATGGGCAGAGCCAGAATACACCGCAGGGAGATTTAGCCCTTGTATGGCGTGCAACAAGTAAAAGTATTTTTAGAATGAGTTATGGTCAGAGTTTTGCCGAATTTACGAGTGGTGCGGGGCGAAACTTAGATCAGCGTATGAATTTAAACGCTAAATGGCTGATGACAGAGAGAACAGACTGGACGATTGATTTTAATCATAGAGATCGAAGTCTTGAAGTAGTGGGTAGTCGTTCGGCAAATGATGAAAGCACTGATAGTTTGCGATTGGCTTTGAGCTATAGAGCACTTAAGCCATTGACGATCTCTAGCTATGTTCAGGCAGAGCAACGCAAAAGTGATGTGCGCAATGGTAACTATAAAGATTATCAGTTTGGGTTTAATGCAAGGTTTGACTACTAAGTAATTATTTAATGGTAGAAGCATTATTTTATCTTGCAAAGAAATAAAAGATTGAAACTTTTTATTTCCTAAGGCGCTTAATATTTTGAATGACTCAGCAAAAAACATCGATCAATATATGGACAGAAACTCTTTAGAGACAAGTATTGTAGCAACACCTAGTTTGCTTGCAGATAGATTTCGCGAGTTCTCTAATGCTGCGCCATTTATTAGTTTCTTTAAGCTTTTCATTGATCCGATTTTGGTGGTGGTCACCCTCTATTTATTGGCAATTCCGTTCCATGTTGCGATGGATGGTTATGAGTTTATATTAGCAACGCTTGCTTTCCTGCTAACGGCGCTTTTGCTCGATGGCATGTTTTTATTTATGCCTGGCTACTCGCGGTCCTGGCTAGGGGTTGGCCGATTTATTACTGAGTGGCTAGGGGTTGTGATTGCGCTAGTGTTAATTGGCCGTATTTCAGGTTTTATAGATTACTACTACCCTCCGTTTGTTATTACATGGTTTATTGTCGCCCCTATTGTTTTGATTTCAGTGCATGTGGCAATAAGGGTTTATGTATTACGCGTAGACTCAGGTGAAAATGCAGAGCGCAGTAAAGTAGTGGTAGTAGGGATTAACCAGCCTAGCCAGCTTTTGGTTAAAAATATCCATGAAGAGCCATTTTTAAAAATGGACTTCATGGGGTATTTTGATGATAGATCAATTAGCCGCTTACCAAAAAGTGCATCAGAGCATTTAAAAGGTAGTTTAGATTCGCTGCCAAAATATATAAAAGAGCACGGAATTAAAAAAATATATATTTCTTTGCCGATGAGCTCGCAGCCTAGGGTGCTTGAGCTGATAGATGAGCTAAAAGACAGCACGGCATCAATTTACTTTATTCCAGATTTATTCGTTTTTGATCTGATTAACGCGCGGTTTGATAATGTGGCGGGCATGCCAATCGTCGCTATTTGTGAAAGCCCATTTATGGGGCTAAATGGCGTCATTAAAAGAATTAGTGATATTTCATTATCATTCCTTATTCTGGCAATGATCTGGCCTGTTCTGGTGGCGATTGCGCTTGCGGTGAAGTTCACATCTGCTGGCCCTGTTTTCTTTAAACAGCGCCGTTATGGTGAAAATGGCGATAGCGTGCTGGTGTACAAGTTCCGTTCAATGACCGTGATGGAAGATGGCGAAAAAGTAGTGCAGGCGACTAAAAATGATCAGCGCTTAACTTCTATTGGCAGTTTTCTTCGCAAAACATCCTTAGATGAGTTGCCTCAGTTTATTAATGTGCTGCAAGGAAAAATGAGTATTGTTGGCCCGCGCCCGCATGCTAATGCACATAATGAGCAGTATAGAAAACTGATTAAAGGCTATATGATCCGTCATAAAGTAAAGCCTGGTATTACCGGCTGGGCACAGGTTAATGGCTTTAGGGGGGAGACAGACACCCTTGATAAAATGCAGAACCGCATTAAGTATGATTTGGATTATTTACGAAATTGGTCGGTATGGTTGGATCTGAAAATTATTGTGTTAACAGTTGCAGTCATCTTCCGCGATAGAAACGCTTACTAAAACTTAATTTAAAAGTAAAAGGATTCGCAATGCTTAAGACAACAATAAAACCGCTGGTTCTAACGATTGCTGCAGTAGCGTTCTTGGCTGGGTGTGGAGATAAAGAAGAAAAAAAATCCCCAAGCCAGGTTTTAGCAAAGGTAAATAAAGCAGAAATTACTGTTCACCAGTTAAATGCTTTGCTGGGGCAAGTGCAATCTGCCACGCCAGCGATTAAGCAGCAAATGTTGGATCAATTAGTTGATCAAGAATTATTGGTGCAAAAAGCGACTGAGCTTAAATTAGACAGAGAGCCAAGTGTTTTGCAATCTATTGAAGCGGCCAAGCGCCAAATTCTGGCACAAGCGGCTGCTGAGCGTGTACTGGGTAAGCCTGAAGAGCTTAAGCCTGCAGATATTGAGCGTTTTTACAACGATAATCCGGCCCTGTTTGCTGAGCGAAAGAATTACGATTTTGCTGTGTTTAGTCTTGAAAAGAAATCTTATGACGATGCATTGATTAAGCAATTGGATAAGGCGGCTAGTGCGCAGCAAGTAAAAATGATTCTAAATACAGCCGAAATTAAATTTGATGAAAACGAAGTAAAGCGCACTGCAGAGCAATTACCACTTTCCTTATTACCTAAATTTGCAGCAATGAAAGTGGGCGACATCATTACCATGCCAGAAGCAGATAAGGTGGTATTGCTGCTCTTAAAAGAAAGCGTATCTGTTCCGGTTGCAAAAGAGAATGCCTCTCCTTTAATTCAGCGTTATTTGCAGAATGATAAAGTGCAGACAGATGCAAAAGCAAAAATTAAAGCATTACGCGATGCTGCAAAAATTGAGTACACACAAAAATTTGCTGAGTCAAAACCAGCAAGTGCAGCCAGCAATGTTGCAGCAGATGATGGAATAAAAGCAGGATTAAAAGGACTTAAATAATGAAAGCGACCCAGATAGTGGCTTTTGTTTTGATGCTATTTTGCAGCTGCATGGCTATGGCCGCTGCAAATAGTGAATATAGGCTAGGGCCGGGTGATATCGTTAAAATCAGTGTTTATGATCACCCTGATTTAAGTACGGAATTACAGCTGAATGAGCAAGGGTCTGTTGCTTTTCCTTTATTGGGTGAGGTGAAGCTATTAGGCCTGCCTTATACGGAAGCTCAAGCTTTGATTGCCAATGGCTTAAAAAAAGGTGGGTTTGTAAATCAGCCTAATGTGAGTGTTTTGATTTCTCAATACCGCAGCCAGCGTATTGCAGTGATTGGTGAGGTAAACAAGGCAGGGCGCTACGCACTTGACGGGGCGACTGATATGGTTGATTTACTGGCGATTGCAGGCGGTTTAAATGCCAATGCAGGCGATACGGTGGTGGTATTGCGTGGTGCAGAGCGGATTGAGTATCGTTTAAGCCAAGCCATGAAGCTGGGTGATCAAACGAAGCGCAGTATGCCGATTGCTAATGGTGATGTGGTGTATGTGCCACGTGCTCAGCAGTTTTATGTCTATGGCGAAGTAAACCGCCCAGGCGTATATCGCATGGAGCCAAAAATGACGGTGATGCAAGCATTGGCGGTATCGGGTGGGTTTAATCCACGCGCGTCACATCGTAATTTAGAGATCCATCGGATTGATCAGTCAGGTGCAGTAATTAAAGTAGAGGCTAATTTAAGTGATCTATTAGTAGAAAACGACACGCTTTTTGTGAAAGAAAGCCTTTTCTAATCTTTTCGTAATAGAGCTTAATTAATAATGACACTCGAACAGTTTTTAAATATTTTACGCGCCAGAAAACGAATTGGCATTGCTGTGTTTATCTCGGTGATTCTCGCTGCTCTGATTCTTAGCTTATTGCAGCCAAAGCAATACACTTCGGATGCAGCCTTGGCGGTGGATGTTAAAGCCACTGATCCTGTTACGGGGCAGCAGGTCGCTGGTTTTTTGGCGCCTAGCTATATGGCTACTCAAGTTGAAATGATTGCCAGCCAAAATGGGGCTTTAAAAGTAGTGGATGCACTTGGCTTAGCCTCTTTGCCAGAAGCGCAGGCCCAGTTTGCTGAGGCAACGCAAGGAAAAGGAGATATCCGTAATTGGTTTGCAGAATCTTTATTGAAAGGCCTGGATGTAAAGCCTAGCCGTGAAAGTAATGTGATCAATCTTTCATATACCGCAGCAGACCCACAATTTGCGGCCGCATTAGCTAATGCATTTACGCAGGCATATATACGCACTACGGTAGATATTAAAGTAGCGGCTGCTCAGCAAAATAATACTTTTTTTCAAGAACAGCTCAAAACATTGCAAGCTAATTTAGAAAAGACACAGCAAAAATTATCCGAGTATCAACAGGAAAAAGGCATTGTGGCGACGGATGAGCGCTTGGATATTGAAATGCAGCGTTTAAATGAAATATCCAGCCAGCTTGTTGGGGCGCAATCACAGACTTTCGATGCACAAGCGCGCGCGCGGGGGGGCCAAACAGCACCTGATGTATTGAATAACCCGCTTATTTTGCAATTAAAAGGACAGCTCTCTGCACAAGAAGCAAAGTTAAAAGAGCTGGCTGAAAAAAATGGCCCTAATCACCCACATTATCGTCAGGCACTGGCTGAAGTAACAGCAACACAAAATCAGCTTAATGATTTAATGAAGCAGTACTCAGGTGGCTTAAGTGGCATTGCTGGTAATTCCCAGTCAAGACAAGCTGCTTTAAATGAAGCCATGAAGGCGCAAAAAGAGCGTGTATTAGAGCTTAAATCAGGGCGGGCCAGCATCGATGTATTGCAGCGTAATGTAGATAACGCACAACGTAGTTATGATCAGGCATTACAGCGTTTTAGCCAGACCATGCTAGAAAGCCGTTCGGATCAAAGCAATATCACGATATTAAAATCGGCGACACCGCCTTTAAAACACTCAAAGCCTAAAACCGCATTAAATATGATTTTAGCTATTTTAGTGGGGGGCTTATTAGCAATTGGCATTGCAATGTTGGTTGAGTTGTTTGATCGGCGTATTCGCAGTAAAGAAGATATTGAAGCTATTCTTGGCATTCCTGTATTAGCCGATTTGCCTTTACCGGCCCGTAATAAGAAGAAAAGGTTTGGTCGCTTGCTAGGGGTAAAAGCATGAATAGCATGATTAATCACGAGATCATAAATACAACGGCAGCAGCAGGTAATATTGGTAAGCAGTTATTAGATGCAGGAAAGCTTACGGTTAACCAAGCTGAGAAAGTATTATTACTGCAAAAAGAAAGTAATTTACGCTTTGGCCAGGCGGCTATCCAGCTGGGCTATATTACTGAGGCAGATATTCAAGATGTCTTGGCTCATCAATTTGCATATCCTTATCTTAGCTCCGGCCAAAGCGGGATTGATGAACGCATTATCGCGGCCTACAAACCCTTTGATCCAAGAGTCGAGGCTTTGCGCAGCTTGCGTAGCCAACTATTGTTGAGCTGGGTAGAAAACGGTAATAAATCAATTGCCCTGGCTTCATATGATGCTGGAATCACAACAGAGTTACTGGCGGCTAATTTGGCAGTGGTGTTTTCTCAATTAGGCGAGCACACCCTGTTGGTGGATGCCAATTTACGCTCGCCGCACCAGCATGCTTTGTTTGGGCAAACCAATCGTATTGGTTTAAGCGATGTGCTGGCTAATCGAGCTGGCCTTGAAGCAATTCAAAAAATTGGCGATTTGCGTGATTTATCCGTGCTAACAGCGGGGACTCAAGCACCCAATCCGCAAGAATTACTCTCAAGAGATTCATTCAGCCAGCTAGTTACAGAATTAGCTAATCAATATGATGTAGTGATTTACCATACCAGCCCATTGATGAATGCGGTGGATGCGCAATTAATTGCCGCAAGAACTAAAGGAGTATTACTGGTTGTTAACCGCAATAAAACGCCAGTAAAAGGTTTAGCCACGACGAAGGAGCAACTCGAGTCGAGCGGTGCAGAAATATTAGGCTGTGTGCTTGCTACACCAGATGAGCAATATAAATGATGGTTTATATGAATAATCCACGCGAGTTGTTTAATAGAACATGGCCAGTTTGCCTAGGCTTGCTGCTCATGTTTATTCCGGCATTTTGGTGGCTAATTAATCATGTATGGGATAAAGAGAGCCAGGCCCACGGCCCTATTGTTTTAGGTATCAGTTTCTGGCTAATTTACAGAAATAAAGATAAAGCAATCGCTACCTTTTTGCAGGGTGAAAAAAAGCCTGCTATCGGATGGGGGCTACTTCTATCAGGATGTGTTTTATTCATATTAGGCAAATCACAGTCTATTGATTTAATTTTAGCATTCTCATTTATCGTGGTGCTTGCATCCCTGCTGCTTTTATATGGGGGATGGGCTGCTATCAAAGCAATGTGGTTTCCTCTATTTTTTATGCTATTTATGTTACCGCTCCCTGGGGGGCTGGTTGCTGCGTTAACGCTTCCTATGAAAATGGCGGTCTCATATGTTGCTGAATGGTTGCTTTATCATGCAGGTTATCCGGTTTCGCGCTCTGGCGTCATTATTCAGATTGATCAATACCAGATGCTCGTGGCGGATGCATGTGCAGGTTTGCATACACTATTTACTTTAGAAGCCATCGGATTGCTTTATTTAAATTTGATGGGTTATAAATCTTTTTCCCGAAACCTGTTTATTGCCCTGATGGTTGTACCTATTTCCTTTGCTGCAAATACAATTCGGGTGATTACCCTTATTTTAATTACTTATTACTTTGGAGATGAGGCTGGCCAAGGGTTTTTACACGGTTTTGCTGGTTTTGTCTTATTTGGTGTTGCGCTGTTTTTATTGATGTCATTTGATACTCTTGTTGGCTTTGTCATGAAGAAATTTGGCATTACAGATGCGGGGGTAAAAAAACATGCTTAAGCGTTTTTTTGCTAATGACTATTACTCACTGATTATTGCTTCCGTACTTTTTTTATCTGCTTTTTTGGGGTATGCCTTAACACCGCGCCAAGTAATGGCAACAAGTAGGCCACAAATTGATTTAGAAAAATCAATTCCTGCTTCTTTTGGTGATTGGAAGTTTGATGGCAGCGTCGCCCCGATTACTACTTCTGCCGATGTGCAAAGTAAGCTTGATGAGCTGTATAGCCAGATCGTTAGCCGCACTTATATAAATAGTAAAGGCCAACAAATCATGCTCTCTATTGCATATGGCAGAGATCAGGGTGGGGATGGTACTCAAGTTCATCGGCCTGAGTATTGTTATCCTGCACAAGGCTTTGAATTAAAAAATAGTAAAGATGGCCAGTTAAAATATAAAGAAAATGATATTCCTGTAAGGCGTTTATTAGCCATACATGGGAATCGAATCGAGCCAATTACCTATTGGATTACCGTGGGCGATACCGCTTTACGTTCTGGATTTGAACGTAAGATGGCTCAAATTAATTATGGTTTGAAAGGCACGATTCCAGATGGCTTGTTATTTAGAGTTTCAAGCATTTCTGCAGATTCAAATCAGGCTTATCAGCTTCAAGAAAAATTTACAAACGAATTATTAAACAGCGTAGACATGCCAACCAGAATCAGGTTGGCTGGACACTTACAAGGAGAATGAGTTGAGTAAAAAAGTAGCTTTAATTACTGGTGTTACCGGCCAAGATGGCTCTTACCTGGCTGAGTTTCTTTTAGAAAAAGGCTATGAAGTGCATGGCATCAAGCGCCGCGCATCGTCGTTTAATACCCAACGCGTCGATCATATTTATCAAGATCCGCATATTGAAAACAGCAGCTTCAAATTGCATTACGGTGATTTAAGTGATTCATCTAATTTAACCCGTATTTTGCAAGAAGTGCAGCCGGATGAGGTTTATAACCTTGGTGCGCAATCGCATGTGGCGGTCAGCTTTGAATCGCCCGAATATACGGCTGATGTCGATGCAATGGGCACGCTGCGCTTATTAGAAGCCATTCGCTTTTTAGGCTTAGAGAAGAAAACTCGTTTTTATCAAGCATCCACTTCCGAGCTATATGGTTTGGTGCAAGAGATTCCGCAAAAAGAAACGACGCCATTTCACCCACGCAGCCCATATGCTGTGGCAAAAATGTATGCCTATTGGATTGTGGTGAATTATCGCGAAGCCTATGGCATGTATGCATGTAATGGCATTTTGTTTAATCACGAAAGCCCGCGTCGTGGTGAAACTTTTGTTACGCGCAAAATCACCCGTGGTTTAGCAAATATCTCTCAAGGTTTAGAAAAATGTCTGTTTATGGGCAATATTGATTCCCTGCGCGATTGGGGCCATGCCCGTGATTACGTCAAAATGCAATGGATGATGTTGCAACAAGAAGTGGCGGATGATTTTGTGATTGCTACTGGCGTGCAATATAGCGTGCGTGATTTTATTCGCATGTCGGCCAGTGAATTGGGTATCTCGCTTAAGTTTGAGGGCACTGGGGTAGATGAAAAAGCCATTGTTACTAAAATTGAAGGCGATAAAGCACCTGCATTAAAAGAGGGCGATGTGATTATGCAAGTCGACCCGCGCTATTTCCGCCCTGCCGAGGTTGAAACATTATTGGGTGATCCAACAAAAGCCAAAGTGAAATTAGGCTGGGTACCAGAAACCACCTTGCCAGAACTAGTGCAAGAAATGGTGGCTCATGATTTAGTACAAGCCCGCCAGCATGCTCTGCTTAAAACGCATGGCTATCGTGTTTCTGTAGCGATTGAAAGTTAAAAATTAATTGGCTCAATTATAAAATTAGTTGAGCCAAAGGTAAAATATGAAAAAGGTTCCTCGTGATGAATTCGAATCCTATTTAAAAGAAAAATTGGGTGGCGTAAATAAATTTATACTTTTCTCTTGCAGAATTAAATTTACATTATTTCGCCTGATGATTAAATATATTCTTCATGTTGATTTGCCTTTTGGTAATTTAAAGGGCTTACGTATGGGGCACCCCTTTTCTATTGTAGTTAATAAAGGTACGAAATTAGGTCGTAATGTCACTATTTTTCAAGGGTGTACTTTAGGCAGCAAACGCGGTGGCAATAAAGCAGGTGCTCCTGATATTGGAGATAATGTAATTATATTTCCGAACTCTATTATTATCGGAAATATAAAAATAGGCGCTGGTTCTGTTATAGGTGCGGGATCGGTTGTTGTTAATGATATTGCTGAAAATATGATTGTGGCTGGCAATCCAGCTATTGCTCTTGCAATGGTAGAGGGAGTTTAGTTTTGTTTATTGAAAATTCAAATAAAATATACGTTGCGGGCCATCGTGGTATGGTTGGCTCTGCGATTGTGCGTGAATTAAATAAACTTGGGCTCACAAATATTGTGACGCGCACTCATGCAGAATTAGATCTGACAAATCAGACAGCAGTCGATGCGTTTTTTGCAGCAGAAAAGCCTGATTTTGTATTTTTAGCCGCAGCAAAAGTAGGCGGTATTCATGCCAATAATGTTTATCGCGGCGATTTTATTTATCAGAATTTAATGATTCAAAATAACGTGATTCATGCTGCTTACCAGCATGGTGTAAATCGTCTGATGTTTTTAGGCTCCAGCTGTATTTACCCTAAAGATTGCCCGCAGCCGATAAAAGAAGAATACCTGCTTACTGGTCCATTAGAGCAGACCAATCAGCCTTACGCTCTGGCTAAAATTGCCGGTATTGAGATGTGCTGGAGCTATAACCGTCAATATGGCACGCAGTATCTGGCTGTTATGCCGACTAATCTCTATGGCCCTGGCGACAATTATCACCCGGAAAACAGCCATGTGATTCCGGCACTTATTCGTAAAGCGCACGAAGCCAAAGAAAGCGGTGCAAAAGAAATGATGGTATGGGGTAGTGGCAAGCCACGCCGTGAATTTCTTTATTGTGAAGATATGGCCGCAGCATGTGTCTACTTGCTGAACTTGCCAGATGAAGAATATAAAAAGCAATTAAACGATCAACACCCACCGCTGATCAATATTGGCACGGGTGAAGATATGACGATTCGTGAATTAGCGAGCACGATTTGTGAAGTGGTCGGCTTTAAAGGTGAGCTGGTATTTGATGCGAGCAAACCGGATGGCACGATGCGCAAATTGCAGGATGTAAGTAAATTAAATGAGATGGGATGGCGGGCTTCAACTCGCTTTGACTTAGGGCTAAGAAACGCTTATGGCGAATTTACAGCTCGAAGTTTATAAGGTTTATAAATAAATTATGTTCAAAAAAGTATTTGGCGGGTTTTTTATTAGTAATGCACTGCAAGCAGGTTTGCAGTTTCTCATGATTCCATTTATTGTCCGGGCATTGGGAGTAGAGGAATATGGAAAATGGGGTTTGTTCGAACCTGCTATTTACTTGTTTGCGCTGATTGCACAATTTGGTGGTAACTGGAGTATTTTAAAGCTGGTTAATGCAGATAAAATGCCAGTTAATTTTGCATTGCGGCTTTGTCTTAAAATGTGTTTGTGGCCAGCATTGGTATCTATCGTATTGGCTTGTATATGGGCCATGCTGCAATTTAAATTAAAATATGCCATATTATTAATGCCCATTATTATTTTAGCAGAAGCTACTTTGGGTCTGGGTTTAGCTTCTGCACGGGCAAAATTGCTTGCACGCCCTTATTTTTTAGGAACTTTAGGTAAGTTTGGAGTTTTAGCTTTATTTTCTTTTATAAATGTCATGGAACACCCATTTATTGTTGATACGGCAATTGAGTGGCTGGCTGTGTATGCAATTGCAGTGAGTTTTTCTGCAATTCTGGTTAACTATCAAATATTAAAGAAAGAAAATTCAACAGTTTACTCCGTTGATAATGAGCAAGTGTTGAAAGTTGCCGCTTTAAAGTATGGCGTGCCTATAATGATTTCGGCTATTTTTGCTACTATTTTGAATAATGCTGATCGATATATTGTTTCTTCTACACTTGATCATAAAATATTAGGTAGTTATGTTGTTGCATTAAAGTTAGCAGGAGTATTAAATTTTTTAATAACACCTGTTGCACTTTGGTGGCCAACTGCGCGTTTTCAGCATATTGAAGATGTAGATAGAGGCCAAATATTTTTTTCAAAAATGTCTGTTTTTTTTAGTCTGGGCTATTCACTAGCAGGAGCTATTCTTTATTTTTTAGCGCCATGGTTATTGCCAATTCTTGCACCAAATGTTCATGTTGAATTTAGTATTTTACTTCCATTAATTATAGGTGTTGTAATTCGAGCTGTTGAACCTAGTTTGAATATTGGGTTACTTCAAGAAGGGCAAACTCACCTGTTGATTTACACCACAGCAATAGGTGCTATTTTTCAAATTGTATTAGGTTTTATTCTCTCATCTTATTTTATGGCACAGGGTGTTGCATGGGCGTTTCTAATATCCAGTTTATTTAGTGTTGGAGCAACCCATTTTATTTCTCAAAAAGTATATAAAATTAAATTTCCCTATTTTTTAATAATTTCTTGCGTAATTTTTCCGTTTGCTCTAGTTGGGGGAATTTAGATGGTAAGGCTAGGTTTTTTATTACTGTATTATGGTGTTTTTCGTTATTTACCGTCATCCTCCTCAAGAGGTTTTTTATGGACAAGGAAAATACGCCGTTGGTGCTGTAAAGGTCTTTTCTCTTCATGTGGAATAAATATTAACATTGAGCATGGTGCTTCTTTTGGTTCTGGTCGACAGATAAAAATTGGGAATAACTCCGGCTTAGGTGTTAATTGTAAGTTATATGGAAGTGTCGCAATTGGGGATAATGTCATGATGGGGCCTGATGTAATTATTCTGACGGTAAATCATGAGTTTGCAAGTATTGAGGTGCCAATGATTAATCAGGGAATGAAAGAATTTAAGCCTGTATGCATTGGGAATGATGTTTGGATTGGGCAGCGTGTCATTATTTTGCCGGGGGTTCATATTGGAAATGGTGTAATTATTGGCGCTGGATCTGTTGTCTCAAAGTCAATTCCTGACTATTCCGTAGTTGTGGGCAATCCTGCACGAATAGTTCGAAGCCGAGTGTCATGATATTCAGGCATTTTTAATTTTTGAGTGAGTACTCTGTATTGAAAGAAGAAAATAATAATCGGTCATTTTTTATTGTCATTTTTATTTTTATTCTAATGATGGGAGAGTTCCGTATATTTTCTGGAATTTCAGGCATGGTTAGCTTTACTGTGCTAGAGCTTGCTATTTACTTTGGATTTGCTCATGTTTTTTTATCTTTAGTTGCAAATCCATTAGTAATACCAGCCTGGAGGGATGCATTTTTTGAATCAAAATGGGTGATGCTTTACGCTTTACTTGCTGGAATAGGATCTGCGCTGGCGTTTGTTACTGGAGCAGCATCGGGCCTTCAGGCATTTAAAGATGTGTTACCTGCTTGTTTGCTTGTGCCATTGGTCTTGTTTCTTACTGATACTAAGAAACAATTATGGATTTTATTTTTGTTGCTTATTGTGCTTGGTTTGTTGAGTGCGGCAATGGGTATTATGCAGGGCCTTGTGGGCTGGCCCTACATTTTTGACGTAGATGTAGGTACTCTGGGAAAAATGGCGCTTGATGGGTCTGTATTAAAGTCGAATGTTGCTATCGGTTTTTTTAGGCATCCCAATGGTTTAGGGCTGTATCTGGTTTTCCCTGTTGTAGGTCTTTTTATGCTGGCGCTTTATGTGCGTTCTATTTTATTTAAAGCATTGTGTGTTATTGGCTTATTTCTGATGTTTACTGCCTTTTATTATGCTCAAACAAAAGGTGCATTTATATGGAGCTTAGTGGGGATCGCTTGTAGTCTGGCATATTTATGTATTGGAAAAAATGCTGGGCGTTTTATTATTGTCTTATTCCCTTTGCTTATTTTTTCTATAGTCAGTTTTTCTTTATCTTCGACCGAGCATACTTTATCAACGATGCAGACTCGTTATCAATTATGGCAATCAGCAATTCATGTGTTTTTAAACTCAGATTTCAAATTTTTTACCGGTTCATTACAGTTTGAAATGTTAAGGGCTAGTGATTATTATACTTTTGGTAAATTTATCTATCCTAATGCTCATAATACTTACTTAAATATAGTGATTAATTACGGTATTTTTTCATTGTTCGCATTTGTTTTTTTATTCAGTCATATTATTTTAGAAAAAATAAGTAATACTGAAGATAAGGAATTAAAATATATTGTTTGTGCGATAAAAGGCGGTATTGTTGGTTTGCTTGGGATTTATTTTTTCGAGCCGGCTGCTGCTGGTGTGCTCATTCAAGCACAATTTTTTGCATTGGTTGCAATCATATATAAAGCTAGAAGTATCATTAGGAATGAAAAATGAGGGATGTTGCATATTATAGAACGACGATGCCGTTTGTTTCTGAGTCATTTATTCTAGAGCAAGCTCATTCACTGCATAATTATAATGCTTTATTTGTATGCAGGGATTTAAAAGCACCTATTGAAGCTGATGTAGTTACTATTGATGCACTACATAAATATGAACGAATGAAGTTTACTTTGTTGCGGCAGTCTGCGGTGATTAAGCAGGGTTTAATTCAACATAAACCTGCAATAATTCACGCTCATTTTTTGCCTGATGCCGTTATGATTGCACCGATAGCAAAGAAACTTAATATTCCATTGATTGCAACAAGCCATGGCTTTGATACACAGATGAGCCGTTGGTCTTTGTTTAAAACACGTAAGCCTACAAATTGGCAATATTTATTGAATGAAAGAAGCTTGTATAAAAATGCAGATGCTTTTATTGCGGTATCCCAGTATATGCGGCAAAGAATGATTGAGCGCGGTATTGCGGATAGCAAAATATTTACACATTATATTGGTGTAGATACTGAAAAATTCCAGCCATTAATGCATCAGGGAAAATTTATTCTGAATGTTTCCAGGCATGTCAAAGTAAAAGGAATTGATGTGCTGCTAAGAGCTTTTGCTAAAGTGGCTGCTATTTTTGATTGGCAGCTGGTGCAAGTGGGGGCTGGCACAGAAACTTTACAATTAATGGCTTTGGCTAAGGAATTAGGTATTGAGCAACGAGTTACATGGTTGGGTGCCCAACCACATGCCGATGTTAAGCGCCTAATGCAGGAGTGCGCATGCTATGTGCAAGCGAGCATGCCAGATAAAAATGGACAAACCGAAGCTTTTGGTATTGTTCTATTAGAAGCCGCCGCTTCGGGCGTACCTGTTATTGCTAGTCGAAGTGGCGGGATGCCTGAAGCGTTAATAGATCAAGAAACTGGTTTTTTATTTGAGCCAGGTAATGTGGATAATCTGGCTGAAAAATTAGATTTTGTATTAGGGCAGACAAGTGAATGGCGTAATCGCATGGGTAAAGCGGGCAGAGATTTTGCACTGAGTTTAGATATTCGTAAGCAAGCTATGCTTTTGGAGAATATATATGACCAAATTATTGACCGCCATGCGAATTGCTAGGACCTTGTTGCTGGCAATGTTGACTGTTTGTTGCTTACAGTCTGCAGTTGCCGTTGATGAGCCATTAATGTTAAGAAAAAGTAATTCTGATTCTTTAATGGCAATACCAAAAACGAATATAGCTTCACGTTTTCAGCAGGAAATTACCGCTAGTTATTTTGGAGTGCATGTTCACCGGCCTGATTTGAATAAGGCATGGCCTATCTCGGGTATAAGTAGTTGGCGTCTTTGGGATCTTTATGTTGGCTGGAAAGATATTGAGCCTAGTGAGGGGCAATATAATTTTGCGAAGTTAGATGCAATTGTTGAATACAGCCAGAAAAACAATATTCGATTGCTTCTTCCATTAGGTGTAACACCTGTGTGGGCATCAAGCCGCCCTCAAGAAAAATGCGCTTATGGTTTAGGTTGTGCTGCCGAGCCTGCGAATATGGCTCATTGGCGCAGCTATGTTAGAAAAGTTGCGACTCGTTATAATAATGTTATTTATAATTATGAAATATTAAACGAGGTTAATTTAAAACCATTCTGGTCGGGAAAATGGGAAGCTCTGCTTGAGATGCAGAAAATTGCGTATATTGAATTAAAAGCAGTTAACCCAAAAAATCGTCTAGTTGCTCCGAGTATGACGGGTAATTCAGAAAATGAATTAGCAAAATGGGATAGATATCTTGCGATGGGGGGGGGTAAGTATTCAGATATACTTGCTTATCATTTTTATGTCCCTAAGTCAGAGCCTGAAGCGGCCTATGGTTTGGGTGAGAGGCTTTACCAAATTATGGGCAAAAATAGGCAGGCTCATAAGCCGCTCTGGAATACAGAATCAGGCTGGTTGATTGAAAATCTATCGGGACCTGAAATTAGTAAAAATTATAGTAATGAATGGCGTAGATTAAATCAAAGCCAAGCGGTTGCTTATGTTTTACGTGCAAATATTCTTGCTCTAATTCAGGGGGTAGGTGAGTCTTATTGGTATTCTTATGACCATGGGGAAATGGGTTTAGCTGAGCCAAAGAGTAAACATAAAAAAGCTGCTGCATTTGCTTATCAGAATTTTGCATCTCAGTTAATTGGCAGTACACCCCGAGGGTGTCAAATTGATGGATTGGTTGTCTGGATTTGTAAATTTACAGATCGCCAGAATGCGGCACAGTATTTTGTGTGGACGACCAGTGATGAAGTAACAAAAATTGCTCGGTCAAAAATCGGGAACATTAGCAAGGTAATCTCTTTCCCAATGGGCAGGGCAGAAGATATTTATAGCGATGAAATAGCGATTGGTGCTGTTCCTGTTATTCTTAAATAACGCCTCTCATCTCTCTGGTTTTTAAACCACGGTTACTTATTACTAGCATATAAATATTGCATCAATTTATTTCATAAGTTGGAAAGCGAGTATATGGTTAAAACGATGTATTTTTCTCATACATCATTTGTATTAAACTGTGTAACGATAAATGCATTTGTTCAAAATTTTGTAAAGTTTTTTGCAGAAGCATGTTTTTGAGTTTTACGCAGTTAATTATTATTTACAGTAATCAGGGTGTGCATTTTTCTGATCTTTTTTGGAATTAGCTGGGTTGTTGATGGGCTTTGTCTTTGGAAAAATAGAGTTATTGTAGCTATTTTTAGCTTACGAAGCAGGCTTGTTACGTACCCTTGCGCTTGTATAATTAAAACATTTTAAGAAATAGAACTTCGCTTATTTCATTTTGAAATAGTGATTTTATTTTATTTATTTTTAAATTTGAAATCCACTATGACTAAAAATGAAGTTAATGCTTGTTATCAGCCTACTGTCCTTTTTGTGCAAAGGCGCTTGCCACATTATCGGCTGCCCTTTTTCGAGGCTTTACGCCAAGAGCTTGAGGAAAGAGGGTGCAGGCTAAGATTGCTGCATGGTATGCCAAATAAAGATGAGCTGAGCAAGAATGACTCGGGTGAATTGCCTTGGGCAGAAAAACTACCTACCCATTATTTGCTGGGTGGACGAATTTGCTGGCAGCCCTTTTTTGAGAAAATAAAAGATGCTGATTTAGTTATTTGCAGTCATGAAAATAAATTATTATTTAATTTAGTTGCGCAATATCTGTACCCGTCAATTAAAGTGGCATTGTTTGGGCATGGTGCTAATTTACAGGGAAACCCAGATAGCTGGAGCGAGAAAGTCAAGAGAGTGATTGCAAAGCGTGCGGATTGGTGGTTTGGTTATACCGCAATGAGCTTGCCCTTGATTAATCGTTTTGATTTTCCTGTTGATCGGGTGACGATAGCAAATAATTCTATTGATACCCATCAAATGGCTAAATTATTTGGTGAGATTGATGATAGTAAAAAAGATGTAATTAGGGATAAATTAAAAATTAGTAGTAAGAACGTAGGTGTTTTTATTGGTTCTTTTTATGAAGAAAAGCGCATCGAGTTTATGCTTGAGGCGATTATTAAAATAAAAAAATTAGTTCCTGATTTTGAAATGCTTATTGCTGGTAATGGTGTTCAGCGTAAGCTTATTGAAGATTTTTGCCGTGAGCATGATTGGGCTAAATATGTAGGCCTATGCAAAGGTAAAGAAAAAGTGGAGCTATTGTCTGTTTCTACAGTGATGATTAATCCTGGGTTGGTTGGTTTAGGGATTTTAGACTCGTTTGTTTGCGCTGTACCTATGATCACAACTGATTGCGGTGTTCATAGCCCCGAAATTGCATACTTGAAAAGCGGAATTAATGGTTTGCTGGTTGATTTTTCGCAAGATAAATATGCGACTGCTGTGATTGAATTAATGAATGATCAGGGTAAATTATCTGCCATGCAGCAAGCATGTTTAGAAAGTGCTAAGGAGTACAGTGTAGAGAATATGGCAAGAAACTTTGCAGAAGGCATTATAAAGTGTCTTGCCGAGCCAATATACCGGGGCAATCAATAATGAAACGGGTGTTAATTGTTCACAATGCTTATCAGCAAAAAGGTGGTGAAGATTCGGTTGTTGATAATGAAATTGCATTGTTAAAGAAACATGGTCATGAGGTTGAGCATTATTTTCGTCATAATGATGAAATTATTAATCAATCAAAACTGTCATTATTGAAGCAGACCGTGTGGTCTAAAAAAACATATACTGAATTCTCGCTTTTGCTTAAGAGAGTAAAGCCTGATGTTATTCATGTTCATAATACATTTCCACTGATTTCACCTTCTTTATATTGGGCGGCTCAGGCTCTAAATGTACCTCTGGTGCAGACATTACATAATTTCAGATTGCTGTGCCCTCAAGCCACTTTTTTGCGCGATGGCCGTGTTTGTGAAGATTGCGTTGGGCATGCAACGTGGCGTGGCATTATGCGTCGTTGCTATAGAGATTCTTTTGCTCAAAGTGCTGTTTTATCTGGCATGCTAACAATTCATCGCTCTGTGGGAACGTATAAAAATAAGATTAATCGCTATATTGCTTTAAATGAATTTTGTAAGAATAAATACATTCAGGGCGGGATTCCTGCGGATAAAATAATGATTAAGCCCAATTTTGCTGAAGATGTGGGGTGTGGAGCAGAGCAAAGAAGTGGTTTCTTATATGTAGGCCGTTTATCTCCGGAAAAAGGGGCTCGTATTTTTGCGACAGCCTTTAGTGCTGATCCACATGGGCATTTAGCGGTTGTTGGGGCTGGTGAAGAATCTGTTTATTTGACTGGAATTGCTCAGCTTGATTTATGTGGCGCCTTACCGCAGCAAGAGGTTCGAGCCTATATGCGCTCAAGCCTGGCCTTGGTTTTGCCAAGTATTTGTTATGAAAATATGCCGATGACTTTGGTTGAGGCTTATTCAAGTGGTCTGCCGGTTATCGCTAGTCGCTTGGGGCCATTATGTGATTTGGTTGAAGATGGAAAAACAGGGTTATTATTTAATGCTAGTGATGCTGATGATTTAGCAAAAAAAATGACTTGGGCTGTTAACAACCCTGAAGCGATGGCAGAAATGGGGCGTAATGCGCGTGAGAAGTATTTAGCAGAATATACCCCGGATAAAAATTATGAAATATTAATGAATATATATAATGAGGCGATAAATGCATGTCCGAGATAATTGATAAGCCATTAGTGGCGAGAAAAACAACCTCTGTTCTGGGCGCTTCTATTGATGTGCTGGATTGGGATACGGCTTTGCAGCGTATCAAGCGATGGAGCTCCAGAAGAGAATCCCGTTATATTTGCATATGTAATGCCCATTCTGTGGTGACTACTACAAATGACCCGGCTTTTTATGATGTGGTTAAAAATGCAGATATGGCAACCTCGGATGGTGCGCCCGTTGCCTGGTTAATGCGTAAAATGGGGTTTTATAATCAGCAGCGAATTAATGGCCCTGATTTAATGTGGAAATATTGCACAGAGGCAAATAAATCAGGGGATTGGCCTTCGATTTATTTGTATGGTAGCAGTGAAGATACATTACGTATTTTACTGCTTAAATTGAGCAGTAGTTTTCCTGCATTGAAAATAGTGGGTGCATATTCCCCCCCCTTTCGCGCTTTAGCTGAGCAAGAAGAGCAGGAAATTATTAGTAATATCAATGCATCTGGAGCAGGGGTTGTCTGGGTTAGCCTAGGTTGCCCAAAGCAAGAAAAATGGATGGCTGCGCATCGTGGCAAAATTAATGCGGTGATGATTGGTGTGGGGGCGGCATTTGATTATCACGCAGGCACGATTGTTCGTGCACCTTTGTGGATGCAGCATTCAGGATTGGAATGGTTGCATCGTCTATGCTCGGAGCCACGACGTCTTTGGAAACGCTATTTCGTAACAAATACCATTTTTGTTATTAAAGCGATTCGCCAGCTTACTCATAAAAATTAATTTATTAAGTGGGAGTGTTTTTACAATGAAAATTACCGTGATTGGTTCTGGCTACGTAGGTTTGGTTACTGGCACATGCTTGGCGGAGTATGGCAATGATGTGTTATGCCTAGATGTAGATGCAAATAAAATCCGTATTTTGCAGGAAGGTGGCGTGCCGATTTTTGAGCCCGGCCTTGAGGAAATGATTAAGCGTAATGTGGCTGCAGGTCGTTTACGCTTTACAACGGATGTTAAAGAATCGGTAGAGCATGGCACGATTCAGTTTATTGCAGTGGGCACACCGCCCGATGAAGATGGCTCGGCAGATTTGAAGTATGTGGTGGCTGCAGCACGCAGTATTGGCCGCCATATGAATGGCTATAAGGTGATTGTGGATAAGTCCACTGTGCCGGTGGGCACTGGGGATAAGGTTCGCGCGGCCATTACGGATGAGTTGCAGCAGCGCAACGAGCAAACGAGTTTTGCGATTGTTTCTAATCCGGAGTTCTTGAAAGAAGGCGCTGCGATTGAAGACTTTATGCGTCCGGATCGGATTGTGATTGGCACGGATGATGATACGGCCAAAGATTTGATGAGCTCTTTATACGCGCCGTTTGTGCGTAATCATGATCGTATTTTATTTATGGATGTGCGCTCTGCCGAAATGACGAAATATGCGGCTAATGCCATGCTGGCTACGCGTATTTCGTTTATGAATGAATTGGCTAATTTATCAGAGGTAATGGGCGCAGATATTGAGCTAGTGCGTAAAGGGATTGGCTCTGATCCACGTATCGGCTATCACTTTTTATACCCTGGTGTGGGGTATGGTGGCTCATGCTTTCCTAAAGATGTGCAAGCTTTGCAGCGCACGGCTGAAGAGCATGGCATTAGCTTAAAAGTGCTGGATGCCGTTGAAAAAGCAAATCATGCGCAGAAATCGGTGCTGGTGGATAAAATTGTTAAGCGCTTTGGTGATAATTTAAAAGGTAAGCATTTCGCTTTATGGGGTTTGGCATTTAAACCCAATACAGATGATATGCGCGATGCGCCAAGCCGTGTAATTATTGAGTATTTGCTGAATCAGGGGGCGACGGTGGCTGCGCATGATCCGGTTGCAATTCACGAAGCACAGCGGGTGATGCCAGATTGGAAAGGTTTAAGCTATGGCGATAGCCCAAATGCGGTATTGCCTGATGCAGATGCTTTGATTATTGTCACCGAATGGAAAGCATTCCGCAGTCCTGATTTTACGGATATGAATAAACAGCTTAAAAATCCATTGATTTTTGATGGTCGCAATTTATTTGATCCAAAGCGCATGCAAAAAGAGGGCTTTGAGTATTACCCAATTGGCCGTCAGCAAGTCAGTCTTTAAGTTATTTTGCGGCGCGAGTCGCCGCAAAATTATATTGAAATAACAATTAATGGATAGTTCATGTCAATTACTCCGGTGATTCTTTGTGGTGGTTCGGGTAGCCGTATGTGGCCGCTGTCTCGTGGTGGTTACCCTAAGCAATTTTTAAAATTGCATGGTGATCAAAGCTTGCTGCAGCAAACGGCAACACGCTTGCAGGGAATGGCAGATGTAGCCGCGCCTTTATTAATCAGCAATCAGGAGCATCGCTTTTTGGTGGCCGAGCAATTGCGTGCGGTGGGCATGAGCGATTCCCGCGTGGTTTTAGAGCCGATGGGTCGTAATACTGCACCGGCTGTGGCGGCTGCGGCTTTGATTGCGCTGGAAGACAACCCGGATGCCATGCTGCTGGTGCTGCCATCAGATCATGTGATTCAGTTTGGCGATGTGTTTCAAGCCTTGGTGGCACAGGCGGCAAGTGTTGCCGCAACAGGTAAGTTAGTTACCTTTGGGATTACGCCTACTGAGCCGCAAACGGGCTATGGCTATATTCGCCGTGGCGATAGCCTATCTGGCGATGCCTATGCAGTTGCTGCTTTTGTAGAAAAACCGAATGCTGAGCGTGCGGCAGAGTTTTTAGCTTCGGGTGATTATTACTGGAATAGCGGCATGTTTATGTTCCGCGCCGATGCGTATGTAGCGGAAATGGCGGCTTATCAGCCTGTGATGTTGGCTGCGGTGCAGGCTGCGGTTACTAAAGGCGTGCGTGATTTAGACTTCTTGCGCTTAGATAGCGATGCTTTTGCTGCATGTGAATCAGATTCGATTGATTATGCAGTGATGGAAAAAACCGCGCATGCGGCGGTGATTGCTGCGGCGGGCTTAGGCTGGAGTGATATTGGCTCTTGGTCAGCACTCCGTGATGTAACGCCACAAGATGAAGCGGGCAATAGCGTGCTGGGCGATGTGATGCTTGATCGCGTATCAGGCAGCTATATTCGCAGCGAAACCCGCATGATTGCGGCGATTGGCGTGCAGGATCTGGTGATTGTAGAGACGGCCGATGCGATTCTGGTGGCGCATAAAGATCATGTGCAGGATGTGAAAAAGATTGTTGAGCGTTTAAATAGTGCCGGCCGATCAGAATCGGTTACGCATCGCCGCGTGTATCGCCCTTGGGGTAGCTATGAAGGCATCGATGCCGGTTCGCGCTTCCAGGTGAAGCGGATTGTGGTTAATCCAGGCGCGTCGCTGAGCTTGCAAATGCATTACCACCGTGCCGAGCATTGGATTGTGGTGAAAGGTACAGCCAAGGTGGTGAATGGGGATCAAGAGATTCTCTTGTCAGAAAACCAATCGACTTATATCCCGCTTGGTACGACGCATCGCTTAGAAAACCCGGGCAAGATGCCGCTAGAGCTAATCGAAGTGCAATCGGGCTCCTACCTGGGTGAGGACGATATCGTGCGCTTTGAAGATGTGTATGGCCGAACCAAATAAGGCGCTGCCGTTTCCAGCGTTTTTACAGGTGGTTGAGCGCGCGCCTTTGATATCTATCGATTTGATTGTGCAAAACTCAGCAGGCGATGTCCTGCTGGGGTGGCGCACAAACCAGCCCGCCTGCGATCACTGGTTTGTGCCGGGCGGACGGGTGCAAAAAAATGAAACGCTGGATGCTGCTTTTTTACGCCTGACTAAAGCCGAATTAGGCGTGGCTTTGGCGCGCTCTTCGGCGCAGTGGCTGGGCGTTTACGAGCACTTTTATGATAGTAATGCCGGGCGTGTGGAAGGTTTTGGCACGCATTATGTGGTGCTTGCCTACACGCTACAGCTTGATGAATCCGATATGGCCCTGCCGCTGGGTGAGCAGCATTCCCAGTATCGCTGGGCTAGCAGGGCAGAAATCGTACAAGACGCTGCCGTACACCTTCATTCCCGAGCTTATTTCGAGTAAACCAATGACTAAATTAACGTGTTTCAAAGCCTACGATATCCGCGGCCAGCTTGGCACTGAGCTCAATACCGATATCGCTTATCGTATTGGCCGCGCTTATGGCCAACTGCTCAAACCTAAACGTATTGCACTGGGTGGCGATGTTCGTTTGACCAGTGAAGAGCTAAAGCAAGCGTTGGCTAATGGCCTGATGGATGCCGGTAGCGATGTGATTGATTTAGGCATGACCGGTACCGAAGAAGTTTATTTTGCTGCGTTTCATCTGGATGTGGATGGCGGGATTGAAGTGACAGCCAGCCATAATCCGCTGGATTACAACGGCATGAAGCTGGTGAAGCGCGGTGCAGTGCCGATTAGCGGCGATACTGGCCTGCGTGATATTCAGCTCTTGGCTGAATCGGCTGATTTTGCACCGATTGCTCAGCGCGGCAGCAGCAGCTCGCTGTCTATTCTAGATGCCTATATCGAGCATCTGATGGGTTATGTGAATCTATCTGCCTTGCGCCCATTAAAAATTGTTTTGAATTCAGGTAATGGCGCAGCAGGCCATGTGGTGGATGCACTGGAGGCTAAATTTAAAGCGGCCCAAGTACCGGTTGAGTTTATTAAAGTGCACAACCAGCCGGATGGCACTTTCCCACATGGTATCCCTAACCCGCTTTTGCCAGAAAACCGTGCAGATACAGCCAATGCAGTCATTGCAAATGGGGCTGATTTGGGAATTGCTTGGGATGGTGATTTTGATCGTTGCTTCTTGTTTGACGAGCGCGGCGATTTTATCGAGGGTTATTACATCGTTGGCCTTTTGGCAGAAGCCTTCTTGCAAAAGAACCCTGGGCAAAAAATCATTCATGATCCGCGTTTAACTTGGAATACCGTCGATGTGGTGCAAGCTGCGGGCGGGGTAGCGATCCAAAGTAAAACCGGCCATGCCTTTATTAAAGAGCGGATGCGCTTGGAGGACGCGGTGTATGGTGGCGAAATGAGCGCTCATCATTACTTCCGCGATTTTGCCTATTGCGATAGCGGCATGATTCCGTGGCTATTGGTGATTGAGCTGATGAGTCGTCGCGAGCAAAAATTGTCCGCCATGGTGGAGCAGCGCATTGCGGCTTATCCATCGTCGGGCGAGATTAATCGCAAGCTGGTTGATGCTAAAGCAGCGATTGCTCGTGTTTGTGCGGCTTATCAGAGCGATGCTTTAATTGTAGATACGACCGATGGCATTAGCATGGAGTACGCCGATTGGCGCTTTAATCTGCGCTCGAGCAATACCGAGCCAGTGGTGCGTTTAAATGTGGAGTCGCGTGCGGATATGGCTTTAATGCAAAAGCATACTGAGGCGATTTTGCAGTTATTAGATGCGTAAATATGCATTGGAATAAGTAGTGAAAAACGCCTCTGATGGGGCGTTTTTTATGGCTTGATGAGGGGCGAGATAAATTTTTGCCTAAAAAAACGCCCCATAGATCATGGGGCGTTTTGCATGGCTTAAAGCTGATTAAGCTGTTTTACGACGACGAGCAAGCAGGGCAACCAGACCCAGACCCATCAGCGCGTAGGTTTCTGGCTCTGGAACCGGTGCTGCGTTCATTGTCAGTGTACCCGTACCTTTGTAGCCTGCCGTTGCAAGGCCAGCAAAGCTGATTAAGTACTTGCCTGCAGCTAAGGTAAACGGTGCTGCGTGCTCATTAATTTCTTTCACACCAGCGGCGTCACTTAGCGAGCCTTTGCCACCCAAAGAAATTGGGGTGTTTGGGTTGCTTAGCGAAGTAAGCGTGCCATTAAGGTAGCTAATTGTTGAGCTGTTAGCGATCGTTTGACGTACTGTCCACCAGCTATTTAACACTGATTGTTCAGCCAGTTCAAAAGTGAATGTTTTGTTCACACTACCTTTTACTTGAAAAGCAGATGAGGCATCACCATCACTATCGAAGTCAATTTGTACAGGTATAACGGCAGCCTGAGATAAACCTGCAGCTACAAAGAAAGTAGAGACTAGCAGTGTTTTAAGTAGTTTCATTTAGAATCCTTTTACATATTTGCAATGGATTGTTTAATACGGACGTAAGATATGTTGCAGTTATTGATTATACCTATTTAATTTTTGTTTTAGTGCAATTGCTGTTAATTATTTATTATTAATAAGCGTGCCATTTGTTTATTCGTATATAATTGTTTTCTAATTTTTAATGGTAATTATTTATATCTTTATTATTTACATGTCATTGCGTAAATAGGTGTGGTAATTGAATTGGCTTATTTATATATAAATGTAAATAAGCCAAAACAAGGGTAACTACACTCATTTGCTTTTGGGGTATTTTGAGTGCCAGCAAAAAACACTCTTCTCGAAGGGAGAGGTGATAAGCGCTTTAAGTTTTACGATGGCGCCAAAGCCGTGCAACTAACTCTGAGCGCATTGGTCTCTCTCTGGTACAGGCAGGCATCCAGTGCCTACATAGACTGACTCAGCACTAACTACAACGCCAGCTGCAAGTAAGTGGCTTGATATATCTCTTTCGTCGCTATGCAGCCTGATGATCGTGGCACGGGGGAATCCAGTAGCTCAGAATCGTGACGTAGCCAGCTGTGTTTGATATTGATAGATTTTATGAAAATATTTTTTAATCAGCGTGGGTAAATAAAAAGCATAGGTTGTTTTGTTTTTAATATTTTTATAATTTTATTAAGATGATGTGTTTTATTTTTAAATTTTTTTTTTAATTTCGTAATTTTTTTCTTATGAAGGTATCCTGATTTTTTGTTTTTAATTTTAATTAAAAAGCGTGCTATTATTTTAATTGTTATTTTCGTTGGGTGTAAGTTTAAGGGGGTGCCGCTTAATTGGCTTAATTGATTCACTTTGATTTTTTCTCGCTCAGGTAAATAGCGGGCCTTGGCTTATGCCGAGTACCTTGCTCATGCCAGAGCCCAAGAGAATCAGCCCGCTTTTGCGGCACACTTATTACTTAAATTTATGTTTTGTTTATTTGATTGATTGTTTAAGATTGATCCTTTAGGTAGCCAAGATTCAAAATGTCCCAATATCCTCGTCCTTCATTTGAACAAAAAATCTGCCCACCAGAGCAATTAGCCGCTCGATTAGCAGGTTTGCCGCGTCCGCTGGTGTTTACCAATGGCTGCTTTGATATTTTGCATCGTGGCCACGTTACATGCTTGGCACAGGCTCGTGCTCTGGGTGCTGGCTTGATCGTGGCGATTAATACCGATGCGTCGGTAAAGCGCCTTGGCAAGGGCGATGACAGGCCAGTGAATCATACCGAGCAGCGTGCTGCCGTGCTGGCTGCGCTGGAGTGTGTGAGTCTGGTAACGTGGTTTGATGCCGATACCCCGCTGGATCTTATTTTGGCCGTGCGCCCGGATGTGCTGGTCAAAGGTGGCGATTGGGTGCCCGAGCAGATTGTGGGCAGCCAGCAGGTGCTGGAATGGGGCGGCAGTGTGCATTCTATTCCCTTCTTATTTGCGACTTCCACCACCGAAACGATTAAGCGGATACGCCAAAGCTCATGAGCACACGTAATAATTTATTGATTGATTTTGTAAATGAGCTGGGTGGGCAAGGTTATTTGCACCCGCAGTTTTTTGCCCAGCTAGGGATGGTTTTATTTGCGCTGGCGTTCGCCTGGTGGGTGAATCGCAGCGTAAAGCGCAGAGTGAGCCCGGATCAGAACAGCTGGCACTGGCGTATGGGGGGCGAGGGTTTATTGCGGGCTTTTTTCCCTTTAAATGCTTACTTACTGGTTATTTTATCTGGGGTGATACTTAAAATATGGTTTGTGCCGCCTTTTAAATTGATTGCCTTGGCGAGCGTGCTTTTGCTGGCTATGGCCAATATTCGTATTTTGGTTTATGTGATTCGCCGTGTTTTTGATGGCGCATCATGGGTGATGCGTTGGGAGAAATATATCGCAGGGGCAATTTGGTTTGTCTATGCCCTGCATGTATTGGGCATCTTGCCCGAAGTGGCTGAAATGCTCGACAGCATTAGCCTTCCTATTGGTAAGGCGCATATCTCTGTTTTAACGATCGGGCAAGGCTTGTTATCTGTGGCCGCTACTTTGCTGATTGCGATGTGGATGGGCAGAGAGCTGGAAAGACGCTTAATGAGCAGCCAGATAATGGACATGAATGTCCGGGTGGTGTTGTCTAAAATTTCCAGCGTTTTACTGCTGATTTTTGCTATTGTGATTGCCCTGCCACTTGTGGGTATTGATTTAACCGTGCTCTCGGTTTTTGGTGGTGCGGTAGGTGTGGGTTTGGGTTTTGGCTTACAGAAAATTGCATCTAATTATTTATCGGGCTTTATTATTTTGCTGGATCGCTCAATCAAAATTGGCGATTTAGTTCAAATTGATAATCGACTAGGTACCATTAGCAGTATTACGGCGCGGTATGTGGTTTTAAAATCTGCAGATGGCACTGAGGCCTTAGTGCCTAATGACACGTTGATTACCTCGACGGTGGTGAATCAATCGTATAACGATAAATCCATTTGGACTTCCTTACCGATTCAAGTGGCTTACGGGACTGATTTAGATTTTGTTTTAGAATTATTACGTTCGACCACGGAGGGTGAGGCGCGAATTTTAAGCACGCCAGCCCCTGGCGCTTTTGTTTCCGCCTTTGCAGATAATGGTATTAATTTAGTGTTGGGCTTTTGGCTGGCCGATCCTGAAAATGGTCAGCTTTCTCTGCGATCTAGTCTAAATCTAAAGATCTGGCGCTTGTTTCAAGAGCACAATATTGAAATTCCTTACCCTAGACGTGAAGTCACCTTGCTTAACGCTGCGGCATTAAAGCCGCCACTTGATGCTGCTTGATGGGCAAGTCTTGCGTAAAATCAGTGCTTACAAAAAATAAAACAGGCTACTGGCCTGTGTGGAGATAAGAAAATGACTTGGCTAAATGGGCTGATTGATCTGCCTTGGTGGGGTTACATCGCAGTGATGCTGGTACTGACGCATATTACTATTGCTTCAGTTACCATTTTTTTGCACCGCCATCAGGCACATCGTGCGCTGGATTTGCACGCGATTCCTAGTCATTTCTTTCGTTTCTGGCTCTGGTTAACGACCGGTCAGATTACTAAAGAATGGGCTTCTATTCACCGCAAACACCATGCTAAGTGTGAAACGGCAGAAGACCCGCACAGCCCGCAAGTTTATGGGATTAAAAAGGTATTCTGGGAAGGCTATGAGTTGTATCGCGCAGAAGCTGCGAATAAAGAAACCATGCAAAAGTATGGCCACGGCACGCCTGATGATTTTTTAGAACGTCATCTCTATAGCAAGCACAACACCCTTGGCCCTGTTGTGATGCTGCTGATTGATCTTTGCCTGTTTGGCGCAAATGGGATCTGGATTTGGGCCGTGCAAATGATGTGGATCCCGATTACCGCTGCAGGCATTATTAATGGTATTGGTCATTATTGGGGCTACCGTAATTTTGAATGTGAAGATGCTTCAACCAATATTGTTCCTTGGGGAATTATGATTGGTGGTGAAGAGCTGCATAATAATCACCACACTTTTGGCACATCGGCCAAGTTGTCTTATAAATGGTTTGAGTTTGATATTGGCTGGATGTATATCCGCATTATCGAAATGCTTGGTCTTGCCAAAGTGCGCAAAATTGCACCTAAGATGACGCTTTCAGCTGCGGCGAAGCGCGAGCTGGATGAAGCCTCTTTGCAAGCAATTATTGCTAATCGCTACGCGATTGCTGCCAATTACGCACGTACTTTAAAAGATACCGTGGGTGAAGAAGTTGAACGGATGCGTAGCTCGGCCAAACTGCCACAGATCGATTTTGATCCGGTGCGGCAGATGAAAATCTGGCTCAAGCAAGATGCTAAAGACACGCCGGAGCAAGATCAGCAAATTCTGGCCAAAGTGTTGGCTGAAAGCACGGTGCTGGAGCAGATTTATCAAATGCGCCAGGAGTTGACGCGTTTATGGGAGCGCTCTACCTTATCCCGCCCAGAGCTGGTGAAGCTGCTACAAGATTGGTGTAACCGAGCAGAAGCCAGCGGAATTGCAGCACTGCAAGACTTCTCATTCCGACTGCGTACCGTAGTTTGATGGTATAAAAAAGGCGAACGACAGTTCGCCTTTTTTGTGTTTTCTATATACTTGAAAAGCTTAAAAAAAGATCTGTAGACACAGAGAAAGTGCAAAGAATACAGAGCACACAGAGAAAAAATTCATAGTTAAATAAGATTGTTTAACAGGGTTTAAAAATGCATTGAATTTGCAGCTGAATTCAAAGCAGAAAATTATATTTTGTTGCTTTTCTCCGTGTGCTCTGTGATCTTATTGATGTCTGTGTCTACAGAGCTTTTTAAGCTTTTCTTCAATTCAAAGGGAGTTTTAAATGTCTTCAATTCAACGTTATCACGTCGGTCCGCGTTTGTCTGAAATTGTGGTACACAACAATACTGTTTATTTAGCTGGGCAAATTGCGGAAAATTTAGAGGCCGATGCAAAGAACCAAACCGTTGAAGTATTGGGTTTTGTTGATAAATTATTAGGTGAAATTGGCTCGGATAAACATAAGATTCTTTCGGTAACGATTTATCTGGCTGATATGGCCGATTACGATGCAATGAATATCGCTTGGTCAGAATGGGTGCCTGCCGGTCATACCCCTTGCCGTGCAACGGTTGAAGCCCGTTTGGCTGATCCGCGTTATAAAGTAGAAATGTCTGTGATTGCTGCCTTGTAAGTAATTAGTCAGCAAATCTGAAACGGCAGGCATAAATCGCGTCTTTTTCCGCCTAGCTGCGTTGCTCGTCATTGCATAGCCAGCTATGCGGCTTCCTCGCGCCTTGCCAGACGAAAAAATCCATCGATTTCTAACCCGCCTTTTTCAACTAGACTGACTACTAGGCGGCTACTTGACCGTAGATGAGGGCGCTATGAAGCATATTTTATTGGGCTATATCGCAGGCTGGACTGATTGGTCTGGCTTGCCGCTAGAGCGGGATGCCGCAAGGCTCACGCATATTTGCTATGCCTTTGCCAATATTAAAGAAGGCGAAGTGGTGTTGTTTACCGAGCAGAGCAAAGATCAAAGCCAGCCCCGTGCCGTGGAGGGGATTGCCCATTTGCGCGGCCTGCGCTCCCGGCACCCTCATCTTAAGCTCTTGATTTCGATTGGTGGCTGGGAGGCAGAAGGCTTCTCTGACGCGGCTTTAACGACCAACTCGCGCGCGCAATTTGCAGCGTCTGCAATTCGCTTTATGCATCTGCATGGTTTTGATGGCATCGACTTAGATTGGGAATACCCGGCGAATGATATGGCGGGGATTAAGGCAAGGCCGGAAGATAAGCACAATTTTACGCTGCTGTTGGCCGAATTACGCCGCCAGCTTCATGCAGAATCTAAAACGCATGGCGATAGCTATTTGCTCACCATCGCTGCCGGTGCTGGCCAATATTATCTCGATGGCGTAGAGATGCCAGCGGTAGCCGAGCTATGCGATTTTGTTAATTTAATGACTTACGATTTTTATAATGGCTGGGCGACACGCGCTGGCCACCACAGCAATTTATTTAATAGCTCGCTTGATCCAGAAGGCGATAGCTGCGCTAAATCGGTGGCACTCTTTACGGCCAATGGCTTACCGGTAAATAAACTGGTCTTAGGCTGCGCTTTTTATGGCCGTAGCCTGATTTCACCAGCCTTGGGTGAGGCGGGGGTCGCAAAAAGTAATGGTAGCGCCAGTTATAGCCAAATTACTCACGAGCTGATTCCGGCTGGCGCGGTAAAGCATTGGGATGAGGCCGCCAAAGCGCCGTGGCTGATGGCGGGTGAGCGTTTTGTGAGCTATGAAGACGAAGCCTCCATTGCCCACAAGATGGCTTTTGTGAAGCAACATGGCTTAGCAGGCGCTTTCTTCTGGGAATACACAGAAGACCGGGACGGTGTTTTGATGGATGCGCTGTGGGAAGGCTTGCAATACGAGTAGGGTGGGCACGACGTTGTGTCCACGCGTGTATAAACGAGTGGGCAGAAAAACCTGCCCACCCTACCTTTTAATTACTTAAACAAACTACCTATCCGCTGTTCAGCGGACAAGATGTATTTTTGGCCATTGTCTTGCAAGGCTTTGCCATCAAAACGATCAATACGGTAGATCGTGCCAAAAGAGAAGGTTGGCGCGGCAACACCGGCTCCACCGACTACTTCTGCTCCGCGACGTACATTATCGGCCATCCATGAAGTTAAACGTAGATGGTAAGGATTGCGTTGTACTTCGCCTACGTGGCAAGCTAGCGCGGCGATCAGATCCGCGGTATCGGTGATATTGGTTTCGATCAGTGCATTGGGTGTGGCCATCGCGCGCCAGAATTCGGATTGCACCACAAAGCAGGCGTGGCCTAGCTTAGCTAGGGCATCTAGCAAGAGGTAATGCGTGCCAATATGCGCGGCATGGCCGTCGTTGTCGTTAGGCACGACGCATATGGTAGGCTGGTATTGCTCGATCAGCCCGGCAATCACATCCACTTTCTCTGCCCATGCCGCAGGATCGCTATTGCGTGTTGTCGGGTTAACCGCCATCAGGCCACCGGGGATTGTTTCTTGTAATTCAAAACCAAGTACCTGACAGGCACGATCCAGCTCGGCCAAGCGCTCTGGCTGGCGTGGCATATTAGAGCCGAGTGTGACCGCTACATTAATGACACGATAGCCATCTTCACGCGCTAAACGCAGTGGTAAAGCACCGATAATGCATTCATCGTCTGGGTGGGGGGCAAAAACCATCGCAACAGGAGCGGCTGCTTGGGCTTGCTTTGTTGCAATGGCCAAACCATCCAGTGTCGTGAAAAGAGGGGCATCGTGCTTTTGCAATAGGGCATCGTGGGCCTTAACCAGCTCGATATACGGGTTACTCATGCAGTTTTCTCCGGGGCTTAACTTAGTGAAAGTACTTACGTAGTATATGCTTTTGCGTTAATCGAGGGGAGGGGGTGATCTTGATGTAGATCGTGATTGGGCAGGCTTCCCGCGCAGGATTTGCTACTCCCCACTCCCTTTCTCCCCGCCTCTTTTTACAAAGCGGCTAATAATTTGCCATGTATGCCACCAAAGCCGCCATTGCTCATAATCAAAATATGGTCGCCCGCCTGCGCCGCTTGGCGAACGGCTTCGATCAGGAGCGTTAGATCATCAAAGCTTTGGGCTTTTTCTCCTAGGCAAGCGAGCGCCTCACTGCTGCTCCAGCCTAAGTTTGCACCGTAGCAAAAAATCAGATCCGCCCCTTGTAAGCTGCCGGGCAGGGCTTGTTTCATGCTGCCTAATTTCATGGTGTTTGAACGCGGCTCCAGCACGGCCAAGATGCGCGCGTTGCCGACTTTCTTGCGTAAGCCCGCTACGGTGGTGGCAATGGCTGTGGGGTGGTGAGCAAAGTCATCGTAAACGGTAATGCCCTTGTTATGGCCTTTGATTTCCATGCGGCGTTTTACATTTTTGAATTCTGCTAGCGCGGCAATCGATTGCTGAGGGGTAACACCCACATGGCGGGCTGCAGCAATGGCGGCCAGGGCGTTCATTTGATTATGCTCACCGATAAGCGCCCAGTGCAGCTCGCCTTGCAACTGATCGCCGAGCAGTACTTCAAAGCCATCGCTAAAAGATTTGCCGACTCGCCAGCCTGATGCGCCACCAAAGTATTCAATTTCACTCCAGCAGCCTTTATCCAGCACCCGTTTCAGGCTGTCTTCCCTACCATTGACGATCAACCGGCCCAGCCCAGGCACGGTGCGCACTAAATGGTGAAATTGGGTTTCGATGGCGGCCAGATCAGCAAAAATATCGGCGTGATCAAATTCCAGATTATTCAGTACGGCAGTGCGTGGCCGGTAGTGGACAAACTTACTGCGCTTATCAAAAAAAGCGGTGTCGTATTCGTCGGCTTCCAGTACAAAGAAGGGCGAGGTAGAGGCCATATCCTGGCGTGGTGCGCCGGGGGCTCGGGCAGAAATACCAAAGTTTTCTGGAATGCCGCCAATTAAGAAGCCCGGTGCCAAACCTGCGTATTCTAAAATCCATGCCAGCATCGAGCTGGTACTGGTTTTGCCATGCGTGCCCGCTACCGCAATCACCCATTTATCCCGTAGCAGATTATCCCCCAGCCACTCTGGGCCGGATGTGTAGGGCAGGCCTCGGTTAAGGATTTCTTCCATCAGTGGATTGCCACGCGTAACCACATTGCCGATCACATAAAGATCTGCGCCTAAAGCCAGTTGATCTAAATTCCAGCCTTCGATCAGCTCAATGCCCAGTGCTTCGAGCTGGGTAGACATTGGCGGATAAACATTGGCATCGCAGCCGGTGACTTTATGGCCTGCTGTGCGAGCAAGTGCAGCAATCCCACCCATAAATGTGCCGCAAATGCCAAGGATATGTATATGCATATTGATTTAAATTCCTAGGGTGATAAGGGTATTGTCATAGATTCATCGCTTGTGATTGCGTACAATCGTTCTTCTAAATGACTTGTGCAATGGCTCTGAGTATCTATGTCTAATGTATCAGCTATCAATCCGGTGGAAATTGCACGGATTGCACTTAAAAAGCTCTCGGAACGTGGATTAACGCCTACACCAGAAAATTACACCAAATTTTACAACGCCATTGCCACAATTAAGTCACCCGACGCCAAAACATCGAATGAAACTTTACAAGCCTGGCAATTGCTTTACAAAGTGGAAGATATTCTGGGTGATATGGGGGAAACGGCCGATCAGTTACTTTCTGCTTTAGCCGGGGGCAATGAAGCGATGTCTGCCAGCCTCGATCAATTACAAGATACAAGGCGGGCGCATTTAGAGCAGCGAGTTAGTGCAGATGATACGCACAGCAAGCTTGAATCTTTGCTTAATACCATTATCCATTCTACTTCTGAAATGCATTCAACGGTAAGCGCTTCAAATACCGATTTACTGGCGATTCGTGATTCGGTGCGCAGCATTGAAGAAAATCTAGCGATTAGCCGGCAAATTTTAGAGCAAGATGCATTAACGGGGGCGATGAATCGCCAAGGATTTGATAATCGTCTGGTGGGCGAGGCAAAGCTGGCTCAACGCCTTGGGCATAAATTATCCGTGGTGCTGTTTGATCTGGATGATTTCAAATTAGTGAATGATCGCTTTGGTCATGCAGTAGGCGATAATGTGCTGATTCATATCGCAGGCCTTGCAAAATCGGTATTAAGAGACTCGGATATTCTGGTGCGCTATGGTGGCGAAGAGTTTTTGATTTTGTTGGCAGAAACCGATATGCACGGGGCTCGGTATGTTTTGGAGCGTTTACAGCAAATGGTTCGCCGTAATCCATTTATGTATAAGCAGCAGCGTTTGGATATCACTTTTTCAACCGGTATTGCCATGCTGCGTCATGATGAAAACGGCCGGGCTTTGGTGCTGCGTGCAGATGAAGCTTTATACGTGGCAAAGCGTAATGGCCGTGGCTTAATTGAAATGGCTGAGTGATCATTTATTAAAAATAGATACTCGGTTTCTGCCATTATGTTTTGATGCATACAGCGCTAAATCGGCGTATTCAAGCAGCTTTTTGGAGTTTTCGGTGTGCAGCGGGTAGACAGAAATACCCGCTGAAAACGTGATTTTCAGCTCACCGTTCTGATGCCGGATAATGGTGTTGGAGAAATCATCCCGATGCCGGTCAATTTTTAGCAGGGCGTTTTCAGCCGAAGCGCCCATCATTAAAATCAAAAACTCCTCTCCGCCTAGGCGGCAAACCACATCGCTACTCCGGGCTTGCTCACTTAAAAACAGCGCCAGACATTTGAGTGCTTCATCGCCTGCCGGATGACCATAGCTATCATTTACCGCTTTAAAGTGATCGATATCAATCATTACGGCACTCAGCGGCATATTATTGCGGGTGGCTTGCGCCAGCATAATATCGAGTGTTTCTGCCAGGTAGCGCCGGTTATAGAGGCCAGTTAAAGGGTCTCTCAGTGCGGCTTCTAATAGCTTATCTTGTAATGAGACGATTTCTTCCAGCTTGGTTTCCAGTTTGATTTTTGCATCTTGCAAGGCATCAAAAGTGTGTTTTCTTTGGGTGATATCTTCGTAAGCACCCACAATACCAATAACCGACCCATCGCTTTCTAATAGGGGCACATGGTTTAGGCTGATATGTGTGAGTTTGCCATCATGGGTGGTAATCGCACCCTCTTGATTTAGCAAGCTTTGCCCGGTGCTGATTACGGTATGGGCAAATGCTTGCAGCGCAAATGCACGCTCCGGCATCAGATCAAAATCTGTTCTGCCTATGATGTCTTCAGATGAAACCATGCCATTATCATTGGCGAAGTGCCGATTACAGCCGATATAGCGGGAATCAGGGTCTTTCCAGAAAACGCGGATCGGAATCGCATCTAATACGGCATTAAGTAAGCGCTTGGCTTTTTCCGCATCAAGCTCTTTTTGCTCAAGTACTTTGGCAAATGCTAAAAGCTCATGGTGCATTTTATTCTGTGAAATATGCGAGCGAACGCGGGCGCGCAAGATGGTGCGGCTAATTGGCTTAGTGACATAGTCCACCGCGCCCAAGGCAAAAGCACGTTCTTCATCGGCCACATTTAATAAGGCCGTGACAAACACAACAGGAATTTCTGCGGTGGCAGGTTTTGCTTTGAGCTGCTCACAGACGGCATAGCCATCCAGATCAGACATCATGATATCCAGCAAAATTAAATCGGGCAGATGTTGAGTGGCTAATTCCAAAGCAATACGGCCATCATCGGTCGTGAGCAGCTGATATTCGTCTTCCAGGCAAGACGAAAGAATGGCAATGCTATCCGCTCTGTCATCAACGATTAAAACGGTAGGCTTGGTCTCAGCTTTCATGATCGCACTCAGTTGATGGTGATAGTGCAAAGCGGCAGAGGTTTTATAAGGGCGGCTTACTTGCACGATGCCGCCCTCTGATTACAAAAGGGCTTACTGATTAATCTAAACCACGTTTACGCAAGAGGGGAAGAACCTCCGCCGAGCGGCCGCGAAATGCAAGATAAGCGTTGGCCGGTGCAATGGAATTTCCCACACTATAGATAGTGCGATACAAACGTTCTGCCGTGGCCGGATCAAAGGGGTTGCCGCATTCTATAAAGGTATCGAAAGCATCGGCCTCTAAGACTTCAGCCCACATATAAACGTAATAGCCTGCTGCGTAGTCATCGCCTGCAAAAATATGCCCAAAATGGGGCAGGCGGTGGTTAATGCCTACGGCTTTAGGCAGGCCCATTTTTGCCAGTGTTTCTTGCTCAAAATGGCTGATATCGTGTAAATCGCTCGATAAATCTAAATGAATCTGCAAATCGAGCAGGGCAGAACCCAGATAGCGTACGGTTTCAAAGCCTTGATTAAAAAAGCGCGCATTTTTGATTTTTGCTAGCAGCGCATCGGGAATGGCCTCACCGGTTTCAATATGCAAGGCGTGTTTTTTGAGCACCTCATCCTGTTCGGCCCAGTTTTCATAAAGCTGCGATGGCAGCTCTACATAGTCTTGCGCCACAGAAGGCCCGGCTAGCCGCTTGTATTCAACATCGGATAACAGCCCATGCAGGCCATGGCCAAATTCGTGAAATAAAGTGCGCACATCATCAAATGAAAGCAGGGTAGGCTGGCCAGCGGCGGCTTTAGAAAAGTTATTATTGTTGATGACAATTGGCAAAATACGCTGCCCGTTAGAGCGGCTTTGAGTGCGGAATTCATGCATCCATGCGCCGCCTTGCTTGCTGGTGCGCGAGAAATTATCACCAATAAAGAGGCCGATCACGTTGCCGTGGCGGCAGACTTCCCAAAGCCTTGCATCTGGATGATAAAGCGGCACATCAAAACGCTCTTTAAAGCTCAGGCCAAATAGGCGGCCTGCGCAATCAAAAGCAGCGGCGATCATATTCTCCAGCGCAAAGTAAGGCTTGATTTCGGCATCGTCCAAATCAAATCGCGCCAGGCGTTGTTGCTCGGCGAGATAAAACCAATCCCAAGGCTCGATATCCAGTGGCTCACCCAGCTCGGCAGCCAAAGTTTGCAGATCGGCTTGTTCTTCAAGCACGCGCTGCAGCGCAGGTTGCCAGACTTTATTCAGTAAGTCTAAAGCGGCCTGCGGCGTACCCGCCATGCGATCGCTCAGGGCGTAATCAGCAAAATTGGCGTAGCCCAGCAATTTAGCTTGTTCAAGACGCAGCGCCAGAATTCGCGGGGCTATCGGGCGGTTATCTGCTTTGCCTGCATTTTCGCCGCGTGCTTTCCATGCCTGATGCGCTGCTTGACGTAAATCACGGCGGCTGGAGTAAGTCAGAAAAGGCACTACTGACGAGCGTGAAAGTGTAATGGCATAGCCATCCACGCCTCGATCAGCTGCGGCTTGCCTCGCTGAGTTTTTAATTGAATCGGGCAGGCCTGCTAAATCGTTTTCGCCATTGAGCATTAAGCGATACTCCGCTTCATCGCTGCGTACATTTTGTGCAAATTGTGTGCTTAGCGTAGCAAGCTCGGCCACGATGGCAGCAAAACGCTGGCGGGCTTCACCTTTGAGCTCTGCACCATTACGCACAAAATCTAAATGAATTCGCTCTAAGAGCCGCATTTGTTCGGTGCTTAGCTTTAAATCACTGCGCTGTTGGTAAAGGGCATTCAGGCGGATAAACACTGCTGCCTGTTGATAAACTGCATTATGGTGAGCCGCTAATTCAGGAGCGAGGGCGAGTTCAATGGCTTCGAGCTCTGCGCTGGTTTCAGAGGCGGTCAGGTTTTCAAATACGGCTTGAATACGCGCAAGTAATGATCCGGCGCTGGCAAAGCTTTCTACACTATTGGCAAAATCGGGCAAGCTGGTTTGTGCTGCAATGGTATTTAATTCTTCACGATGCTGAGCCATCGCAAAGGCAAAAGCGCTAGGGAAATGTTCGGGATGAATTTGATAAAATGGTGGCAGACCATAAGGCGTTTGCCAGTCTTGCAATAAAGGATTGCTCTCTGTATTCATGGTAAGCCCACATGCGATTGGAGTTTGAATTTTATTACAACGGCATGTGGCTGACTATTGGTGAATTAAGAATAAAGCGTTTAATGCTAATTTCTGCTGAAATCATTGCTTTATAAAAAGTTTTTTGAGCTGTATCGTCATCCTTTGCTGAAAAAGCGTGGTATTAATCTGATGATTCATCTGCATAAATATAGCTGGCTAAGCAGCAGCTATGATTTTTGACTACGCTGTTTAGCTGATTTTGTGAATAATAATCACGGATTTTAGAATTGAAAATTGCAGCGGAGTGCTATAAACACCGCTGCATTCAAGGTAATCAGAAAACGATGATGTAATTGTTGTTCTGTAAAGTATAAATAAGACATGCAAATATATTGCGGCGCACAAGGATGGCTTATTGTGCGGCTAACAAAATAGCTTATGGAGAAAGCGATGGAGAATAACCAGCTATTACACACTTCTGTTGTGCTGTTGGCAGCAGCGGTGATTGCAGTCCCCATATTTAAGCGTTTTAATTTAGGATCGATCTTAGGCTACTTGGTGGCTGGCGTAATCGTTGGTCCCTATTTCCTTGGCTTTATTGATAACCCTACTGCGGTACTGGATTTTGCTGAAATAGGTGTGGTGCTGTTGTTATTTGTTTTAGGTTTAGAATTAAACCCTAAATCACTTTGGCAAATGCGTAAAAAAATTCTTGGATTAGGCGGGGCACAGTTATTGTTTTGTGGCTTGGCTTTAGCTGGATTATCAATGCTCTCCTTGAGTATTGATTTTAAAGCCTCATTATTGATCGGTGTTACGCTAGCCCTATCTTCTACGGCATTTGCGATTCAGCTCTTAAAAGAGCGCAGTATGTTGAATCAGCCTATGGGCAGAATTGGCTTTGCTATTTTGCTGATGCAAGATCTGGCCGTGATTCCTGTCTTGCTGAGTTTGCAAGCGATGGCACCGGATCCAAGTGGGCATATTGCACCTTGGTGGCTGGGCCTATTGGCGGTGGTGATTACTTTATTTATTGGCACTTATCTACTAAACCCGCTGCTAAAAATTGTAGCCAAGTATGGTAATTCAGAAGTGATGACGGCCGCGGCGCTGCTAATTGTATTAGGTGCGGCACTTGGTTTTGAGTATGCTGGTTTATCGATGCCAATGGGGGCGTTTATTGCGGGAATTATGCTGGCTAATTCCAGCTTCAGGCATCAATTAGAAGCAGATATTGAGCCTTTTAAAGGTTTATTGCTCGGGTTATTTTTTATTACCATTGGCACCAGTATTAATTTAAAAATGTTGTTGGCCGATCCATGGGTTTTATTCTCTGCCGCTTTATTACTGCTGCTAGTTAAGAGCTCGGTGATTGCGGGCCTAATTGCCTACACAGGGCAATCTAAGCTCAATAGCTTTAGGCTGGGGCTGATGCTGGCACAAGGCGGTGAGTTTGCTTTTGTGGTGATGGCACAGGCCTTATCTTTACATATTTTAGATAGCCAAATTACCGAAGAAATTACTATTGTCGTTGGTTTGTCGATGGCTTTGAATGCACCCTTATTAATGATCTTTGAGCGTCTTATTCATCGTAAAGTCAAAGAAAAGAAAGTCGATTATAGTAATGTGAAATTTGAAACCAATAAAGTCATCATTGCTGGATTTGGCCGCTTTGGTCAAGCCACGGGGCGCTTATTGGCCGCAAAGGGCATGCAATTCACCGCCTTAGATAAAGATCCTGAGCATATTGAATTTTTAAAAAAAGTAGGCCATAAAATCTATTTTGGGGATGCCACACGTTATGATTTACTAAGAAAAGCAGGCGCAAAGCAGGCTACGGTATTATTAATCGCCATTGATAATATCAGTGATTCTCTGCATTTAGCGCAAATGGCCAAGCGCAAGTTTCCTCATTTGCAGATTATTGCTCGGGCGCATAATCGTACCCATGCATTGTCTTTAATGGATTTAAATGTGGATGTGGTGATTCGTGAAGTATGGGAAGGCAGCTTAACTGCGGCAGAGCATACTTTATTAGCCTTGGGGTATTCGCCCTCACATGCTGAGCGAATGATTGATATTTTTCAGCGCCATGATGAAGCGTCTTTATTAGAGCAATTAGAGCATAAAGACGATATGAATGCTTTAATGGCTTTGGCAAAAGCCAATCGCCAGCAAATGCATGATTTATTTGTGGCCGACAGAAATGTTTATGCCAGTGAAGAAAAAGTGGTTGAGTAATGAATGAATTAAAGCGTTGGGATATTTTTTGCCGTGTAGTTGATAACTACGGTGATATTGGCGTGTGTTGGCGCTTAGCGCGGCAATTGGTGGCAGAGCATGGTTTTGTTGTGCGGCTGATGGTGGACGATTTAGCCAGCTTTCAGCGGATTCAGGCAGAGATTCGTACTGATCTTGATCAGCAGATGTGCTCGGGTGTAGAGGTTCAGCATTGGGGTGAATCATTGCCTGATATAGAGCCTGCTGATGTTGTTATCGAGGCTTTTGCTTGCGATTTACCTGACGGCTATATCGCTGCTATGAAGGCTAAGACTAGCGATTTGGTTTGGTTGAACTTGGAGTATCTTTCGGCAGAAGACTGGGTGCTGGGTTGCCATGGCTTACCGTCGCCAGCTCAAGGCTTAGCCAAGTTTTTCTTTTTTCCTGGCTTTGTCGATGGCACGGGCGGCGTATTGGGCGAGCAGGCGCAGCTTAGCGCTCGGGCGGCTTGGTCGCAAGCGGATAGCGAAGCGTATTTGGGCCAATGGCAGGCTCTAGAAGCCAATAGTATTAAGGTGTCTCTCTTTGCTTATGCCAATCAGGGTTTGGCCGATTTGCTGAGTATCTGGCAGCAATCAGATCGGCCCGTGCAGGTGTTTATGCCCGAAGGCTTGTTACTGCCTTTGGCCGAAATCGCGCTAGGGCAGGCATTGCCGATAGGCGAAACAATTTGTCGTGGTACGCTTAGCTTATCGGTGCTGCCGATGCAATCTCAAGATGATTACGATCGCCTGCTATGGAGTTGCGATCTTAATTTTGTGCGGGGGGAAGATTCTTTTGTGCGTGCACAGTGGGCTGGATTGCCGATGGTCTGGCATATTTATCCGCAAGATGATGATGCGCATCGCGTGAAATTAGATGCGTTTTTAGCGCATTATCTGGCCGTTTGTCCTGAGAAGCCTGCACAGGCATTAAATGAATTTTGGCAGGCATGGAATCATGGCGGCGATCTGCAAGCCGCGTGGCATAAGCTTTTACCGCAAATTTCTGCTTTAACGCTGCATACAGTAGTCTGGTGTGAAAATTTGATCAAAAGGGGGGATCTCGCCACTAATCTGGTCAGATTCGTTAATAGCAAGGTAAAATGGCGCGTTAAATTTTAACCATCACTTAAGCTCTAGGTAAACACCGCAATGGCAATCAAAACCGCACAAGAAGTTCGCGTTGGTAACGTAATCATGGTTGACGCTCAACCTTGGGTCGTTCAAAAAACCGAATACAGCAAATCTGGCCGTAACTCTTCCGTTGTTAAAGTAAAAGCGAAGAGCTTGTTGGGTACATCTTCTTCAGAAAACGTTTACAAAGCAGACGAAAAGTTTGAAGTTGTAACATTAGATCGCAAAGAATGTACTTACACTTACTTCGCAGATCCAATGTATGTATTTATGGATACAGAGTTTGAACAGTATGAAATCGAAAAAGACAATTTGGGTGACACGCTCAACTTTATCGAAGACGGTATGCAAGATGTTTGCGATGTAACCTTCTACGAAGGCAAGGCTATTTCGGTTGAAATGCCAACGACTATCGTTCGTGAAGTGGTTTACACCGAGCCAGCAGTTCGTGGTGATACTTCAGGTAAAGTAATGAAACCAGCTCGTCTGGTTAATGGCTTTGAATTGCCAGTAGCTGCATTTATCGAAATCGGCGACAAAATCGAAATCGACACACGCTTCAACGAATTCAAAAAACGCGCCTAATCGCCGTTTAGAATCAAAAAAAGCCATCTTTACGAAGGTGGCTTTTTTGTAAACCAAAATCTTTAACTACGGAGTTAAGGAGGACACGGAGATACACGGAGAAAAACAACAACCTTTTGTACTCTCTTTTGCTTTTCTCCGTGAAACTCCGTGTTCTCTGGAGCCTCCGTGTTTCAATACCTGGGTTTTAGAGACTTACTTCAGCATCTTCCACAAAAAGCTATATTCCAGCGCGGTCATGTCGGCTTTTTGGCTGTTGTCTGCCGCTCCTGCATGGCCGCCTTCCATATTTTCAAAGTACCAAACCGATTTAACGCCCTCGCTTTGCATTTTGGCCATCATTTTACGGGCGTGTCCTGGGTGAACTCGGTCGTCACGAGTGGATGTGGTAAACAGAACATTCGGGTATTGCGTTTTGGCTTTAATATTGTGATACGGCGAGTATTTGCTGATGTAATCCCACTCCGCTGCTATATCCGGATTACCGTATTCGCCCATCCACGAAGCACCCGCCAATAGCTGATTAAAGCGGCGCATATCTAAGAGCGGTACCTGGCAAACTACCGCACCAAATAAATCTGGGCGCTGCGTCATCATTACTCCCATCAAAAGCCCACCATTGCTGCCGCCCATAATGCCGAGCTTTTTAGGTTGGGTGATTTTTTTAGCGACGAGGTCTTCCGCCACGGCGATAAAATCATCGTAGGCTTTTTGGCGATTTTCTTTTAGTGCGGCCTGATGCCAGCGCGGGCCAAATTCGCCGCCGCCACGAATATTGGCCAGCACATATACGCCGCCTTTTTCTAGCCAAGCCTTACCTACACCTGCTGAATAATAGGGGGTGAGGCTGACTTCAAAGCCGCCATAGCCATAGAGCAGCGTCGGGGTATTGGCATCAAGTTTTAAATTTTTAGGCTTAACAATAAAGTAAGGCACACGTGTGCCATCTTTAGATAGGGCCTCGTTTTGTGCGATTTCCATGCTGCTGGCGTTAAAAAAGGCGGGGCGCTGCTTAAGTAGCTCTCGCTCATCTGTGCCAGCATGGGCTAGATAGAGCGAATCAGGCGTGAGGAAATCGACGTGGGTGAAGAAGTAATCATCTGATGTGTCGGCATCAATCGCCGTTGCGCCGATACTGCCAAAAGCGGGTGTATTGATGGCGCGCTGTGACCACTGGCCTTCTTTTAATCGCCATTCAACAAGCCGGCTTTTTACATTGTCTAATGCGTCAATGATGAGATGGTTTTTGGTGCTGGTTATGCCATTGAGCGCCGTGCTTGGGGTGGGGCTAAAGAGCGGTGTGAATTGGCGCTCGCCCGCCTGAAATTTATCGAAATCGCTGGCGATTAGGCTGCCGCTAGGCCAGGTTTTGCCGCTGATGGTCCATGCAGATTTTAGGGTAATCAGGATTTGCGGGCCAAAAAAGCTGATATTGGCGTCGTCTGGTACAGCAATGCGGCTGAGCTTTTCACCGCTGCGTAAATAGGTTTCATTGGTATAAAAGGTGACGCCACGGCGGATAATTTCGCGGCGGTAGCCTGCTTCTTCGGCTACATAGGCAGAGACAGAAATATCTGTTTTTTGACCTTCATAAATTGTTTTAGCGGCGCTAAGCGGCGTGCCGCGTTGCCAAAGTTTGACGATGCGCGGATAGCCTGAATCGGTTTGGCTGTCTTTACCAAAATCGCTGGCCACAAAAATGGCGTCTTTGCCCTGCCAGCTAAGCTCTGATTTAGCCTCAGGCAAACTAAAGCCATTTTTTACAAAGGCTTTTTTATTTAAATCAAATTCACGTACTTCAACCGCATCGGCCCCGCCGCGAGAAAGGCTAATTAAGCAGCGATCGTATTGGGGATAGCGGCAGTCTGCGCCTTTATAAACCCAGTTGGCATTTTCGGCTTTGGCCAATGCATCTAAATCTAATACAGTTTCCCACACTGGATTGGCCGTTTTATAACTGGTCAGCGTAGTGCGCCGCCAAATACCGCGCTGATGATCGCCATCGCGCCAGAAATTATAAAAAAAGCCGCTCATTTTATTCACATAGGCAATACGCTCTTTAGAATTAAGAATATCAAGTACTTGATTTTTAAGCGGATTAAAACCTGCTTCTTTCTCTAGCATGCCATGGCTAATGGCATTCTGCGCCTTTACCCAATCTAATGATTTTTTACCGCCTACATCTTCCAGCCACTCAAATTGATCGCTGGCGGCATGAGATAAAAGGCTGGCGCTGGCTAGTGCTATTGAAAGTAATACCTTTTGCATATTCTTCCTTTGCTGAAATCAATAATTAAACAGAGTGGCAGGCGGGCGTTTGCACATATGCCATATGGGTCGGAAAATATAGCATATTTGCCCAAGGCAGGAGGGGATTAAGCAATAAGTGCATCTGTGTGTTTGCAGGGCTGGAAAAACCCGCGAGCAATGCTGAAAAACACGCACCCGCCCTACAAAGGACGTGACGCTTGCAAATGAGCTGTTATGGCCATGGTAAATGCCTAGCTGGATGCTTATAGGCTAGAAGAGCGGTGCGCAAGAAAAACGCCTTGCGCACCCTACAAATCTACGGCGTTTAAAAAAACTTAAAGGAAAACGGCTCAATTCCCAATCTTTTTCCTTTGTGTGCTGCTTTTACCTCTGTGTTCTCTGTGTCTACAGAACTTTGCTTGATAGAGAGAGCAACTCCAATCAATTCCCAAACACCTGATCCCTTAGCATTTTTAGCTGATCACGCAATTGGGCGGCTTTTTCAAATTCTAGGTTTTTCGCCGCATCGATCATTTCTTTTTCGAGGCGTTTCAATTCTTTGGCGAGGGATTTTTCGTCAAATTCATTAAGCATTTTTTGCCGCTTCATTTCTAATCTTGCGGCTACGGCTTCTTCCTCGTTATAGACGCCATCAATCATGTCTTTAATACGTTTAACGACGCTGCGCGGTGTAATGCCATTGGCCAGATTAAATGCCGTTTGTTTGGCACGGCGGCGTTCTGTTTCACTAATGGCTTTTTCCATCGACTTGGTAATTCGGTCGGCGTAAAGAATGGCTTTACCATTTAAATTACGCGCGGCGCGGCCTATGGTTTGAATTAAGCTGCGCTCTGATCTTAAAAAGCCTTCTTTATCCGCATCTAAAATAGCGACCAGTGATACCTCGGGGATATCCAAGCCTTCGCGCAATAAGTTAATCCCGATTAGCACATCAAATACGCCAAGGCGTAAATCGCGTAGGATTTCGACGCGCTCTACGGTATCAATATCTGAGTGCAAATAGCGCACTTTTACGCCGTGCTCGCTTAGATAATCAGTCAGCTGCTCGCTCATGCGTTTGGTGAGCGTGGTGACCAGCACCCGTTCGCCGATGTTGGTGCGTAGCTTGATTTCCGAGAGTAAATCATCCACCTGCGTGCCAACAGGCCGCACTTCAATCAGCGGATCAACCAAGCCGGTTGGCCGCACGACCTGCTCCACCACCTGGCCCTGATGCTTGGCTTCATAATCCGATGGCGTGGCGGAGACAAACACCGTTTGCGGCATCAGCTGCTCGAATTCTTCAAACTTCAGCGGCCGGTTGTCCAAGGCGGAGGGCATACGAAAGCCATAATCGACCAGATTTTCCTTACGTGATCGGTCCCCTTTATACATCGCGCCAATTTGCGGGATGGTGACGTGGCTTTCGTCGATAATCATGATCGAATTGGGCGGCATATAGTTAATCAGCGTCGGCGGGGCCGAGCCTGCTGGTTTGCCGGAGAAATGCCGCGAGTAGTTTTCAATGCCCTTACAAAATCCCATTTCAATCAGCATTTCCAGATCAAAACGGGTGCGCTGCTCTAGCCGCTGCGCTTCAACGAGTTTGTGTTCTTTATAATAAAACGCCAGCCGGTCAGTCAGCTCTGCCTTGATGGTTTCGATGGCTTCCAGCACTTTTTCACGCGGGGTAACGTAATGGCTGCTAGGGAACACCGTAAAGCGACCCACACGCTGCTTGATATGGCCTGTAAGCGGATCGAATAATTGCAGCGTTTCTAATTCATCATCAAATAAATTTACCCGCAGCGCTAATTCGGCCGATTCGGCGGGGAAGATGTCGATCACATCGCCACGCACCCGGAAACAGCCGCGGCTAAAATCAGTGTCATTTCTATCGTATTGCATGGCGGTTAGGCGTTTGATCATATCGCGCTGGGCAACGCGCTCGCCTTCTTTCAGATGCAAAATCATTTTATGGTAGGAGCTAGGATCGCCAATCCCGTAAATCGCGCTAACGGTGGCCACAATAATACAATCCGGCCGCTCTAAAATCGCCTTGGTGGCAGAGAGCCGCATCTGCTCAATGTGCTCATTAATCGCCGAATCTTTCTCAATAAATAAATCGCGGCTGGGCACATAGGCTTCGGGCTGGTAGTAATCGTAGTAAGACACGAAATATTCAACGGCATTTTGCGGAAAGAATTCACGCATCTCCGAGTAAAGCTGCGCCGCTAGCGTCTTATTCGGAGCCATCAAAATAGCCGGCCGCCCCGATTGGGCAATCACATTGGCCATCGTATAAGTCTTACCCGAGCCTGTTACCCCAAGCAGGGTCTGATACTGTAAACCATCTTCCAGCCCTTCAAGCAACTGAGCAATGGCCGTTGGCTGATCGCCAGCAGGCGGAAAAGGCTGAAACAGGCGATAGGGGCTGCCGGGGTAATCGACAAACATGGGTAAGATCCTGTGTTGACGAGGCGAAGTATGCTTATTCTACCCAATAGAACGCTCGTCCGCTTTAATGGTTTTTGGGGAGAGGGAAGGCTGTGATCATGAGGGATAGGAGAATCTGCAGGGGCGATGATGTTCGCTAGTTCTTTTGTCGTGAATATACTTTGATCTAACTTCAGTTTTCTCCCTATTTATCACTCTTTTAAGTTCGGCTTGGCTAAAGTATTTCTATGTACTATCTTTTATTTTCTTGCACTTATTAAAAGAATTTAATGTTGTTTTAGTAAGAATTTGCAAGATTTAAGAACTTGCTGTGAAAATCCATATTGATGCTCTTAATGAGAAATAGGAGATATATGAATAATTCTATTGTTCCCTTCCCTTCAGATGACTTTCTATGCGTAAGCATGTTTCAGAACAAGTCTAATCAACTGGAATTTTCCAGCTCATCTAATGGAATGGATTGGACTCCGGGAGTAGTGCCATTCCCAAGTATATTGGCCTGCAACCCTGTTTCTTATACTTTCGATGGTAAATTGTATATTGCCTATCAAGGGTATGGGCCATATCAGGGGATGAGCTCTGCAATTTATAAATTATATTTAGCCTCTACAGAAAATGGCGTTGACTGGAATACTAATTCAGTACCGATTGCGACTAATATTGGTGGTTATCATTGTGCTATGTTTTCATTTGACGGGGCATTTTGCATTATTTACCAAGAAGTAAATACAGCCAGACTTTGCCTTATTTCATCTTCTGATGGTTCAAATTGGTCGACGCCGAGTTATGTTGGAGATTATGCAACTAAAACAGGTCCCTCAGTAACAGTTGATCAAAACACTATTTATCTGGTATTCCAAAATAATGACACTCAGCAATTAGTATTAACAACGTCAAAGGACTTAATGACTTGGTCGCCAGTAAGTATACTTTGCAATCAGCAATTAGCGTGCAACCCATCTATTTGTGTTCATCAGGGAGAGTTGTTCTTAATTTATCAGCCTTGGGCTGATGGCAAAGTGGTTGGAAAACTGTATTTTGCTACTTATGGTCATGGGATAAACTGGCAGTATGACTCTTCACCTATTTCAACAGAAATTGGTGGTTTTCCTGCGGTAATTACGGCCTCTGAAACAGGTTTGTGCATTTTATACCAGATGATCAATAGTGCTTCACTGTGCTGTATGCAAAAAAGCTATTCAGGAAGCTGGGGGCCTACGCAAACAATTTTAGATTTTTTCACATTAACTGGCCCAGCATTTTGTAACATCCCTTATGTGTATGAAGCTGGCCGGAAGCTAGCTGCAGCCCACCCTATTTATGCTTCAGATGATTTACCTTTACCTGCAAATTGTGTGGCTATTTTGGGGCCTGATGCAGAATATAATTGGGCGAATAAGCCAAAAGAAGCGGAAACATTCTGGGGTTTTACCGGTATAGTTGCTATTAAAGATACTCAATATGGCACTGATGCAAATCCAATTTCTTTAAAGGCAGGCTCGGTGATCATCTTTCCTGGAACGCATAGTCCCAAGTTGGCACGCAATGCGAAATCAATTTATGAGGGGCTTGCTCAGGTTAATTCAGTTCCTACAGATGCTATTTATAAAGGTTATGATGTTGCATTGGAGCCGGAGACTTCCTTGCATCAACAGGTTTGTAAATTATATATGCCACCAAGCTATAAAGGCGGATTGCCGGCTTATATCAAAAATTTTATTGGATTTGCTTTTGATGTCACCGTGCAAAAAAAAGTGCCGCAATATTATATGTTATACAACAGCGGTCAACTCAATAATCCTTATTTTTACTATCTAAGCGATACCAATCAAAAGGTTCCTGCATCCTTAATGTCAAAAGAATGGAGGAGTTGGTTAGCCGCATTCTGCACTAAAAATTTTCAAGGTTTAATTGAGAGATAAATTTTTAATTAAATATGGAGTCTCACTCTCTGTAAGGAATTATGCTGAAATTAATTATTAAACAGCATGGTAGCTTGGGCTAAATATTTATTAGCCCAAGCTTTTCATTTACAGGGATGCGTTGGGCTGATAGAGCATGCCCAACTTACTTGCTGATCCAATTTCATTCGTTGGTTTCACCACATGCGCGCAAACCAACGTCAGAAAGATCTTTTAAGGGCCTTCGGCACGTTGATTTTAGAGCGGTAGTCACTGCGGGGCCTTCCTTTCTTGAACGGCCAAGAAACGAAGCCAAAGAAGGCCGCCCCACGAAACACGAAGGCCCCTGCTGCGGTCCAATCGGGTCGGCGGCGGGCGGGATTGGCTCGCTGCCTCGCTCCCTTGCCGAAACCCCGCCCCGCTTGTTCCTCGCTACGGCGTGTTTCAAGGGGACTTTTTAGCCCTACGCATGGAGCGTGGTTATTGCGTTTTTCTGCTGTTTGCTAATAAAAAAACAATTTGCTTAGCGAGTATGGGGCTTCACCCGCCCCACAAAACCATTCCCCTTATGCCCTAGCGTTCCTCTGTGAAACCCCCTGTTCTTCGCGCCCTTTGTACTTCAAGGCTCAGGTTTTTTTACATAGCTGAATCCTTGCGTTAAGGTGTCGCCATTGTTGAATCATGTTAGAAGCACTCCCAATGATAAATACTCCCCATTACTGCGAATTGAATGCCCAGCATCGTGCTGCGGCTGCCACATACGTGCAAGATATTGTCAGCGTGGCGATTGGCCATGGTGCGGATGAAGCGGCTTTGATTGTTTATGATATCGAATGCCCTTTGGCGCAGGTGTTGGCCGATAGCTATCAGCTGGCTTTACCTGGCGCGCAAGTGATTGAAATCAGCAGCGTTGATAACGATGCGGTGATGGCGGCGTTTCATGCTCAGCCTGCGGGGGCTTTGGTGGTGTTGATTCAGTCTACGCATTTTCGCCTTGATGCTTATCGTTTGCGGGTGCAGTTGTTTAACCAAGAGTTAAAAGTCATCGAGCATGTGCATTTGGCGCGCATGGTGGCGGATGAAGCGCCCTTGTATATCGAAGCGCTGGCTTACGATGCTGCATATTATCGCGGCACGGGCGCGGCCTTGCAGGCGAGGATTAATGTGGCACCGCATGCGCGCATCAGCAGCGGCGTGGGCCATGAGCTGATCTATGCTGGCCCACTTGAGGGGGCTAAGTTAAATGTGGGCGATTACCGCCAGATGAAGCATATTGGCGGGCAGTTTCCGATTGGTGAAGTGTTTACTGAAGCGTGTGATTTAACGCAGCTAAGCGGCCGCGCCGATATTTTTGTGTTTGGGGATACTAGTTTTCATTGCAATTTTCCAGCCTTGCCGATTACTTTGATTGTTGAGCAAGGCCGCGTCGTTGGGGTAGAAAACAGCACGCCGTATTTTGATGAAGTGCTGGCTAAAATCCGCGCCGTTGAAGGCGAAGTATGGGTGCGTGAATTGGGCTTGGGCCTCAATCGTGCCTTTAGCCGCGAGCGCACTGTGAGCGATATCGGCACTTTTGAGCGGCAATGCGGGATTCATCTATCGCTTGGTGCTAAGCACGGCAGCTACAACAAGCCGCAATTTAAACGCAAAGACACGCGTTTCCATATCGATGTATTTGTTGCGGCAACGGGCGTGTATTTAGGCGATGAAAATGTCTATATCGACGGGCAATGGCGGGTGTGAATGGGGTATTTCAAGGGCATGGGGCTGGCTTGAATTTATTTACCGCAATGGCACATTCAATAAAATCGTCACTCCCTAGTGGCTCTGCTGGAACTTGTTGGATTTAGCGGCTCTGCTACTCGGGCAGTAATAGCGATAGTTCTGCTATTGAGTTTGTTTGCCATCTTCGTATGGCTCGCCAAATATTTTCTGCACACGCTGTGCATCGTTTTTACCTCTAGAAGCTTCTAAATCTTAGGTTTAAACCTAGCAGATTGCTTAGCCTGGCTTTTTTGTCAATACAAGTTGACGAGTATTCATTCGTCAACTATCATTGACGAATGAATCATCTTAAATCTCTCCCTTCCCCTGATGACCCTGCCGAAGCACTTGCGGCGGTTGTGGCTTTGCGTCTGATGGCCGAGCAACTAGAGCAGAGCGCGGTTGGCGCTGCGCTTGAACAGGGTTGGTCATGGTCGCAAATTGCTGAGGCTTTGGGGGTATCCAAACAGGCCGCCCATAAGCGTCTGGCAACGGGGCTTTTGAAGAAAAATCTGAAATAGGAGCTAGGCATGCTCGGTAAGATTAAGCAAAAAATTTGTGATATGGGTACAGTCAAAACGCTTTGTTTAGAAGCGGAAAAGTATGCGAATGCCAATGGGCAGAAGGAGCCGGGAGCTGAGCATTTTTTTTTGGCGGCACTGGCCCTACCTGATGGAACCGCACGTAAGGCTTTTGAGCGGATTCATATTGATCCCAATGGCTTTCAGGCTGCGATTAATCAGCAATACCAAGACGCTTTGCGAAATGTGGGGATTGAGCCACATTTTGCATTTAGCCAAGACACAGTAGCCGTGCTGCCTAGTACTGGCGTTTATAAGGCGCAATTTTCTGCCCAATCGCTGATGCAAGAGCTGGCGCGGCAAAGGAAGGCGGAGCCGGGTATGCCTTTGCTGAGCGCACATGTCATTATGGCGCTAGGTAGCGCCCAGTATGGTATTGCTATGCGTGCGCTTAAAGTGATGGGGGTTGATATGCAGATGCTTATTGAATCTGCTGCAGCAGAAATTAAGCTGATTTATAAGGCGTAAAAATAGATTTGGCAGCAATCAAACTTAGTATTAGCTGCCAAACATTTATCAATGATAAAGATTAAAAAAAAGCCCCAAGCGTCGCTCGGGGCCTCAAAAGCTGCCGTGAAGCAGTATTTCTATAGTGATTACAGTGCGCTGTGGCGCAGTTGTTCCAGAATCGCCGGGTTTTCTAGGGTAGAAATATCCTGAGTGATTTCTTCACCCTTGGCGATATTTCTAAGCAAGCGACGCATGATTTTGCCGGAGCGAGTTTTAGGCAGATTGTCGCCAAAGCGGATCTCGTCTGGCTGAGCAATTTTGCCGATCTCATGCGCTACCCATTCGCGTAGCTGCTTGGCAATCAACTTGCCTTCTTCGCCTTCAGGGCGATCGCCTTTGAGTACCACAAAGGCAACGACTGATTCGCCCTTGATTTCGTGTGGTCTACCTACCACAGCGGCTTCTGCTACTAGCGGGTTGGCGGCCAGAGCCGATTCAATTTCCATGGTGCCAAGGCGGTGGCCGGATACATTCAGCACATCGTCGATGCGGCCCATAATCCAGATGTAGCCGTGCTCGTCGTAGTGAGCCGAATCGCCAGCAAGGTAGTATTTGCCGTTAAATTCATCCGGGAAATAGGTGCTTTTAAAGCGCGCTGGGTCGTTATAAATGGTGCGAACCAAAGAGGGGAATGGGCGAGTAATCACTAGCGATCCCCCCTTGCCCGGCTCTACCGGCGCGCCGGATTCATCCACGATGCCAGTCATAATACCTGGTAGCGGCAGGGTGCAAGAGCCCGGTTTTGTGGCGACTGCACCCGGTAGTGGGGCCACCATATTCGAGCCGGTTTCGGTCTGCCACCAAGTGTCTACAATCGGGCAACGGCCGCCACCAATGGTCTCGTGATACCACATCCACGCATCAGGGTTAATTGGCTCACCCACCGTGCCTAGAAGGCGCAGGCTGGATAAATCGTATTGCTTAGGCAGATCGCCACCAAGCTTAATCAAGGACCTAATCGCGGTTGGTGCGGTGTAGAAGGTGGTGACTTGGTGTTTTTCAATCATCGCCCAGAAGCGGCCAGCGTCTGGATAGGTTGGCACGCCTTCAAAGATGACTTGTGTTGCGCCGATGCCCAGTGGGCCGTAAGCAATATAGCTGTGGCCGGTAATCCAGCCGACATCGGCGGTGCACCAGTACACATCGTCTTCTTTGTAATCGAATACCCATTTCATCGATACTTGCGTGCCAAGGAAGTAGCCCGCGCTGGAATGCTGGATGCCCTTAGGCTTGCCTGTGGAGCCGGAGGTATACAGCACGAAGAGTGGATCTTCGGCGTTCATCCATTCTGGCTCGCAAATATCTGGCAAGCCTTTGACCAACTGATGCCACCAAACATTATTGCTCTCGCTCCAGTGATCTGGCTTGGTGCCGGTGCGCTGGAATACGATGACTTTTTCGACTGACTCGCAGTTACCAATGCCCAGCGCTTCGTCTGTCATGGCTTTGAGCGGTGTGGCCTTGCCACCGCGTACTGATTCATTGGCGGTAATCACGATCTTGGCCGTGGCATCCTGGATGCGATCACGCAGCGCGCCCGCAGAGAAGCCGCCGAATACCACCGAGTGAATCGCGCCAATACGAGCGCAGGCCTGCATGGCGATCACGGCTTCTACCGTGTGTGGCATATAAATCACCACGCGATCGCCCTTGACCACACCAAGGCTCTTTAAGCCGTTGGCGAACTGGCAAACGCGGTGATACAGCTCGCGGTAAGTGACGCGAGAGACTGAGCCATCGTCCGCTTCAAAAATAATCGCAACTTTATTCGCTTTGCTTTCAAGGTGACGGTCGAGGCAGTTGTAAGACACATTCATTTCACCGTCTTCAAACCACTTGAAAAACGGCGCATTCGATTCGTCCAATACCTTGGTAAAAGGCTTGCGCCAGCTGACTAACTCGCGCGCTAAATCGCCCCAAAAGCCTTGATAATCGCTATTGGCTTTCTCGCAAAGGGTGTGATAGCCCTCCATGCCGGATACATTGGCCTTGGTGCGGAAATCGTCGGAAGGTGGAAACAGACGGGTTTCCTTAAGTACGGAATCAATGCTGCTCATTTAGGCTTCCTTCTTGCAGAGATAGTCAGATAAATCGGGTCAGCTCCAATGTATCAGCGAGCACAGCCGCAAGGCTAATCGTGTTTTTTGATGGGGTGAATCAGAAAGACTGATGTGAGGGTTTTTATGTATTTTTCTAATCTGCCCGCTCTGCAATCAGGCTATAGCTGAGCGGCAAGCGGGCCTCGTTTTGCTCTAATGCGGCATAGGTAACCGATATCTCATTGGGGTATTCTGCAAAGTGGCGTAATTGCAGACCCTGCTGCAGGCAGCCGCCAATAATATCGGAGAGGGTGTGGGGAAACCAATAAGAAGGCGCGCTGCCTGTGCCTTGGGTATCAATGTATTCTGGCAGCATTTCATCAATAAAAGGCTCTTTACGGAAATAAGAGCTATCCATGACATGTGGTGGAATAGGGTTAAACATATCCAAAATAGGGTGCTGCTCATAAATAAATAACTTCCCATTCGGCTTTAGCCAAGAGTGAATCAAAGCCAATAAACGCGGCAGATCGGGCATCCACCCTAATACCCCAACCGTGATATAGATCCAATCAAAAGAGCGCTGGTAGTGATTTTCAAGATCAAAAACATTGCTGCAAATAAATTCAATATCAAGCTCTGCATGCTGGGCCAGTGTTCTGGCTTGTTCAATAAACGAGTCAGAAATATCAACACCCACGCAGCGGCCAGCACCTGCGCGTTTTACACTGCATAGCTCCTGGCCACTATTGCAGCCAATCTGCAGCACATCTTTGCCTTTGAGCGGAAACCGGGTAAATAGCTCTTTTTCTACCGCATCAAAGCTTGAGAATTCTGGGTTTCTTATTGCTGATAATAGTTTATCAAACCCTTCTTTCTTATTGATATCGGCCGTTAAATTCCACATGGTGCGATTGATTTGTGTGTGGTTTATTTTTTCTTTCATTGTTTTTCTCTTTAAGTTTTATGATTGCTACATCTGCATATTGAGACTAGCCTTTGAAGTTTGCATTTTTATTGTTTCCATAAATAAATAACATCTTTACCATCACTATTAAGCGATTTATTTTGTTCTACCAATAGATAGCGAGTTTACCTTCGGCAACCAGTTTAAAGGCTTGTAATCTGGTGCTATAGCCAAGGATTGTCAAACCTGTTTGCATTTGTTGGAAATCAGCAGGCGAATAGACCATGGACACGCCTGTGCTATTGGGATAGTGAAACGTTGTACGGATCATATTGCCCTGTGCATCAAAGCTTAAGTGCTCAATGTCGCTGTCATCCTGGCAATCGCTTATGCTGGTTTCAAAGCGTTGCCCAGCCAGCTCGATTGCAGAGCTCACTTTGATAGCATTAGCTGCAACTATGACGTAAGTGCCTTTCTTATCTTTTACGCCGCCCAACCCAGGCTCGCAAAGCATGGCTGCAAAAGGTAGGTGTGGGTTCTTTGGCAGACGATATACCCCGCTGCCGCCATTTAAGCCATTGCCCCAGCTATATTGGCCATTGGCATCATAAGTGAAACTGCCTTTGGGAATGATAGGACTACTGATGCCCGCACCTGCATCGTTAAGCTTTGTATTGGTTGCCAGCATTTTGCTGCATAGTGATAGGATAAATAATTACTGCTGGGGGCTGCTATGGGTGGCGTTGCGGTATCGTTACCGCCGCCACCACAGGCTGATAAGGCGAATGTAATAAGATAGATTGCGGATTTCATATGATTAATTTTTAGTTAGTGTTTGTGAAAATTCAGAATTTAATAATCCATAAATTAAATCATTGTGCCATTGTTGGTTTAATTTAAAGTTATCCCTTATTCTGCCTTCTTGTATAAATCCTAACCGCTCTAATAAGCTGGCTGAGGCGATATTTCCTTCTGTTACTGTGGCTTTCATTTTGTGAAATAAGCAATCATTAAAGGCAAATTGCAGTACGGCTTGTAAAGATTCTTTGCCATAGCCTTTGCCCTGCTCATTCGGGTGCAATAAAAAACCAACTTCAGCCTGCTGATATGGCTCCCACTTGGGCATAAAGCCAATCACCCCAATGGGTGTATTGCTGCTCTTATCAATAATCATTAGGCATAGCCAGTGCGAGCTGTGTTTGGTCCATGCGGGCAGGCGGCTGTTAAATTTTTCATTGACTGCATCGGCAGATAAAGGATCACTTACATATCGCATGACATCCGGGTGTTGTTGGAGCGGGCTAAAAAAAACTCTGTCTGCTTCGGTAAGAGGTCTAAGGATTAATCTTGCTGTTTCTAAAAAGATGCTCATCTTATTGCCTTTTTTAATTCATGGCTGAGTTGCCAGCTCATGTCGCCTATTATGCGTATGGTTTTCATATGGTGCTTTTAAGTTAATACCGCCAATTCACCCTGTAATAAAAAAAATGCCGTGATCGCCATCAGGCTAGCCATACTGCCGTTAAATAGTTTTAATATTTTGGGGACTAGTAAATGCTGGCGCAAAGCGTCGCCCAGCCATGCCCAGATACAGATGCAGGGTAAATTAATCAGCGCGCATAACAGGGCCAAGCCCCCAGCTGTGAATAGATTATTTTGTCCGGCGGGCAGAAACAGGATGACGGTATTGATTACCATCACCCATGCTTTGGGGTTAATCCATTGAAACAGCGCCGCAGCTAAAAAACTCATCGGTTTTGCGGCTTCTTTGCCCTCAGGAGACGCAGCTTTCCATATTTTCCACGATAGCCACAATAAATATGCACAGCCAAATACGCCTAGAATGGGCCGCACAGTATGAATACCCGCCATTACCCAAGCCAAAAGCATCCCCACAATCAATACCTGAATACCATGGCCGATGCTGATGCCTAATAGGTGTGGAATGCTGCGGCGAAAGCCAAAATTGCCGCCAGAAGCCGCCAACATTAGATTATTGGGGCCGGGGGTAACAGACATCAGTGCAACATAGCTGAGTAAGGCGGGGTTAAACATGGTTTTAACTCGGTATGGGTGAAAGGCAAGTCATCATAAAAGTATCGTCATAAAGGTTACAGTGTCATTGCTTGCCTATTTTTATGGGTACAATTTAGACATTGCAGCCTTACCCGGTACTTATGATGCAAATGGATACGCTTTATCAGCAGCTGGCAGATGACTTGGCGCTGGCGATCAGCCACGGCTCTTTGCCGCCCGGCTCCAGATTGCCATCGGTGCGTAAAACGGCACAAAGCCGCAGGCTGTCTTTGAATACGGTACTCACGGCCTATCGCATGCTGGAAGACCGTGGTCTGGTGGTGGTCAGGCCGCAATCTGGCTATTACGTGCGCAGCCATTTGCCTATGTTGCCGGCGGGCAGAGCCTGTGCAGCGCCCAGCCCGCCACAGGGTACGGCCGGTGAGGTGCTGGATTTGATCGGCGCGGCTTTATTGGCCCAGCAAACGCCGGGTTATATCAATCTGGCTTTAGCCTGCCCCAAGGGGGGCGATTTTTACCCCAGCAATAAGCTGGCGCGGATTATGGGGCAGGTGCTCAGGCAAAATCCGGGCATGGTCAGCAGCTATGCTTTGCCGCCTGGCTCAGAGCGATTACGCACCCAGATTGCCCGCCGCAGTGTGGAGCTGGGGATGTCTTTGCAGGCTGAAAACATCGTGCTCACTCATGGCTGTATGGAGGCCTTGCAATTATCTTTGCGTGCCATCTGTGTGCATGGTGATGCCGTGGGGATTGAATCGCCTACCTACTTTAATTTGTTGCCTTTGTTCAGTAGCTTAGGTTTAAAGGCGGTGGAAATTCCAACTGATCCGCAAACAGGCATGTCGCTTGATGCGCTGGAACAATTACTGAGTGATGGTCAGCTACAGGCCATTGTGGCCATGCCTAATGTGCATAATCCCCTGGGCTGCAGCATGCCGCTGGAAAACAAGCGGCGGCTGGCTGGTTTATTAAAGCGTTATCAAATCCCCCTAATTGAAGACGCGCTCTACGCCGAATTGCAATTTACTGAGGCCTTTGCGCCTGCCGTAAAAGCGTTTGATGAAGAGGGTTGGGTGTTAATTTGCGCGAGTTACACCAAGACGCTGGCCCCTGATTTCCGGATAGGCTGGGTAGAGGGCGGGCGTTTTACCGAGCAGATTCGTAAACTTAAATTCTCTTATTCTGTTGCCGAATCTTTGGTGCTGAGCGAAACGCTGGGCCTGTTTTTAGAATCAGGCGGCTACGATCATCATTTGCGCCAGCTTAAGCGCCGCTATGCGATTCAGGTGGATAAAGTACGCGCGTTGATTGCCGAGCATTTTCCGCAGGGCACCAGCGCCACCCAGCCCGCAGGCGGGTTTTTATTCTGGGTGGAGCTGCCTGCCAGTTGCGATAGCGTTAAATTATTTCACCGTGCCATTGCAGAGAAAATCAGCATCTCGCCCGGCCCGCTGTATTCCCCCAGTGGCCGCCATACTTCGGCTCTGCGTTTATCCTGTTGCCAGCCTTTAGATGAAAGCTATATCCAAGCATTAGTGCGGCTGGGCGAGATGGCGCAGCAAATTATCGATGAAGCTGCTGGCGTTTAATCCACGGGATGCGTGGCGGCGGCAGAGAACACCTGACGTGCACCCAGCTCTAGGCCTGATGATGGCGGGGTGCGTGGCTTGTGCATTCATTTTTTCAGCTAGGGTTTTGCGTAATGTTGGGATATCTATGTTACAGCCGTAAGGAATAGCTTTGATCGCTTATCTTTGAAATATGGATGCCTAGTGTTTTTATCTTGTAAGGTTTGTCCAAGCCCCGTTTTGTATTCATGATTTTTTCATCATCAGAGCAGCGGTAAATAAAGCGTAGTTAGCAACTCCTGAGGCGCGGTATTACGTGGGTCGTTGAGGTATTCCTCAAACATCGGGGCGTTGGCGGCCTCCTGCCCGGATGCGGGTAGCCAGCTGCCGCATAGCCATTGGATAACAGCTTCTAAATCGGCATAGGGCCCTTGATAAGTGAGTACGGCGTATTTACCTGCGTCGATTTTATATTGCACAAAAGGAGCGGCCAAGGATGTGCCTGCAGGCACGCTGATGCAGGCTTTTGAGCGCAGATCTTTTTCTGTGGTGATGTGAGGGTCATCAAAGTAAACGCCAATCCAGCGGGTGTCAGCAGTAAACAGCGAGCGAGCGCTGGTGCTGCTGGCAATCAGGTCAAATGTTTGGTTAATTTTTAGATAAGAGCCTTGGTGCTCAAGGCCAAATAGTTCAATTTCTGGGTAGGTTTTGATGGCAACAGGGTACATTTTTTCGCTCCTTGCAGGGGTAGATACGGCCTGAGAAAGTGGGCTGCCTTCTTTGCGATAACGAGCTGGCGGCAAACCATAAGCCGCAGCAAAAATCCGCGTAAAGGATTGCACATTGGGGTAGCCCGATTGCCTGGCTATTTTTTCGATGGGCAGATCACCATGGCTTAACAAAGTGGCCGCACCTTGCAGGCGTAAACGCTTCACCGTTGCCACCACGCTTTCGCCATACACGGCCAAATAAACCCTGTGCCAGTGATAGGGCGACATGCAGGCAATCTCCGCCAATTTATTTAAATCTAAATCTTCCTCCAGATGCGTATGCAAATAGCTAATCACACGCTGAAGGCGGAGCTCAATACTGGCTTGGCTGAGGTTGTTTTGCATCGCTGTTTTGCTCTGTTCGTATGAGCAGAACAATAGCATGGGGGGATTTGACAAATCTTGCGGAGTTGGCAGTGTAGGGCGTATTCGACGTGCAGCGGCAATACGCCGAATGGGGGATATTCATGCGGCGCAAGGGCGATTGCGCCGCATGAATAAGACGTGAGTTTGCCGTATGGCTATTAATTCACGCTGTATTCCTTAATATCCTTTGGTAGTTTAAATAGCCATAGCCGAGAAGGGGCTTGAGTTGGGTCGCCTCGGCTGATATTTAATTTCACCGCATCGGCCGCGACTGCTACATCATCAATTTTGCAGCCGGTGAGCTTGCCTTCGGTGATGACGCAATCGGTGGCGATTTTGCCTTTGGCATCTTGCAGGCTGGCTTTGATATCAAAGTCATTATCGTTAACGATGGCAATGGTTTTGCCGTCTATCATGGCGAGGCCTTCTGATTTCTCAGCCAAATAGCCAAAGCCGCCACTGAGCGCGTCGTAATCAAATAGCTTGGTGCGCTTCACCATTTGGATATTCGCCAAATCTGCTATCGCGCCAAACTCCAGATCTCTCTTATCGCCTAAGGTTTTGCCGCTTAGATCGGTAGCGCTGCTGATATCGATTAGATAAATACTGCGATGCATCAGGCCATCTTTTTGAATGCCTTGTTCGATCAGCAAGAAGCGGGTGTCGGAAATCGCCAGCAGATCGCCAATTTTTAGCTCTTTGCTTTTGGCGTAGTTGGCATCAATCGGGTAGGCAAACATGCGGGTGGCCTTGGTGGCTGGGTCGTATTCGGCGATCCGCGTGAATAGCGCCTTAGTCGATTTGTTTTTCTTGCTGTCGATGATTTCTAAATTGCTTTGTATTGCGGCGTAGATTTTGCCGCTGGTGGGAGTAATGGCAAGGCCTTCAAAGCCACGGTTTGCTTGGCGATGGGCAAGCACTGCCGGCAGGCCCGCGCCGGGAGAGAGCTTTTCAGCAATCTTGCCGGTTTTAGCGTCGATACGGATCAGGAAGGGGCCGTATTCATCGCAAATCCACAAATCACCATTTTTATCGACTGCGATTCCTTCTGGGTCGATGCCGTTTTTATCTGTGGCGAGGGTTTGCAATGTTTCGGATAGAGGTGCTTCTTTGCTGGAGCCAACTTCATTAGCGGCAGTGGGGCGGCCCGTGGTTTTGCTGCCGTCGGTATTTAAAATATCCGTCACTGAAACAAGGCTGGCAACGCCATCTTTTAAGCGCATGACACCAAATTTAGGCGTGAAATCAGGTGCGGGGAATACTTTGGTGGCAGTGCCATCGGCCAGATTAGGTGAATCGGCATTGGGGCCGCGGTCGCTCAATACATAAAACTCAATCGCGCCGTCTTTGGTTTTTTCTTTAAAGGCTAGTGCCGAGCCCATGCTAAATGGGAAGCCATTTGGGAAAGTGGCTTTCAGGCCCGCTAATGTGCCCGGATAGGCCACATTAAATTTGGGATCGACCACAATTTGGTGCTTGGTTACGCTGATATCAGCAATCTTGCTGGTATTGTCTTTGCCAAACTGACTGGCGAGTGTGGATTCAAAATGCTCGCTGGCCAAATTGCGATCACGCACTTTCAAGCCAAGTTTGGCAAGCTCTGCACCAAAGTCTTTGCCACTTGCGGCTAATTTGATGCTGGATTCAGTTAATGATTTTAATAAATCGCGCTGGGTGGCTTCAAGCTTAATCCCATTGCTTGGGTCGCCATCGCTATCAAGCGTTTGCAATAATTGGGCGATATTAATCGCTTTATCATTAAAGCCACCGCTTAAATCAGCAGGGGATAATTTAGCGGTGGCAATGGCTTTACCTAATACTACGCCGCCAATTTTAAAGGTGATTTCGTCACCTACTTGATATAAATAAAATCCATCGGCCTTGGTGTATTGCACGCTTGGGTTACTAGTGGTGCTGTATTCCAAGCCTTCTACGGCTGAGTCTTGAAATACACCGCTGATAATAAAGGGTTTATTGTTTGTGCTAGTGGTGGTTTCGGTATCGTCGCTATTGCAAGCAGTCAATAGTGAGCCAAGCGCGATACTGAGTGCAATAGCCAGTGTTGTGTGTTTCATTGAATTAGCCTTTTATTAGAATTAAATGAATAGTGCCATTTGATTATGACAAAGGGGTTAAAGTTGTGGTGTAAACTAATGTATTGATTAAATTCGTTTTATCTTTTGAAGGGGGGATTAATCAACTCTATCAACTTAAGCTTATTGAATTGGGTGAGTCGGCATTTATAGGGTGTACAACGACGCAGTCGTTGCGCACCAAGAACGGTGCGCAAGAAAAGCGACTTGCACACCCGATACAAAACCAACAATATTTTGATCTTAATTTGATAGGATTGGGGTATTAATCCTTATAAAAATAAATTTAATCATTAAATCGGCGCAATAAAAACGCCATGCATTGCGCATGGCGTTGTGTTTTTTTTATTAAAAATTCTTAATGTTTTGACGCACCTTCTGCACCCACGCCGGTCATAGAGCGGATAAATTGTGGCAAGAATGCGGCGCGCTCAGAATCAGCCTGAGTGCTTTTATCTGTAATGGAGAAGATCCAAGTCATCACAAAAGCTAAAGTCATTGAGAAGATTGCTGGGTTTTTATAAGGGAATAATTCGCTGCCCTTGGCATTGCCCAGTGTATCTACCCAAACGGCTGGCCCTAGAACAATCAGCACGACTGCAGAGATCAGACCTGCGTAGCCACCGATCACGGCACCGCGAGTGGTTAAGCCTTTCCAGAACATGGATAAAAATAGCACTGGGAAGTTGGCAGATGCTGCGATAGAGAAGGCTAAGCCCACCATAAAGGCGATGTTTTGCTTCTCAAACATAATGCCTAGCAAGATGGCCACTACACCAAGGCCAACTGTCGCATATTTTGAGACGCGGATTTCTGTTGCTTCATCCACACGGCCATGGCGCCAAACACTGGCGTATAGATCGTGTGAAACGGCTGACGCACCGGAAAGGGTTAAGCCTGAAACCACGGCCAGAATGGTGGCAAAGGCAACGGCCGAAATAAAGCCAAGGAATAAATCGCCACCTACTGCGTGTGAAAGGTGGATCGCCGCCATATTAGAGCCGCCCAGCAACTTGCCTGCCGCGTCTTTATACGATGGATCGGTGGAGACCAGCATGATCGCGCCAAAGCCGATAATGAAAGTCAGAATGTAGAAGTAGCCAATAAAGCCTGTGGCAACAAATACGGATTTTCGCGCAGCCTGTGCATCTTTTACGGTAAAGAAGCGCATCAGAATATGCGGCAAGCCCGCTGTACCAAACATCAATGCAAGGCCAAGAGAAATCGCATCGATGGGGTTAGAAACCAAACCGCCGGGTGCCATGATGTTTTTAGCGGCTTTCACTGCGGCTTTGGCTGCATCCGATGCTTTTTCGACCAGCGTAGCCGCATCAGGCGCATTACTGGCCACGGCTTGTGCTGCGACTTCTGAGGCGGCAGAGGCTTTGATGGCTAAGAGCTGTGCGCCTGCTTCTTTCACATGCACGGCTTGGGCAAACATGCCTTCAACGCTGAAGTTCACATGTTTAAGCACCATAAAGGCCATAAAGCTTGCACCAGATAAGAGCAGCACGGCTTTAATAATCTGCACCCATGTCGTGGCCAACATGCCACCAAAAATCACGTAAATCACCATCAACACGCCAACCATGACCACGGCGGTGCTGTAGTTCAGACCAAATAGCAGTTGGATTAGCTTACCTGCACCTACCATTTGCGCGATTAGATACAGCGCCACCACAACCAGTGTGCCGGTGGCCGCAAAAGTGCGCACTGGGCCTTGTTGCAGGCGATAAGAAGCCACATCGGCAAAGGTGTATTTACCAAGGTTACGCAAACGCTCTGCCACCAAGAAGGTAATCACCGGCCAGCCTACTAAAAAGCCTAGCGAGTAAATCAGCCCATCGTAGCCGGTATCAAATACCAGCGCGGAAATTCCAAGAAATGACGCAGCCGACATATAGTCGCCCGCAATCGCCAATCCATTTTGAAAACCGGTAATGCCACCGCCAGCAGAATAAAAATCTTTTGCAGAGCGGGTTTTACGTGCTGCCCAGTAAGTGACCCCAAGGGTAAAGGCGACGAATAGAAAAAACATAATGATGGCGTGCCAGTTCATCGCTTGCTTGGCGACAGGGCCATCGATGGTGCCTGCTGCCCATGTTGGCAAGCTGGCAAGCGCCATCAGGGCGCCGCAGCCTAGCTGCTTTTGCAATTTATGCATCATTGCTTTGCTTCCTCGATGATTTCACGGGTCAACTGATCAAATTCAGTGGCACGGCGTACATAAATGCCGGTGAGCACGAAGGCCGATAAAATCACCATGATGCCAATGGGAATACCGATGGTGGTGACACTGTTACTAGAGAGCGGGATCCCCAGCGTTGTGGGGGAAAATGCAATGACCAGAATAAAGCCGTAGTAGATCACCAGCATGACTGATGATAAAAGCCAGGAGAGGCTGGTTTTCTTCTGGACCAGTTCGGCAAATTTTGGATTGTGCTGAATACGGTCGATGATAGGTTCATTCATGCTTAGACTCCTCCTTCGATACAAGGTGGATCCCGGAAGGGACAACCGATCTGTAATGTAACGACAGCGATCTTTAGATGCTAATTGCAATTTTTGATGCACAAAATCAGCAAAGCTGATGTTGCGTTGCACTTTGCCTAGCGCTTAGGCAGATACTTTATCTACACAGAGCATCGCCTATTCTGGTGAATAAGCTGACAGTGAACGTATTTTTGAGCATACTTTCCGCATGGAAATCTACCAACTTCGCACTTTTATTGCCGTTGCACAGCAGGGGCATCTGACTCAAGCTGCAGAATTATTGCATCTGTCTCAGCCTGCCGTAACGGCGCAAATTAAGGCATTAGAAGAAGAATTTGGCGTTCCTCTGTTTGAGCGTTTCCCCGGTGGCGTGCAGCTTACCGAGGCGGGAAAGCTATTACAGCCGGATGCAGAAAACATCCTCGCTTTGGCGCGTGGTATGCAAAATCGCGCAAAAGCACTTGCTGGCGAGCCTAGGGGAAAAGTTAAAATTGGCACGATTGGTGTACCTGCAAGGCTGCGTCTAGGCTCTTGGCTGGCCCATTTGCGTGAGAAGTATCCCTTGATTTCGGCCCAAACGACTCATGGTATTTCGGTGAGTGTGTTAAATGATGTACGAAAAAAAGTGCTGGACGGTGGTTTTTATCTGGGACGCAATCCCTATCAGAATGTCACCACATTACAGCTTACTGAGATTGGTTTCTGTGTCGCCTTGCCACCGAGCATGGCTGCTGAGCTAGCTAATGCGGATTGGAAAACCCTAGGTAAAGCACCTTGGTTGGGTTTGTCTCAATTTACCAGTCTTGCAGAAATCACTTTAGAGCTATGGCGCAGTCAGAATATTGCGCCAAAAATTGTGGGTGAGTTTGATGAAGAAGCAACGCTGGTGGAGTTAGTTAAAGCGGGAATGGGTGTGGCTATTTTGGCTGAGCGAACGGCGAAGCGATTTGTAGCCGATGGCTCGATTGCCTTGTGGCGAGGTGGGGAGATTGCGGTGCGAGTGCCTTTGCAATTTATTTATTCGGCAGATAGAGAGCAAGATCCGTTGATTAGCATGCTCAAAAGCTCGCTTAAAACTGAATGGGATTTACCCTGATTTTGTACAGAAGGCAGAGGAAAAGCCAGATTAAGTCTGGCTTTTTTTGAGACGCCAGAAATACAAAAACCCCACCAAGGGCAGGGTTCGAGTATGAAGGCCACCGTACAACAACTGAATTACTTCAGCTTGGTTTCCTTGTAGATCACGTGTTTACGAACCACGGGATCGTACTTCTTGATTTCTAGCTTAGTTGGCATTGTGCGCTTGTTCTTGGTCGTTGTGTAAAAGTGACCAGTACCTGCGCTGGATTCCAGCTTGATTTTTTCACGCATGATTTCTTACCTCAGCCTCAAACTTCGCCACGAGCGCGGAGATCCGCGAGGACGACTTCGATGCCTAGTTTATCGATAGTACGGAGTGCTGCGTTAGATACACGCAGACGAACGAAGCGGTTTTCGCTTTCTACCCAGAAACGGCGGCTGTGCAGATTAGGAAGAAAACGACGCTTAGTCTTGTTATTGGCGTGGGAAACATTGTTCCCTGTCACTGGGCGTTTGCCGGTGACTTCACATACTCGTGCCATGGTGGGTAATTCCCTGACTTCTGAGAAAAACCGGATTTATAGCATAGATCCCTACTTTGTTTCAAGAGTTATGTCACTTTGCCCTTAGGTAATTATGTTTTTTCTACTCGTGTTTTGTGCGCTATGGCTAGGCTCTGTGCGGCTTGGGGCTGGGTTTGGTAGATATTTGTAAACACGCAAAAATATCGAGTAAAAATAGTGCCTGCTTTGGGCTAACTGTGACCTAAGAAAGGGTGGGTATGCCTGGCGAAAAACGTGTTTTATCCTTACCGAGCTAAAGGTTGCTTAATAGGGCTGAGATAAAACAGGTAAACGGCTTATTGATGGGGCTGGGTGCAATTTTGCAAGGCACTTCCCCAACTGTTTGTTGGGGAAGTGCCTATGCTTTGGGCGTGGGCCCCTTATTCACTAGCAGGGGCCAGCACAGTGCGATTGCCGTTGGTTTCCATGCCGCTGACCAAGCCTGCGGCTTCCATCTGCTCAATCAGCCTTGCAGCACGGTTGTAGCCAATGCGTAACTGACGTTGCACTGATGAAATCGACGCACGGCGGCTTTTGAGTACAAAGGCAACCGCTTCATCGTAGAGTGGATCGCTTTCATTATTACTTTCGCTGCTGCTACCACCTGCTGCAGCCTCGGCTTCAAAGCCACCATTCAGTATCCCGTCGATATAGTTAGGCTCGCCTTGTTGCTTGAGGTTTTCAACTACCTGATGCACTTCGTTGTCGTCTACAAAGGCACCGTGCACGCGCAGCGGATAGCCACTACCCGGCGGTAGGAAGAGCATATCCCCCTGACCCAGCAAGGCCTCTGCACCCATTTGATCCAGAATGGTGCGGCTATCAATCTTGCTGGATACCTGAAACGCCAGCCGTGTCGGGATATTGGCCTTGATCAGGCCGGTAATGACGTCCACAGATGGGCGCTGGGTGGCCAGAATCAAATGGATACCGGCAGCACGAGCTTTTTGTGCGAGGCGGGCGATGAGCTCTTCAATTTTCTTACCCGCCACCATAATCAGATCGGCAAACTCATCCACCACCACCACAATAAACGGTAGGTGCTCAAGCCGCTCAGGATCTTCCGGTGTTAGCGTAAAGGGATTGGTGAGTGGCTTACCGGCTTTTTCGGCTTCGCGAACTTTTTGGTTGAAACCGGCCAAATTACGCACACCAAAGGTACTCATCAGGCGATAGCGTTTTTCCATCTCGGCCACGCACCAGTTCAGCGCGTTGGCGGCCAGCTTCATATCAGTGACCACAGGGGCCAGCAAATGCGGGATGCCTTCGTAAACCGATAGCTCGAGCATTTTGGGGTCGATCATAATAAATCGCACTTCATCTGCCGTGGCCTTGTAGACCAAGCTTAAAATCATCGCATTCACACCAACCGATTTACCCGAGCCAGTTGTCCCTGCAACCAACATATGGGGTGCTTTGCCCAGATCGGTCACGATTGGCTTGCCAGTAATATCTTTACCCAGCGCAATGGTGAGTTTGCTGCTCATGGCGTGATAAGGCTCGGAGGATAAAATCTCTGATAGGCGAATCATCTGCCGTGTTGGGTTGGGTAGCTCAAGCCCCATGCAGGTTTTGTCCGGGATAGTTTCTACAACGCGAATCGAAACAAGGCCTAGCGCGCGCGATAAATCCTTCATCAAATTGACAATTTGCGAGCCTTTTACACCGACTGCGGGCTCAATCTCGTAGCGGGTAATTACGGGGCCGGGGTAGGCGGCAATCACTTTGACTTCTACATTAAAGTCGGCCAGCTTTTTCTCGATCAGCCTTGAGGTGAATTCCAGTGTTTCCTTGCTGATCGTTTCTTTAGCGGGTGGTGCAGGCGTGAGTAGCTTGATCGGTGGCAAAGCCTGGTTGCTGGCAATCATAGGTAAGTCTTCAGCATTAAACAGCGGCACTTGTGCGGCTTTTTGCTGTTCTTCCTGCGCTTTCTTGCTGAGCTTAGCTGCGATGACGGGTGCTTCGGCGTGAGCTGCTTCTATGCGCACAGGGGGCTTATCATCAAAGCGTTTTTTCTCTGAGGTGACTTTCTCGCTGCGCTGCACTTTGGCTTCTCGGCCAATTTTTCGATCGCGCGATGCCTGAATGGCATCTTTTGCTTTAAGCGCGCTCAGCTCGATGAGGGCTCCCAAGTTTTCCATCAAATGCAGCCAGGATAGGCCGGTAAAGAGTGAAATACCGATGCAAATTGTGGCCAGCAAAAACAGGGTTGCACCAGAAAAGCCAAAGCTGAGATAGAGCCAGCCACCCAGCGTCACGCCTAATATTCCACCCGGTGCCTGTGGTAATACGGCATGAATACTGTGTAAACGTAGCGCTTCAAAGCTAGAGCTGGCCAGAATAATTAGCAAAAAACCGATGCAGGCAAAGAGTACTGTAGGGCGAGCGCCATCACTCACATGATCAATCCGGCGATAGCCCCATAAGATGGCGGCAAAGCAAAAGCCTACCCACCACCAAGCTGAAAAGCCAAATAAGTAGAGCAAGATATCGGCAACCCATGCGCCAACAGCACCGCCTCGATTGTGGATTTCAGGCCGGGTGGCGCTATGCGACCAGCCGGGATCTCCGGGGCTATAGGTGCTCAATACCAAGACGAGGTAAATCACTAAGACGACCAAAATAAACCACCATGATTCGCGTAATAAAATAGCGATCTGTGGTGGCAAGGCGGCGCGGCTGGATACATTCGCGACGTTTTTTTTACGAAATATGGCCATGTTTGGCTTGGTTGCTATGAATATGCCGCTAATTATAGCGGCAACATCCTACAAACAGCAGTTGACTGTTTAATTTGGGTAATAAGCCAATGGATTGGTGTGAAGGCTCACTCAAGAAAACGCTTTTGCCATTCTAAATAAAGCGCATAGGTATGGCGGGAGTAATCATCTTTATCTTTAAACTGGCTGGCTTCCAGCGGATCAAAAATATGATAGTGCGCTACCTTATTCGGTGAGCACATAATCTGCCCTATTTTTTGCAGCAGTGTGGTATTTGGGGCCCATTCAAAGGCTTCTTGTGCTTCGTAATGTAAAAATACGGGCAATATCGGCACCTTGGTTTCGAGAGACACGATAAACGCGCCGTATAAAAACTTATCCCACAGGCGGCGGCCCTTACAGCCTCCTTCCGGATAAAGCGCAATAGAATGTCCTGCATTAACCGCCGCAATCATATTGAGCAGCGCCGCGTGACGAGCATCTTTTTCTTCGCGTTTTACAAAGATAGTCCCCGCCGCTTCAGCAATCCGCCCCACAAACCACCAATTGCGCACTTCTTCTTTGGCTAAATTTCTAACAGGGAAAAAAGCGGGTATACCCACATCTTCTAAGGCCGAAGGATGATTGGCAATCAGGATATATTGAGCAGGGAGCGGATGCTTGTGGTGTTGATGAATGTGCAGCTCTACTCCTAGCGCGCTCACAAAACAGCGGCACCAAGCTTGAAATAATGAGGGGTACCAAGCAGATAAAAGTGTCACAGGCAGACGAGCAAGCAGCAGCATTAGCAGGGTAAAAGCAGAGAGATCTAGCCAGGCAAGGATAAGGCGTAGCCATTTGGCAAACCAGAGCATGGTGAAATCTCCGCAGGGCGATTGCGATTGCGAATGAGGTTGGGTGGGGGCAAGTCATGGTGGCTGGGTTTGAAATTATTTTGGCGGGTTGTATCCGCCCTAAGGTAATAATCTTGCTCTAGTTTTTAAGACAAAAACCCCGCTAGTTTATTTTCCAGCACCCGTGGATTTTCACCGTTGGCGATGGTGACCAGGCCTTCTACCAGCATTTCACGGCGTCTTACTTCGGTTTGGATATGTTGTTTTAGCTTATGGGCAATCGGCAGAAATAAGAGATTGGCCATGGCTACGCCGTAAATGGTGGCGACAAAAGCGACAGCGATCCCTGCACCCAGTTTGGAAGGATCGGTGAGGTTTTCCATCACATGAATCAGGCCCATTACCGCACCGATAATGCCGATGGTAGGGGAGTAGCCGCCGGCTGCTTCCCAAATTTTGGCGGCTGAGCGGGCACGGTCTTCAAATACATCGATATCTAGCTCTAAGGCGCGGCGGATGACTTCGGGTTCGGCCCCATCGACAACCATTTGCAGGCCGCGTTTTACAAAAGGATCTTTCTCGCTTTGCACATAGGCTTCAAGGGCCAGAAGGCCTCCACGGCGCGCTTGCTGGCCCCAGTTTACGAGTACGCCCAGTTGTTTTTTAAAATCGTGCTGTGGAGGGATAAAAATCCACTTCACCATTTTTAAACCCGCAATAAAATGATCTTGCCGTGTTTGCAGCATCACCGCACCGAGTGTTCCGCCGGTGACAATCAGAAAGGCAGTGGCTTGCATCAGAGATGCAACATGGCCGCCCTCTAGAATTTGCCCGAGAACAATCGCTGTTAAGCCAAGCAAAATGCCAAAAATACTAATCTTATCCATATTCCCTAATCTGCTTTTATTTATATATTTCGCTTATTGGCCTGTCCAATCGCCTAATCGGGCCCGCAGCCGGGCAATGGCCTGGCTGTGTAGTTGGCAAACACGGGATTCGGTTACGCTGAGCACGGCACCAATTTCTTTAAGATTGAGTTCTTCGTCGTAATACAGCGCCATGACGAGTTTTTCCCGTTCTGGCAGCACATCAATGGCTTCAATTAATTTTTGCTTAAAATGGGTTTCTGATAATTGATGCAATGGGTTTTGCGTTTGATCTGCGATATTGTGTTCGCTGTGATGGCTTTCTTCGTCTTCTTCAAAGTCATCTAAGTGCACAAGCTGATGGCCACGGGCCTCGGTCAGCATATCTTGGTATTCTTCTAGGCTAAGCTGAAGGTAGCTTGCCACTTCGCTTTCCAGCGGCGCTCTGCCTAGCTTATGTCCCAGCTTCACTAAGGCGGCTTCAATATCCCGCATATGCTTTCTAGCCTGGCGCGGCATCCAGTCAGCGCTTCTTAATTCATCCAGCATTGCGCCGCGAACACGTTGCGAGGCAAAGGTTTCAAACAACACGCCTGCATTCGGGTCAAAACTTTTGGCGGCTTCCATCAAGCCCATCATGCCCACTTGGATTAAATCATCCACTTCCACGCTGGCAGGCAAACGGCTCACCAGATGATAGGCGATGCGTTTGACCAGTGAGGTATGAAGCGTAACGTAATCGTCTTCGCTGCTTGCCTGGGTCTGCCGATAGAGGGAAAGTGCGCGTGGCGCGGCCATGGGTTTCTACTGTGAGGTGGCAAAGTCAGTTTAGCCTAGGGAAGTGAAATCAGCGTGCTTTCTAGTTGCTTAAGCGTGTTTGCAAGCGCGCGATCCAATCCCGCTGCAATTTCATTGGCCGTTGTGCCAGTTAGAGGTTCATTTGCCGTAAGAATAGTATCGAGTATAACAGGGGAATTCGCCGAGCTTAAGCGTATATGCAGTTTTGCTACTGCAAGGGGCTGGGCTTGCAGGTCGGTATGAAGTGTTAGCAATTCCCCGGATAATTGGTAATCTCCTGCTTGTTTAGCAGCCAGTGGCAGCACTTCGCTAAATAAACCACTGGCTTGCAGCCAGCGTTGAGTGCTTAAGGTGAGCAGCTGTGCAGGCGGGGATAGCCATTCACGATAGGGGTCTTTTACAAAACGCTGGGCGCTTTCCCTGTAAAAGAAACTGCGTTCGGCAAAGGGGGCTTGAGCACTGAAAGGAGCAATTTGTAAACTGCCCTTAAAGTGCTTTGCTTGCGCCATACCAGTACGTTCTGCAACGGGCAGGTAAGTTTCTTTAATAGGAATTGCTGTGCCGCAAGCGGCTAAGAGAACTGTGCAAAGTAAGACGATCAGTTGTTTCATAAGGTGTTGTCATCAATATAAAAGCGATTCAATGAAGGTAGGCTTGTCACTTTTGTGCTTTTTGAAATCATTTTTTAGCCGCAGGCAGCACATAGGGCGCTGGCGGTTTGCCTAGCAGCAGGCCGGTGGGGTTGGCGCGGGCCGATTCGCTGATGACACGCAAGTCTTCGCTGATTTGCTGCATATTATTGAGAGTACTGTCTAAGCCACCCTCGTGCTCAGCAAGCAGCCGGTCTAGGCGATTTAAGCTGCTTTCCATTTTTTGTAAGCTGCCTGCTAAGCTGGGGTTTTCAAGCAGTGCTCTTGCTTGTTTGCTGCTGGCAGCCAAATCGCCAGGCATACTGGCCCAGGCCGGATCGGCCAGTAATTTTTGAATGGATTGATTGCTGGCGCGCGCCTCGTGCATCAAGCCACTGGCCTCGGTGCTTAATTCATCAAAGGGAATTTTTTCCAGTTTCTCCATAATGACGAGCATTTTTTTTGTTAAGGCTTGCAATGGCACTTCGTCCATCTTGGTATTGGCCGTGCTTAATAGCTTATTCAAATTGCTGATTAGCCCTTCGATATCCAGTTTTTGCAGCCGTAATGCGAGGTTTTGGGTGCTGTTTACTAATTGAGCGACAGTGCTGCGAGTCGACGGAATATAGAGATTCTGCGGTTGCCACTCTATGGCTAGGATGGGATTGCGGCCTGGATCCTGATAATCAATTTCTAAGTAGCTCGTGCCGGTTAAGCCTTGTGGATTAAGCCTGACACGCAGGCCTTTATCGATTTCCTTGCTGAGATAGCTTTGATCAGGAAACGGCATGCTTTTGCCGCCAAATAATTCAGGGCGTAGCTTGGCCTCGATCAGCACATATTGCTGGCGCTCGCTAGGCTCTAGTTCCTGCTCATAGCGGGAATAAGTAAAGCCTATATGGCTGACTTCTCCCACAATCACGCCCCGGTATTTTACTTTGGAGCCAATATCGATGCCTTGTACCGATTCATTAAAGTAGCTCTCTAGTGTGATCGTGGTACGAGTCCAGCGTCCGGCACCAAAGGCGATGGCCAGAATAATGCAGATACTTAGCGCAGCAAGGACAAAGACACCTAGTCGGAAATGTTGTTTTTGAGCACTCATCAATGAATATGCCGATTAAAAAAATGACTAATACGTGGGTCGGAGTGACTGGCCAACTCTGAAGGCGGGGCGATGGCTAACACGCCCTGAGTTTCCTTATCGAGCATGATGGCCCGGTCGGCAATGCTAAAAATACTGGCTAGCTCATGCGTTACCACAATAAAGGTGGTGTGCAGGCTATGCGCTAATTGCAAAATCAAGGCATCTAATTCTGCTGCCGTGATCGGGTCTAGCCCCGCTGATGGCTCGTCTAAAAATAAGACTTGTGGGTCGAGTGCCAACGCTCGGGCAATGGCCGCGCGCTTTTGCATGCCGCCTGATAAAGCACTGGGCAAAAAATCGGCATAGGCTTCTAGCCCTACTAAGCGCAGCTTTAAACGGGCGACTATCTCGCGGGCTTCTGCATTGAGTGCGGTGTATTCTGCCAGCGGCAGCATGACGTTTTCTAGTACGGAGAGCGAGCCAAATAGCGCGCCCGATTGATACATCACCCCGATGCGGGCCAAAATGCGCTGCCGCGTTTCGCCAAGCGCATGAATAATATCTTCGCCGCCAATCAAAACTTCGCCTTGGCGAGCGGGCAGTAAACCAATCATATGCTTGAGCAGGGTGGATTTGCCGCAGCCTGATCCGCCTAAGATGGTAATGATTTCGCCCTTGCTGACCTCAAAGCTCACATCACGCAAAATAATACGATCGCCGTAGGCACATTGCAGCTGCTTTACTTGAATAATGGCGTCGCTCATTACCAGCCTGCCAGATAAAAAATAAAAGCAAACAGCCCATCGCTCACCACAATTGCCACAATGCTACTGACGACTGCTTGCGTAGTGGCCGCGCCCACTGCACTGGCTCCGCTGCCTGCTTGCAAGCCGCGATAGCAGCCGATCAGTGCGATCTCCATCCCAAATACAGCGGCTTTAAACAAGCCGCCGGTAAAATCGCCTAAATCAACAATGGTTGAAACGCGGGTGATATAGGTTTGAATAGGAATATTAAAACTCAGCATCACGATGGCTGCGCCGACGAGGCCAATCAGCACCGCGCAGGCAGAGAGCAGCGGTGCCATAAGCGTGGTGGCGATAATTCTGGGTAGCACCAGATAGCGGATGGGGTTGAGGCCCAAAGTCACTAAGGCATTCAGTTCTTCGTTGACTTTCATACTGGCTAGCTCAGCCGCAAAGGCCGCGCCTGTGCGCCCCGCTAATAAAATAGCCATCATTAAGGGGGCAAGTTCCCGTACCAGCGATAGGCCGACTAAATCAGCCACAAACACTTCAGCGCCAAACTGGCGCATCGGAATGGCCGATTGAAACGCCAAAATCATCCCCAGCAAGGCGGCAATCAGGGCCACGATGGGCAGTGCGTCTGCGCCATTTTTACTGGCCGTGGCGAGCACTTCGCGGATTCTTAATTTGCTTGGGGCCAGCAAGATCTGATGGATGGCAGCACTTAGCTCCCCCAAGTAAGTGATGGCGATGCGTAGTGCTGTTTTGTGTTCTGCCGTGGCTTTGCCTAGTGCGGTAAGCCAGCCGATTGGGGGTGAGGGTGGGGCTTTAAAAAGAGGTTTTTCAATTTGAAAAACATCGAGTAATTCGGCAAAGGGCGGGGCCAGATGATGAATAGTGGCTCCACCTTGAGCCAAGGTATAAAAAAGCGCCACACCCGCGCCATCACAATAAGTCACACCACTGGCGTCTACTTCGCAAGCGCCCGCTTGCCGAATTTTTGCCCAGAGTGGGGCAACAGTTTGTGCATCCAGGCGGCCAGAGAGCTGCAGGGTTGTGTTTTGGGGGCGGGGGCTGATTGCAAGCTGAGCCATTAACAACCCCAGCGAGGAAAAAAAATAGGATTAAGCCTTGAATCTTGGCTGAGGATCTTGATCTCAGTGAAGAAAGTCGTTTTATGGTTTGAATACTTAAGTTTGAGCAATCGTAATCGCCCTTTAATGCTGGAGTTGTTCTGTGAGCAGGCGGCTGGATTCCACCAGACGGTAGAGAAAACCGCTGCTGTCTACGCTATGGAGCGGTTTGCGCCAGCGTAGCATCACATCGGCAAGCTGGCGGAAAGCATGGCTGGAATCGGCGTCAGGAAAGGCATCAAGTACGGTGCGTCCCAAACGGGATGCACGTTTTAGTTTTTCGTCTTCGGGCACATAGCCAATCAATTTCATTTGCACCGCATCGCCCAAATACTGCTTGGCCACGCTTTTAAGGCGATTAAAAATCAGCCCTGCTTCGGTAATGGTATCGACGCGATTGACTAAAATCCGGAAATCACGCCTTGCGTATTCGGTGCCGAGTAATTTAATGGTGGCGTAAGCGTCGGTGAGCGATTCGGCGCTATTGGATACAATTACCATCACATCGTCGGCAGCAAGGCTAAGGCAGGGCACGCCATGGCTGGCGGAGGGGCGGGTATCGAGTAGTAAAAACTCGGCGTATTGGGTGAGCTGTTCAAATTCGGCTGATAGCCACGTTAGCTCGCGCTCATTCAGGCTGCTTAATACGGTGGCTTTGGCGCTAATCGGCAAAATAGAAAAGCCCGCTTCGGTAGCAAGCAGGGTATCGGCCAGCGTGACTTCACGGCGCAACACATGATCCAGCTCGTGTTTTTGTTCTAGGCGCATGCGGTGGGCGGCATTGCCCATGCCGGTGAATTCGTCTAATAAAATCACTTCACGATTGCGTTCGGCCAGCGCTGCGGCCAAGTTAATCGCCAGCGTGGTGGTGCCACTGCCGCCGCGACCGCCATTGAGGCTGATGCTGCGGCAGGGCGTTGGGGCAATCATGGCGCGCAAGCCCGCTGCTTGATCTGACCAAAGACTAGCCACGGGAATGGCTCGCATGGTTTATATTGAAATCAAGCGGGCTATCCATCGTGCCGCCTTGCGCGCCCATAAAGAGTGGAAATTCATCAGGCTTGAGGGTAAAAGCGCTGTTTTGCGTTTCGCCTCTGAAGGCTCTATCAACCAGATACGACACATTGGCACGGTGCAGATCTTCTGGCACACGCTGCCCATTGGTTAAAAAGTGCAGGCGGAGTTTATGCCGGATCGCCACATCAAGGCAGCCGCCTAAATTCATGGTTTCATCGAGCTTAGTCAGAATGCAGCCCGCTAAATGGGTATTGCGATAGCGGCGTGCCACATCGTCTAGCGTGCCCGTTTGAGCATTGGCAGCGAGCAGCAGCAGGGTCGATACATTGTCTTCGTCAAACAAGGCTAGTTGCTCACTGATGCGCTGATCGCGCTGCCCCATGCCGACGGTATCAATCAGTACCAGATGCTTTTCGCTCAGATCGGCAAGGGTAAATTGCAAATCGGTTTCGTCTTTGACTTCATGCACCGGCACACCGATGATGCGGCCGTAAATACGCAGCTGATCGTGCGCACCAATCCGGTAGCTGTCGGTGGTGAGCAGGGCCACCGAATCTGGCCCGTGTAAGAGCGCACAACGCGCCGCCAGCTTGGCTACGGTGGTGGTTTTACCCACACCCGTCGGGCCGATGAGGGCGTAGATTCCGCCGCGGTTGATCAAATCGTCGTCTGTGGTCGCTGCAGCCAGATTATGCGTGAGCGCGGCTTTTACCCAGCGCATGCCTTGATCCAGCGTCATTTGCGCTGGCATTTTTTCAACGAGTTGGCGTGAAAGCGCTGGGCAAAATCCAGCGGATAAAAGCTGGCGCAAGGCTTCGAGCTTTTCAGGCGCATGGCGCGATAATTCACCCCAAGCCATGCCTGCGAGCTGGCTTTCTAGTAAGCCACGCAAGAGGCGGATTTCGCGTGCAATGCCATCCATCGCTGCTTTATCAGCCAGGCTTTGTGTTGGTGGTGCTTCATCGTCTTCAAAGCTGAAAGTAGGCAAGGCCTGGGCAGGACGACGCGGTGGTGGCGGCGCAGGCCGTGGTGCTGGGCGGCTAGGTCTGGGCTGCTGATATTCTGGATTGCTGTCGAGCGGTATGGGCGCGGTAGCGGCAGGCTCCGGCTGGCGTGGTGCATGGCGATTGCTGCGCAGGACAACCGGCTCATCGTGCAGGATATGCTTGGTGCTGGGTTCTTCATCGTCATCATCGGGGATGGCGTAAGAGCGGGCGAGGGCTTTGCTGATTGGCGCAGCAGCTTGCGCGCTTTGTAGCAGCTTTGCGCCATTTTGCGCGCCGCGGGTATTTTGTTGTGGCGCAGGGCGTGGCTGTGCGGCAACGTTTTGGACGTTGGTCAGCGCGGCGACATCGGCGTCTGCCACGGCCATGATCTCTATGCCACCACCAGACACCTGGCGGTTGGATAAGATAAGCGCATCTGGGCCAAGTTCGTCCCGAACCTGACGCAGCGCGTCACGTGTAGTCGCTCCGTAGAACTTTTTTACGACCATATCCAGTTGCCGTCTGAAAACAAAAGATGATCCTCGTGCAAGCCAATGGGTATGAAATATACAGTTTAGCTGCGTGTATTTTAGTATGTTTTGTCAGTTTACTCTTAAGCATACCTAGCTTAATTAGGTAATTATTCTTTAATTTATCTGGACAGTTGTTTTTACCTACCTGATTCGAGTTTAATTGGCCCCTAACATCCCTACAATTCTGATGGTTTTACTATCAGGAATCTCGGTATGCGCAATCACGCGTAAGCCCGGAATAGAGCGGCGTAAAAATCGGCTTAGCATCGGGCGCAGCTGGGCAGGGGCGATCAGCACGGTGCTCAGACCTTGCTGCTCTAATTGCTCAGATAATTCAGAGGCTTGTTTCAATACGCGCTCGGCAAGGCCAGGCTCTAAGCCGCCTTGCGAATTACCCGAGACGGCCGAGAGTAGAATATTTTCGAGCTGTGGCTCAAGCGTCACAACTTGCAATTCGTTTTCGCCAGGGAAAAGCTGATGAACAATCGCCCGGCCCAGCGCCACACGCACGGCAGCGGTTAGCTCGTCGATATTTTGGGTGCGGACAATATGCTCGGCCAGTGTTTCCAGGATGCTCCGCAAGTCGCGGATATGCATCCCTTCTTCAAGTAAATTTTGTAATACTTTCTGTAAAGTGCCGACAGGAATAATTTTGGGAACCAAGTCTTCCAGCAGCTTGGGTGCTTCTTTGCCAAAGTGCTCAAGTAATTGCTGGACTTCTTCGCGGCCTAAAAGCTCAGCAGAATGGCTTTGTAAAATATTTGAGATATGGGTGGCCACCACGGTGGAAGCATCCACCACGGTATAGCCAAAGGCTTGCGCCTGATCGCGTAAGCTGCCATCAATCCAGACGGCAGGTAGGCCAAAAGTAGGGTCTTGGGTTGGCGTGCCAGGCAGTTGGCCGATGGCGTTGCCCGGATTAATGGCCAGCCATTGCGCTGCAAAAGCTTCACCCGTGCCCACATCTACGCCTTTGAGTTGGATGCGGTATTGGTTGGGCTTAAGCTCTAAATTATCGCGGATATGCACGGAGGGCACCAAAAAGCCTAGCTCTTGTGCAATTTTTTTACGGATGCCGCGAATGCGCCGCAGTAATTCGCCATCTTGATTGCGATCGACGAGCGGGATCAGCCGGTAGCCAACTTCCAAGCCGACCGGATCGACGGGCTGGACATCATTCCAGCTGACTTCTTGCAAGGGGGGCGTTGCAGCGGGCGCGCCACCCGGAGCGCCTGCGGGGCCTGCTGCCCCGCCATCGGCTGCTGCAGTTTGCAGAGCGTTGGTTCTGTTGCGCTGGTCAAGCTGCCAGGCGATGCCGCCTAAAATAAAAGCCATAAGCAAAAAGGCCATATGGGGCATGCCGGGGATAATGCCTAAAACGCCTAAAACACCTGCGGTAACATACATGACCTGCGGCTGAGAAAACATCTGACCTAAGATTTGCTCGGATAAATCTTCGCCGTCCCCTACGCGTGAAACCACAATACCGGCCGCGACCGAGATAATCAGAGAGGGGATTTGCGCTACAAGGCCATCACCAATGGTCAGCAGGGTGTAGGTTTTTCCCGCTTCGGCAAAAGGCAGATCATGCTGCGCCATACCAACAATCAAGCCGCCGATGATATTGATCACCATGATCATTATCCCGGCCACCGCATCGCCACGCACAAACTTGGATGCACCATCCATAGAGCCGAAAAAATTAGCTTCTTGCGAGATTTCTGAGCGGCGGCGTCTGGCGTCTTCTTCGCCTATCATGCCGGCGTTTAAATCCGCATCAATTGCCATTTGCTTACCGGGCATGGCGTCCAGCGTAAAGCGGGCAGATACCTCGGCAATGCGCCCCGCACCCTTGGTAATCACCACAAAGTTAATAATGGTCAGAATAATAAAACCGATCACACCGACGGTTAAATTATCACCAATCAAAACGTGGCCAAACGCTTCAATCACCTTACCTGCAGCATCTGCGCCATTGTGGCCTTCTGTCAGCACCAGCTTGGTTGAGGCTACATTTAAAGACAGCCGCAGTAGGGTGGTAAACAGCAAAATAGTGGGGAAGCTGGAGAATTCAAGCGGCTTACGGGTGTAAAGCGCCACCATGAGCACAATGATGGAAATCGCAATATTGAAGGTAAAAAAGAAATCGAGCACAAGCGCGGGCAGCGGCAAAACCATCATGCCGAGCACCATAAGCACCAGCGCAGGGCCGGCTAATTTGCTGTAATTAAATGTACGCCACATGGGGCATTAAGCTCTGGATTGATCGTTATGTTTCGCTGCCGGGGTCTAGCTCGCTAGGTACAGGTAGCTCATCGGCCAGGTTGGGCTCATCGCCACCATAATTTTGCCAGTGTTTAAGCTGGTAGATATAAGCCAGCACTTCAGCTGCCGCAGTATACAGTGCAGCGGGAATCTCGGCTCCGAGTTCAGCATGATGATAGAGCGCTCGGGCAAAAGGCGGGGTACGCACTACAATCACTTTATGCTCTTTGCCTAGCTCAATAATGCGCTCTGCCAGTAAAAATGCGCCTTTGGCTACGACCTTGGGCGCACGCATGGCTTCGGTATATTGCAGCGCCACAGCGTAGTGAGTCGGATTGGTGACAATCACATTGGCTTTGGGAATCTCACTCATCATGCGTTTTCGGGCGGCTTCGTGTTGCAACTGGCGAATCCTACCTTTTACTTCCGCTGAGCCTTCGGCATCTTTCCCTTCCTGCTTGACTTCTTCCTTGGTCATGCGCAGGCCCTTGTAATAATCCCAAAGCTGATAGGGCGCATCAATCGCTGCTAAAAGAGCGAGCGAGCTAATGACGAGCAATAAAGTGTGTTGCACCATATCCCACATAAAGGGCAGGCCTATCTCCAGCGGCATGGTAATTAGCTGCAAAAATTCTTCTCTTTCACTCCAGAGCACCCAAGCGGCTACACCACCAATTAAGCTCGATTTAAGAATGGTTTTAACCATGTTTACAACGCTTTTAAGCGTAAACATACGGCCAATGCCACTAATGGGATTCATGCGGGAGAAATTGGGCGCTAAGGCATCAAAGGTAAATAGCCAGCCTCCGACTAAAACAGGCGTAATTATTGCTATAAGTGCGCAGGGCAGAATAATCGGCAGGCAGGCCATCAGTGCTTTATAGCTTGAGCTCATAAAGTGCAGCAGCATTTGATTGGGGTCGGCGATGGTGGCGCGGTTAAAAGTAAGCTCGGTGACAAAAATGGTTTTTAAAGTTTGTAGCAGCTCAGGCCCAAGCTTGATCAGGGCGACTACGCCAACCATTAAAATTGAAAAAGTGGCTAATTCTTGCGAGCGTGGAATTTGTCCTTTACTTCGCGCCTCCTCAAGGCGCTTGCCAGAGGCGGGCTCCGTGCGTTCTGCATCTGAATCTTCAGCCATTATTTCTCCTTAAAACACGATAGCCCCATGCCATTCTAAAACGAGCATCAACAAGGACTGAAACAAAAGCTTTGGGGTCTTCTGGGCGTGCTTTCCCGCTTACGGGGATAAGACATTTGCTGAGTTTATCATAGCCATTTATCAGGGCTGGCACTGCAATTGCTTATGTTATGTTTACATTTATTGAGGAGCCTGGTCATGGCGAGCAATCTCACTGTTACAGCCAGTGCGCAAACGAGTCGTTCAACAGATTTACGTTCCTCAGTTTCAATGGGGGCAGATACTGCTCAGCCGTTTGCCAAAGTACTGGAGCGCGAAGTCAATACCCGCCAGGAAGGGCAGTCTGCCGAGTCAGGTGAGAAAAAACCATCAGAGCCCGCAGAAGGCAGCGCGAATAGCGAAGAAAAACAAGCCGTTGCTGCTAGTGTGCAAGCTGTTCAGCCTTGGCTGGCGATGTTGCAAGCGCAGGCAATCTCTCAAACAGCGCCTGTGATTGCCGATGTGCAAAATGAAGTGGGCGTTGAAGGCAGCGTGCTGGATCTGAGCAAGCTGGGTCAAGGCTTACTAGGCGAAGGTAATGCTAAAGACGCTCAGGATTTTAGCGCTTTAGAAGACGCTGATTTTAATCCGGCAAGTTTGCTCGCCGGTGGAATCGATGCGGCAAAATTTGCCTTGCTACGGCAAAAAGCGGCCAGTGGTGCTGAGGGGTTTACTGCACCAGCAGATGAGTTTTCTGCTTTATTGGCAAGCTCTAAAGATCAGGTTTTGTTTCCTAAAATAGATGCTGTACCACAAATGACGCTACGCACGCCTGCGGTGGAGGCCAAGCCTGCTACACCTCAACACACGGTGGCAGAGCCTATGGGTAGCGCTCGCTGGGGCGATGCCGTGGCACAGCGTGTTTCGATGATGCTGCAAGATCAGCATCAGCAAATTGATATGCAGCTTAATCCTCCGCATTTGGGCCCGATGGAAGTCCGTCTGACCATGTCGGGCGAGCAGGCCAGCGTGGTATTTAGCTCGCAGCATGCTTCCGTACGCGAAGCACTGGCGGCTGCAACGCCTAGATTGACGATGCTGCTGGCTGACCAGGGTATTCAGTTAAGCAATGTGCAAGTGGCGTCTGATTCTTTGAGCCAACATACTCAGCAACAAGCCCAGCAGCAGGCCCAGCAACAAGCAAGCAGTCAGCAAATGGATCAGCAGCGCCAATCCAGATCACAGCAGTTTATGGGTGATCTTAGTGGTGCTTATGCTGATGGTCAGCCCAGAGTGATGACAGACGTTGCCTTACCTGTGGCAAGAAGTGGTTTAAATCTTTATGTTTGATCAAAGCCAATCTTGTTGCTTTACCACAAGACTCGCAGCTTACTACCTGTTTGTTAATGCTTTTTAAGCTATAATCAACTCTATTATTTCCAAGGCCCGCGCCCCTCGCTCTTTGTTCGGGGCGCTTTGTTCTGGCCTAAACACTTCTTTTTTATCAAATATTTCAATCCATTCAAGGTGATGTGATGTCAGATGCCAAAGTGGAAGCAGCGCCTAAAGCGAAGAAAAATATTCTTTTGTTCGCAGTCATTGGGCTATTAGTTGTTTTATTAATCCTTGTTGGCGGGGTTGCAGCCTTTTTATTAACGAAAAGTAGTGATCCTGCTGCCGATGAAGTGGCTGCAGAGGCTACGGCACAAGACGATGTAAAAAAGAAAAAGAAAGATAAGAAAAAGAAAGAAGAGCATCCTGCTGTGTATGAGAAATTGCCGCAATTTACAGTTAATTTGTCTTCGGATGAGGGCGAAGCAATTTTGCAGACTGATATTTCAGTAGAGCTGGGTGACCCGTTGGTGGCAGAAAAAATCAAAGCGCAGATGCCAAAAATTCAGGCTCAAGTAAACAAATTATTGCGTTCTAAAACAATTGTAGAAGTAAAGGCAATTGATGGAACAGATAAGCTTGCAAAAGAAATTCGCGAGCTGATGAATAAGATTTTGCACGCTGAATCTGAAGATGAAGGCGTTGTTTCAGTGAACTTTACAACGTTTATCGTTCAGTAAGCTGCGTCATAAAACGTGTTTGGCGTATTGATTACGTCTTAATTGTAATGGGTTTAATAAGCTGTAAAAAGACGCTTTGCTGCCGGTGGCAGGCACTAAGGCGTCTTGCTTGCAGTTATATATTTAATAACGGGTAAGTGTTTATCCGGACTAAGGATTATGGCAGACGATATCCTTTCTCAGGAAGAGGTCGACGCGCTACTGCGCGGTGTGACTGGTGAAGAAGATTCTTCCGACGAAGAGGTCGATGCTTCTGCTGTCCGTGATTACGATATCGGCCGTCAGGAACGTATCGTTCGCGGCCGGATGCCGACGCTTGAAATCTTGAATGAGCGTTTTGCACGTAATTTGCGGGTGGCCTTATTTAACTTTATGCGCCGCAACGCAGAAATCTCCGTTGGCCCCGTTCGGGTTCAAAAATACAGCGAATTTATTCGCAATCTGGTCGTTCCCACCAATTTAAACCTGATTCAGATGAAGCCGCTACGCGGAACGGGCTTGTTTATTTTTGATCCCGATTTTGTGTTTCTAGTGGTGGATAATTTATTTGGCTCAGATGGCCGCTATCACGTGCGGGTTGAAGGGCGTGATTTTACGGCGACCGAGCAGCGGATTATTCAGCGCCTTTTGGAAGTGGTTTTTGAAGAATATCAAAAGGCATGGTTACCCGTTTTTCCTTGCGAGTTTGTTTATGTTCGCTCGGAAATGAATACGCAATTTGCCAATATCGCCACGCCAACCGAAGTGGTAGTGGCCTACACATTTAAAATTGAGTTGGGCGCTGGGGGCGGCGATTTTCATATCTGCTTCCCTTATTCGATGATCGAGCCGATCCGAGATGTCTTGTACAGCACCATGCAGGCGGATCGGATTGAAGTCGACAATCGCTGGACCACCTTGATGCAAAAGCAAATTCAGCATGCAGAAGTGGATTTGGTCGCTACTTTAGGCAATGCAAAAGTAACCTTAGGTGAAATTTTGGAATTGCAGCTGGGTGATATTATTTCTTTAGAAATCCCCGAAGCCATTATTGCTGCTGTGGATAATGTGCCAGTGCTGGAGTGTAATTACGGCACTTTAAACGGGCAATATGCTTTAAAAGTGAGTAAAGTTCTCGGCTCTGCTGAAGCATTAACGGGCAGTGAGACGGAAGGAGGCATTGATGAGAACTATGAAAAGAGAAAACCATAAGTTGTAATCGTCGCAGAATCAAAGAGAAAGCCATAGCATGTGAGTTATGGCTGATAAATATATAAAAAGTCATGGCAGTGAATCGTGGCTGATGAAAAGCCAAGGAGTACTTAATAATGGCTGATGAAGATGAAATGGCAATGGATGACTGGGCTGCCGCCTTAGCCGAGCAAGAAGTGGCTGATGCTGCGATCGCAGATAAACCGGATGTACAAGCGGCTGATATTTTTCAGCGCTTTGATACCAGTGCGCCAATTGCTAATGCGCCAAGTAATATTGATATGATTTTGGATATTCCCGTTTCACTGACTGTGGAGCTGGGCCGGACTAAAATCGCTATTCGTAGTTTATTGCAATTGGCACAGGGATCGGTGGTGGAACTCGACGGTATGGCGGGTGAGCCAATGGATGTGCTGGTTAATGGTTGTTTAATTGCGCAGGGTGAAGTGGTGGTGGTGAATGATAAATTTGGTATTCGTCTCACCGATATTATTACACCGGCAGAACGTATTCGCCGTTTACATAAGTAAGCTCATGCTGTTCTTCTTTCGTTTCTTTGCGCTAGCTTGCTTCCCTTTGATGGCTCAGGCAAGTGCATCCTCCCCTGTTGCCGCATCTCCTTCCAGCCTGATGTCGATTGCCCAAGTGGTGTTGGCACTGGCTTTTGTGATCGGCCTGATTTTATTCAGTGCATGGCTGCTGCGTCGCCTGTCTGTATTACCAATGAATGGCGGGCAAAAGGCGCCGCTCAAAGTGGTGAGCGGCGTCATGGTGGGCAGTAAGGAGCGGGTGGTGGTGGTTGAAGTAGAAGGCAGCTGGCTGGTGCTGGGGGTAACATCAAGCTCGGTGAACCTGCTGCATACCCTGACCGCCCCCGAGCAAGTAGAGTCAGCTCCGGTTGTTTCTTCTTTTGCTGCAAGCCTGGCGGCTGTTTTACAAAGGAAAACACCTTGAAACGCGCCATGATTGTTGTGCTGAGCATAGTATTGGCCGGGGCCGCTTTTGCTGCAGACCCCGGTATTCCTTTTATGACAGCCAATGCGCAAACAGGGGGCACGCAATATAGCCTACCTATTCAAACGCTATTGTTTCTAACCGCGCTTGGTTTTTTACCTGCGCTCTTATTAATGATGACTGCATTTACCCGTATTGTGATTGTTTTGTCTTTATTGCGCCAGGCATTGGGCACGATGCAAGCACCGCCCAATCAAGTGATTGTGGGCATGTCTTTATTTCTTACTTTTTTTATTATGTCGCCGGTATTTGATAAAATTTATCAAGTGGCTTATCAGCCTTATGCAGAGCAAAAAATAGGCTTTAATCAGGCGGTTGAAAAAGGCGTGGTGCCATTAAAAGATTTTATGCTGAAGCAAACCCGCCAAAAGGATTTAGCATTTTTTATTGATATCTCCGGCGAAAAAAAACCGAATGGCCCTGAGGATGTGAGCTTACGTACCCTTGTGCCTGCTTTTGTGACCAGTGAGCTTAAAACGGCGTTTCAGATCGGCTTTATCGTTTTTATTCCCTTTATTATTATCGACTTTGTGGTGGCGAGTATTTTAATGGCCATGGGGATGATGATGGTGTCCCCTGTGATTATCTCCTTGCCCTTTAAGTTAATGCTCTTTGTCTTGGTGGATGGCTGGGCTTTGCTCATGGGATCCTTAGTGCAAAGCTTTTATGTTGCGGGGTAGCGCAAATGACGCCAGAAGCCGTTGTAACGGTGATTCAAAGAGCGATGGAGGTGATGGTGCTGCTGGGCGGGCCATTGCTGCTGACCGCGCTGGTGGTCGGGTTGGTGGTGAGTATTTTTCAAGCGGCAACACAAATCAATGAAGCCTCACTTTCTTTTATTCCCAAGCTGCTGATTACTTTTCTGGTCTTTGTTTTGATTGGGCCATGGATGATTGAAACGGCTATGGATTACACCATTCGCTTATTTCAAAGTATTCCGCAGTTGATTAGCTGATGAAAGATATCTGGACAGTTAGCCAGCTACAAATCGATTTATGGCTCGCTATTTTCTGGTGGCCGTTTTGTCGTATCTTCGGTTTTTTATTGGCTGATCCGTTTTATTCAAGCAAAGCGATTACTGTTAAAGTACGCATCTGTGTGGCCATTTTTATTTCTTTGATTATTGCGCCTGTATTGCCTGCGATGCCGCAAGTGCCGATTGTTTCCCCTGCAGGTATTCTGATTGTGATTAACCAGTTACTGATTGGTATTGCTATTGGCTATATTGTGCGAATTATTTTTTCTGCTGTAGAAATGGCTGGGCATTTAGCAGGTTTGCAAATGGGGCTGGGTTTTGCCTCTTTTTATGATCCGCTACATGCGACCAGTGTGCCGATTGTGGCGCAGTTTTTAAGCCTGATGACCATTCTGGTGTTTCTTGCTTTGAACGGGCATTTGATGGTGCTGCAAACTTTACTCACTAGTTTTACCAGTTTACCGATTCGGGTAGAGCCTATTTCGGGATTGGGCTTTAAACTACTAGTGGATTATGGTTCGCAGATTTTTAGCGCCGGTGTTTTATTATCTCTGCCAGTGATAGGCTCGCTGCTAGTGACCAATCTGGCAGTAGGGATTATGACGCGGGCAGCACCACAGTTGAATGTGTTTGCTGTGGGTTTTCCTCTGATGATGGGGATTGGCCTGCTGGCCATGTATTTGTCTTTACCCTATATGCCCGCCCATATTGAAATCATGCTGAGTGAAGGCTCACGCTTCGCAGCCAAGATGGTGGCTGCTTTTGCGGGTAAGTCTTAATTTAGTGTGGCTGCACCAGAAGTTTTTAGCTATCAGGCGTGTAGATTTTTACAATAATTCCCGAGTGCTTTACTCGGGTATTCTCAGTGTTATAATCTCTCACATTAGAATTTATTTTTTGGAGCAACACCCCATGACCATGGCGATTGCCGACGTGCAAAACACGGTGGATACCCGCAATATTGCGATCAATAAAGTGGGCATTAAGTCCATTCGTCACCCAGTTAAAGTAGCGGATCGTACCGATGGCGTGCAGCACACTATCGCCATGTTTGATATGTATGTGTTCTTGCCTAAGCAGTTCAAAGGTACACATATGTCGCGCTTTGTTGAGATTTTAAACAGCCACGAGAAAGAAATCTCGGTGGATTCTTTCGAAACGATCCTGCGCGAAATGTGCGATCGCCTAGAAGCAGAATCTGGTTATTTGGAAATGCGTTTTCCGTATTTTATTAATAAGACAGCACCAGTGTCTGGCGTGCAGAGCTTGATGGATTACGACATCACCTTGGTGGGTGAGTTGAAAAACGGTGTGTTTGAGCAAAAGCTTAAAGTATTAGCGCCAGTCACTAGCCTTTGCCCTTGTTCAAAGAAAATTTCTGCCTATGGCGCGCATAATCAGCGCTCGCACGTGACCGTAACAGCCACGCTGGCAAAGAGCATTTGGATTGAAGAAATTGTTACCCTGATCGAGGAAGAAGCCTCTTCTGAGCTATGGGGTTTACTGAAGCGTCCGGATGAAAAATACGTCACCGAGCGTGCTTACGATAATCCGAAGTTTGTAGAAGATATGGTGCGTGATGTGGCCGCCCGTGTTCATGCAGATCCTCGTGTTACAGCCTATGTGGTTGAATCAGAGAACTTTGAGTCGATTCATAATCACTCCGCTTATGCACTGATTGAGTACGATAAGCGCGAAGCGTAATTTTTAAATTGGATTTGGCGCATGCTTTGACCACACTTTTTTTGTATTTTACTTTCAGTATTTGTCAAAACGAGTAAGTCTGGTATTTTGGTAACTGCACTTGGCTTCGCAGTAGTGCGAGCCTTGTATACGCGATTGGCAAAGGCTTATTTTGTGTGTAGTTGACGTTTGAATTTTAGCTTGGGTTGTTTTATAGCCACCCCTGAGCAAACAATCGAATAATGCTGCATCAACAAAGCTGTTTACTTAATTACTAGGGAAAACGTGATGTCTAGCAAGATGATGGGTACTGTAAAGTTTTTTAATACCGAAAAAGGGTTTGGTTTTATTTCTCCTGAAGACGGCAGCAAAGATGTGTTTGTACATTTTTCTGCTATTCAGTCTACAAGTTTTAAAACCTTGGATGAAGGGCAGCGAGTTGAGTTTTCTGTTGAGCAAGGACAGAAAGGCCCCGCAGCTGCAAACGTAGTGGCTTTGTAAGAGCAACGTTTCTGTTGATTGACTATTGCAGCCTGCCGGACTTAAGTATGATTAGTGAAAGAATGTCCGGTTCTAGATAGATTTTGATACAGACCAAAGCCTCGGAAACGGGGCTTTTTTTGATTGGATGCACTATGTATATTATTTTGATTGGATATTTATACGTGGTGATGATGTTTTCTATTGTCATGGGTACCATCGCCAAGGGCTTGGTCGTGTTCTTTATATTTGGCTTTATGCCGACTGTGATTCTGATCTGGCTTAAACGCGGCAAGCAGATTGTGAAAGAGCGTAAGCGGGAAGAAGGGGAAGATGTGTAGGGCGGATGAAACCTGCTATTTTCTTGTTTGAGACCATATGCAGGCCTCGCTTACAAATAAAAAACCAGAGCCATTAAGACTCTGGTTTTTTTATGCACCAACGGTTATTTTGCTAGCAAGGGCATTTACTGATTTTTCCTGCGCCGGGAAAGCGTGCTTCAAGGCAGTATTGATAAAACTCTTTGCGCGTTTTAGCGGGCACTTCGGGGTGGTGGGCCTGCATATGCGCCAGATAGTTTTCATAATCATGCACGCCCACCATCAGGCGGCAGGTCTGGACTACTTTATGGGCATGGCTTCTAAAGGTGGAGCCTGCTTGCAGAAATTTAAGCATGGCCACCCTCGGTTTGTAATTGCCCACCAATTTCTTGCACGGTGACATGCTTATGGCCCAGTGCTTTGCGAATTTGAATAATGGCAGCCACTAGCATTGTCATGGCAACCAGCATAAAGAAGGCGCAAAGAGCAGTGTTAATTTGATTGTTAAATACAATCCTTTCCATGTCTGCAATATTTTTGGCAGGGGCGAGCAGTGTGCCGTCGGCAATGGCGGTATTAAAGCGTTTTGCTTGCGCTAAAAAGCCGATTTTAGGGTTTTCATGGAAGATTTTTTGCCAGCCAGCTGTCATCGAGGTGATAAATAGCCACACCGTTGGCAGAATGGTTACCCAGGCATAGCGTTGTTTCTTCATCTTAAAGATGACTACCGTGCCAAGCAAAAGCGCCATGGTGGCGAGCATTTGGTTACCAATCCCAAACAACGGCCACAGCGTGTTGATCCCACCTAATGGATCGGTCACGCCTTGATAAACAAAGAATCCCCAGCCAGAAACCGCCACGGCTGTGCCGATTAAATTGCCGACCCATGATTGGCTTTTAGCTAAGCCAGGGATAAATACACCCACGGTATCTTGCACCATAAAGCGGCAAGCACGCGTGCCTGCGTCAACGGCCGTTAAGATAAAGAGCGCTTCAAAAAGAATTGCAAAGTGATACCAGAAGGCCATCATGGCGGTGCTGCCGGTGATGGTGCTGATGATATAGGCCATACCCACGGCAAAGGTCGGTGCGCCGCCTGCACGCGATAGAATCGAATGCTCACCTACGTCTTTAGCAATTTGCGCCAAATACTCAGGCGTAATCACAAAGCCCCAGCTATTAATCACTTGCGAGGCGCTTTCTACCGTGGTGCCGATGAGTGCTGCGGGGGAGTTCATGGCGAAATACACGCCAGGCTCGAGCACCGAAGCGCAAATCAGCGCCATCAGCGCTACAAACGATTCCATCAGCATTGAGCCATAGCCAATCATGCGGATATGACTTTCTTTCTCGATTAACTTAGGCGTGGTGCCGGAGGCGACCAAGGCGTGAAAGCCCGATATTGCGCCGCAAGCAATGGTAATAAACAAAAATGGGAACAGGCTGCCGGCAAAAACAGGGCCGCTGCCATCAATAAAGCGGCTGACTGCAGGCATTTTTAACTCGGGCGCGGCAAAAATAATCCCCACAGCTAAGCCTGCAATCACACCAATTTTTAGGAAGGTAGATAGATAATCGCGGGGTGCTAATAGCAGCCAAACCGGTAATACCGAAGCAATAAAGCCATAAATAATCAAGGCCCAGGTGAGCTGAGTGCCGCTCATGGTAAAGAAAGGCCCCCATTCAGGGCTGGCTGCAATATTGCCACCGTAGATAATGGCCGCCATCATCAGCACAAAGCCAATCAGTGAAATTTCACCAATATGCCCAGGGCGTAGATAACGCATATAAACGCCCATAAACAGCGCAATGGGAATAGTGGCTGCTATCGAGAATACGCCCCAAGGGCTTTCAGCCAGCGCTTTAACAACGACTAAAGCTAGGGCGGATAAGATAATAATCATCACGCCTAGCGCGCCCAGCATCACAATCACACCGGCAAATGGCCCTAGCTCTTGCTTGGCCATTTCCCCCAAGGAGCGGCCATCGCGGCGGGTGGAAATAAATAACACTAAGAAATCTTGCACTGCACCAGCCAGCATCACGCCGACCAAAATCCATATCGTGCCGGGTAAAAAGCCCATTTGTGCTGCCAGAATCGGCCCAACCAAGGGGCCTGCTCCTGCAATTGCGGCAAAGTGATGGCCGAATAACACCCATTTATTGGTGGGGACATAGTCCAGACCATCATTGCGGCGCTGGGCGGGGGTAGGGCGGTTATCGTCGAGCTCGAAGATTTTTTCGGCGATAAATTTGGAGTAAAAGCGGTAAGCAATGCTGTAGCAGGAGATGGCAGCTAAAACCAGCCAGACTGCGTTGACATGCTCTCCCCGGCTGAGCGCCAGCATGGCAAAGGAGAATGCGCCACCAAGAGCTACCAGCAGCCAGACCCCCCATTTTTTAAAATGATTCATCGCCTTTCCTTATAAGTGTTTTATTTTGAATAACTTACATGCAGGGCGATGATGAAACGATGCCGCTGATCGTCACATAGGTGCTTTCCCTAGGAGTCAGTTAAAAACCTAGCCTTTGTAGGAAAAGGACAACATTTTGTTTCAAACAGGGGGAGCAGGGCGACAAGGTATCGCGTCATATCTCTTTATGGAATGGGCTTGAGGATGAGATGAATTTAGATGCGTGGCAATAAAGTATTTTTGTACTTTATTGCCACGTTAGATCAGTGCGGGAATAAAAAGTGTGGCACAGCAATAAATGCTACTCCAGCCAGAATCAGCGTCACTTGCTGAGCGGTATCTTTAAGCTGAGGGCGTTTATGCAGGCCAGGGATGAGATCGGCAATGGCGACATAAATCATGCTGGATGCACCCAGCGCCAGCAGATAAGGCTGCCAGTGGGTAACGGTTTGCAGCGACCAGTAGGCGAGCAGCGCGCCGATTAATGCGGCTAGCGACGACATGGCATTGAGCAGCAAGGCTTTGGTTTTGCTATAGCCTGAATGCAAGAGCACAATAAAATCGCCGACTTCCTGTGGCACTTCGTGAGCGATAATGGCCAGCGATGTGGCGATCCCCACATTAATATCAGTCATAAAAGCAGCGGCAATCAGTGCGCCATCTAAGAAATTATGGAAGGTGTCGCCGACAATAATCATCAGCCCCGCTCGGCCGTGGCCGTGGCCATGCCCGTGTGTATGTTCGTGCGGCTCTAATTCTTCGCATGCTTCGTGATGGCAATGCCGCCAGATCACGAGTTTTTCCATAATAAAAAACGCTAGAATCCCTGCGAGCAGTGTTAAAGAGATGCTCGATGCTGAAGGGCTTTGTGAGTGTTCTTCGTGATCTGTGTCTTTGCTTGCAGAGTGATCGTGTTCTGCGTGGGTATCCGCTTTGCTGACAAGGTGCTCATGCTCTGCCATGATCGAATTATTGCTTGTTGTCTGGGCGACAGCAGGCCGATGATCGTGTTCACCAAAAGCATGGGGAAGAATTTCTAGAAAGGCGGCTGCTAAGAGCGAGCCGACGGCAAAACTGACTAATTTTGGAATCCAGCTAGGCCGTGCGGCGTAGGCAATACATGCGGCGGCGAGCACACTGAGTAAGCTGCCCGCTACGCTGGCGGTCATAATCCAAGCAAGAACACTCATTAAAGACTTTCAAAATATCTGTAGATGCAACAGTGTATCATTCCATCATCATTCGGTCAGCCAAATTAAGCTGGCCATACGGCCTGTGCGCTGATCGCGGCGGTAAGAAAAAAAGCGATCGGAATCCGTAACCGTGCAATAGTCGCCGCCATAAATCGCGTGTACACCACAGGCTTGTAGCCTTTGCTTTGCCAGTAGATAAATATCAACCAACCATTTTCCATTGTTTCTGCTGGGTCTAAATGCGTTGATTGCGGTGCTATCGTGCGCCATAAATGCCGTACGGACTTCTTCTCCCACTTCAAACGCATTCGGGCCAATGGCAGGCCCAAGCCAGGCCATGAGCGTATCAGATGGTACTTGCATCTGCGTAATGGTGGCTTCGATCACGCCACTGCAAAGGCCGCGCCAGCCCGCATGGGCAGCCCCAACCACGGTGCCAGCCTGATTGCAAAGTAAGACGGGCAGGCAGTCTGCCGTCATCACCGCGCAGACTGCGCTTACAGTATGCGCAGTCACGGCATCGGCTTCGGTATTTTGCAGAGCAGTGGCAGCATCGACCACCTGTACACCGTGTACCTGCGTTAGCCATACCGGGGCGCTAGGCAGATACTGGCGCACAATGGCCCGGTTGTGAGCAACCGCTTCAGGAGAGTCGTCAACATGGTTGCCCAGGTTGAGGCTCGCCCAAGGCGCGGTACTTACACCACCGTGGCGGCTGGTCGAAATAGCCTGCACCGTGGCAGGTGCAGGCCAATCCGGCCTGATCCACATTGGGGGGAGTGGCTTATTCACGGACATACATGACTTCGCAGTCGCTATCGTCAACATCCCAATCGTCGTCCCAGTCTTCTTCCAGCATGCCAGCGTCTAAGCGCAGCACATTGACCAGCATGTCCATGTCTTCCGGAAGCGCGGCTTTCCAAGTCATGGTTTTGCCGGTTTCAGGGTGAATAAGCGACAGTTTGCGGGCATGCAATGCCTGACGTGCAAATTCACCGAGTGCAATACTGACTTCCGGCGAGTGTAGTCTTGGTTTGCCGCCATAAATCGGGTCAGCTGCCAGCGGGTGATTGATATGCGCCATATGCACGCGGATCTGATGCGTGCGGCCCGTCTCAAGCTGACATTCAACTAAGGTGTGCGCGGTAAAGTGTTCGCGAATCTTATAGTGAGTCACTGCATGCTTGCCTGAATACACTACCGCCATTTTAATTCTTTCTTTAGGATGGCGGCCAATTGGGGCGTCTACTTTGCCATCATTGGAAAGTAAACCTTGAGCAATGGCCATATAGTGGCGCTTGACTGTACGTGCTTGTAATTGTTGCACAAGACTATTTTGCGCCATCAAGGTGCGTGCAATCACCATTAAGCCACTGGTATCCTTGTCCAGTCGGTGTACGATGCCTGCGCGGGGAATAAGTTTAAGCTCTGGGTAGCGGTGGAGTAAGCCGTTAAGTACAGTGCCTGTCCAGTTGCCTGTGCCGGGATGCACAACTAAACCCGGTGCTTTATTCAGCACAAGTAAGGTAGCATCTTCGTAAATAATATCTAATTCGATATCTTCAGGCTGAAAAGCACTAGTCTCAGCTTCGGGTTGGGGTAAGACACTAATCGTTTCACCACCCCATAATTTTGTTTTGGGGACGGCAGGGTTGCCGTTAAGAAAGACTAGGCCGTCTTTAATCCATGTGGAGAGTCGGTTACGGGAAAATTCGGGCAGCATCTTGGCTAAAGCAGCGTCCAAGCGCTCCCCAGCCAAATCGGATGGCACGGTCAGGACATGCGCCTGCTCGAAGTCGTTATAATCGTTTAATTCGTTTTCGGAATGCATCATGAATAAGATTCTACCGCGATTCATCGTCTCTGCAGTACTTGCCGGATTATTGGCAGCTTGCGCATCCACTCCTGATGAACAGGATGAAACCCGTGGCTGGACGGCCGAGAAGATTTTTACCGAGGCAAAAGCCGAGCAAGACAGCCGCAATTTTGATCGTTCAAACAAGCTGTTTGAAAAGTTAGAAGCACGTTTTCCTTATGGCAGACATGCTCAGCAAGCGCAAATCGAAACGGCTTATAACCATTATAAAAACCAAGAGCCTTTGTTGGCTTTTGCGGCAATCGATCGCTTTATTAAGCAATACCCAGCGCATCCAAATATTGATTACGCCTACTATTTAAAGGGTTTGGTTAACTTTAACGAGGCGCAGGGCTTCTTATCCAGCCTGATCAAGCAGGATATGTCGGAGCGCGATCCAAAGGCAGCAAGGGAGTCATTTGATACCTTCCGCCAGCTTGTTACCCGCTATCCAGAGAGTAAGTACGCCGCTGATTCAACGGTACGTATGGGGTATTTGGTTGGTGCATTGGCTAGCCACGAGTTGCACGTAGCTAAGTACTATTACAACCGTGGTGCATTTTTAGCCGCAGCAAATCGTGGTAAATATTTACTAGAAACGTATTCGAGTACCAAGCAGGTGGAGCCCGCTTTAGGCATCATGGCCTTGGCTTACGATAAGCTTGGTTTAGTTGAGTTGCGTGACGATGTGAAAAAAGTGTTGTTTAAGAATTACCCGCAAACAGCAGTATTGGATGAGGGCGTTTTGTTCTCTGACGCTGACTGGTGGAAGCCTTGGTAAGAAATATTTAGTTTATTTGCGATCCGGGGGTTTACAGGCTGAAATTAGCTCTGTAATATTCGGATCTCTTTCGGGGGGTATAGCTCAGTTGGTAGAGCGCTTGCATGGCATGCAAGAGGTCAGCGGTTCGATTCCGCTTACCTCCACCAGAACGGTTTAAGTCATAAAATGCCATGGCTTATAAGTAAAGTTTTAGATTGATCCCATCGTCTAGAGGCCTAGGACACTGCCCTTTCACGGCGGCGACCGGGGTTCGAATCCCCGTGGGATCGCCAAGTTTTATAGTGCGGCTGTAGCTCAGTTGGATAGAGTATCTGGCTACGAACCAGAGGGTCAGGAGTTCGAATCTCTTCAGCCGCACCACAGTATTTGCAGTAATGCATTAAAAGTATGATCCCATAGTTTAGCGGTTAGAACACTGCCCTTTCACGGCGGCGGCCGGGGTTCGATTCCCCGTGGGATCGCCAGTTTAAAAAACCTGCCCATGTGGCAGGTTTTTTTTCGTCCGTACAAGCCACAGGCTTTCCCGTGTAAAATTCTGGCGGGACTCTCTCTTAGGAACACTATGATAGCGTTGGGTCGTTTTCTCTCGGTAGAAGGCATTGATGGCGCGGGTAAAAGCACTCAACTGGCGTGGATTGCACAGTGGCTGGCTCAGCAAGGCATTGCCTTTGTCCAAACGCGCGAGCCAGGTGGCACACCTATGGGCGAGAAGCTGCGTGAGTTACTTCTTACCGAGCCTATGCACTTAGAAACAGAAACGCTGCTGATGTTTGCAGGGCGGCGTGAACATCTGGCGCAAGTGATTTTGCCTGCGCTAGAGCGTGGCGATTGGGTGCTGTGTGATCGCTTTAGCGATGCCAGCTATGCCTATCAGGGCGGCGGACGAGGCTTGCCGCGCGAGAAGTTTATTGCGCTGGAGGAATGGGTGCAGGGTAGTGGCCTAAATAAAATCCAACCTGATTTAACATTTATTTTTGATGTACCCTTGGCGGTTAGCCAAGAGCGTATGGCAAATGGCCGTACTTTAGATCGCTTTGAGCGTGAAGCCGCTGATTTTCATGCGCGGGTGCGTGCAGCTTATTTAGAAAGAGCTGCTAGCGAGCCGGAGCGGATTCGCGTGATTGATGCTAATCGCTCTTTAGAGCAAATCCAAACCGAGCTAGCTGAGATACTGAGTACCCTACTTTAATGCGAAGCCGTCGGTTTCCATGAGCGGATTTGCGTGATTGATGCTAATTGCTCTTTAGAGCAAATTCAGGCCGAGCTAGCAAAGATACTGGGCACCCTACTTTAACCAGAGCAATGAGTGCCACGATGAAAACACTTTACCCTTGGCAAGCAGCGCCTTGGTCGCAATTGATGCGTGAAATTGATCGCCTGCCACACGCCATGCTGATCACGGGTGAGGAAGGTATCGGAAAAAAGCGCTTTGCAGAATACCTGGCGCAATTTCTGCTCTGCGAAGACGAAGCAAAAACCACTGCACCATGTGGTGTATGCGATGGTTGCCGCTGGTATCTGGCAGGTAATCATCCTGATTTTCGGCTGGTTTCTCCAGAAGACGGGGATGGGGAAGCGAGTGAAGATGCCAAACCTAAGCGTAAATCGCAGGTGATTGGCGTTGATGATATTCGTGATCTGGCTGATTTTGTGAATCTGACGGCACATAGAAAGGGCATTCGTGTGACCTTGGTGTATCCGGCAGAGGCATTAAATATTGCCGCCGCCAATGCTTTTTTAAAAACGCTGGAAGAGCCGCCATCTGGTGCCGTGTTTATCTTGGTATCCAATCACTGGCGGCGCTTATTGCCTACGATACGTAGTCGCTGCCGGGTGTTTCCTATGGCCACTCCCGATCAAACTGCGGCAATGGCATGGCTGGCGCAGCAGCAAGTGGTTAACCCTGCTTTGCATTTATCGCATACGGGCGGCGCACCTTTGGCTGCACTGGATGATGCCAGTGCAGAGTGGTTGCCTAATCGTAAAGCGTTTTTAGCGCATATTGCCAATCCGGCGGCTTTAGATGTGCTGGCAGTGGCTGCGGAGCTAGAAAAGGCTAAACTGGAAATGGCATTAGTAGTTGGCTGGTTGCAAAAGTGGGTGCATGATTTAATCAATATAAAGATGACGGGCAAACTTCGCTATTATCCTGATTGGGATAGCGATTTACGCCGCATCGCGACTCAATCATCTGCCTTTTTTCATTACACAGATCGTTTGAATGAAGCCATGCGTCTTGCGCATCACCCTTTAAATCAGCGATTAGTGTTTGAATCTTTATTGTTTGCTTACTTGGATGCACTGCGTGGTAAAAGCAGTAAGGGAAGAAAATGAGTGAACCTATTAAAGCACCGGTCTCGCGCCCTGGTGTGTTATCACTAAATATTAAAGAAAAAGCCGCTTTATATGCTTCATACATGCCTTTTATAAAGGGGGGCGGGATTTTTATTCCGACCAATAAGGCCTATGTATTGGGCGATGAAGTTTTTATGCTGTTATCTCTTTTAGATGATCCGGCCAAAATTGCAGTATCAGGCAATGTGGTCTGGATTACGCCTCAGGGTGCGAATAATAATCACCAGCAGGGCATCGGCGTGAAATTCTCTGGTAATGAGGCGGGTAATCAGGCCAAAACCAAGATTGAAGGCTTGCTGGGCGGCTATTTGCAATCTGCTCGCACCACGCACACGATGTAATTCGGGTGTTTTTAAAAAGACCTAAGTCTGTAGATACAGAGAACACCGAGTTTAAAAGCAGAACACTGAGAAAATGCACTTCGGATGAAAGCATTTGCTTGCGAAAAACATGAAATGCCTGAATCAAAATGATGCAATGTGTATATATGCTTACTTTCGTTGTGCCACTCTGTGATTCAAGATTTAGGTTTTGTGTGTGCCCGAAGTTCTGACGTAAAACCCTATTAATCTCTTCGAAGTCCTTATGTTTATTGATTCGCATTGCCATATTAATTTCCCCGATCTTGCAGCCAATATCGACCAGCACTTAGCTAAGATGGCTGAAAATAAAGTGACGCATGCTTTGTGCGTAGCTGTGAATTTGCCAGAGCTGCCTTCGGTATTGGCCCTTGCTGATGCGCACGCTAATATCTTTGCTTCGGTTGGTGTGCACCCAGATTACGAAGATACGCCAGAGCCAACGGTTGAGCAGCTTGTTGAGCTGGCTTTGCATAAAAAGGTTGTGGCGATTGGTGAAACGGGGCTGGATTATTATCGCTTGCAAGGCGATTTGGAATGGCAGCGCGAGCGCTTCAGAGTGCATATTCGCGCCGCAAAAATGGCTGGTTTGCCGCTGATTATTCATACCCGTTCTTCGGCGGAGGATACGATTCGTATCCTAAAAGAAGAAGGCGCGGCGGAAGTAGGTGGTGTATTGCACTGCTTTACCGAGAGCTGGGAAGTGGCGCAGGCGGCGATGGAGTTGGGGTTTTATATATCTTTCTCAGGCATTGTGTCGTTTAAAAAAGCCGTTGAGCTACACGAAGTAGCGCGTTTAGTGCCTTTAGATCGAATGCTCATCGAAACCGATTCGCCCTATCTGGCCCCTGTGCCTTTCCGTGGTAAGCAAAACCAGCCAGCCTGGGTGCGGCATGTGGCTGAATCGATTGCCGATTTGCGCGGCGTGAGTGTGAATCAGATTGCAGACGCCAGCACGGCTAACTTCTTTAAATTATTTGCTCGAGCTAAAGCATGAATGCACTAGCGATGCCGATGGTGGCAACACTGGCCGATTTGCGCGGCATGAGCGTGAACCAGACTACGGATGTCAGCAGGGCTAACTTCTTTAAACTCTTTCACCTGGCCACAGTATGAAAGTAGAGGCGCTTTTACTGGGTGTAGGTTCCAGCGGTGGCTCGCCAGCACTGGGCTGCTCTTGCCCGACCTGCGCCTCGACTGATCCCAAAAACAGCCGTACCCGCGCCTCTGCCGTGCTGCGTGCCGGGGGTAAAACTTTTCTGATCGATACCGGCCCTGATCTGCGCCATCAGGCCTTGCGCGAGCAGCTATTGCATGTAGATGCGGTGCTTTATACCCACCCCCATGCCGATCATTTGAATGGTATCGACGATATTCGCGCTTTTTGCTGGCTGCAAAGAGCGGCTATTCCGGTGTTTGGTAATGAGTTTATGCTCGACCATATCCGTCAGCGTTTCCCCTATACCCTGTTTCCGCCTAATAATTTCTGGGATAAACCGGTACTGACTCTGCATTCGGTGAGTGATAGCACTTTTGAATTTGCGGGCATTGCTATCGAGCCTATTCCCCTGATGCACGGCAAATGGCCGATTCTGGGCTATCGCATTGGTAATGTGGCGTATTTAACTGATGTGTCCGAGATCCCCGCTACCAGCATCGCCAAACTGCAAGGCCTGGACATCGTATTTTTAGATTGCCTGCGCCGCGTGCCTCATCCTACGCATTTTTCTGTTGATCAGGCGATTGCTGCAGCTCAATTGATTGGTGCAAAGCAAACCGTGATGATCCATATGACTCACGAGCTGGAATACCAAGCACTCTCACAAGAGTTGCCTGCGGGTATGGTGGTGGGCTATGACGGCATGCGATTGATCAGTGAAGTAACTTAATTAGCTCACCTCATATGCTGCCTGAATTGTTTCTTAAAATTAAAAGACGGTTAAGCAATTGCTGGTTCTGAAACAAAAATAGCAGTGATTTGATTATTATTTGCACATTTTCTGTCATATCTCTGAATGATAATCACCCATCGATGAAAGGTAGGGGATTATTCACAGAAAAAGATTGGGGCTAACTTTCATGATCTAATGGTGTCTCTTACAGGTATTTATCTGTATCCGTAATAGAGATGCTGTGCTTATGCTAAAGCTCCAGATTACGTTGCGCGGTGCTCTTCCCTGCGCTTGCGCCCTTTTAGTGGCTTGTGCCGCTGCCCCTCAGGCCGAGAAACACGGCCATCCTCTTCCTGCCTATTACCCCGCTGATCAAACTATTCCTTCTGCCCAAGCTACGGCGGCTGCTGGCTTGGGCTGGAAAAACCTATTTGTTGATCCGTATTTACAAGGGCTAATTAGCAATGCGCTGGCTTATAACAGCGATTTGCGAGTGGCCAGTGCCCGCGTGGCAGAGGCGAAAGCACTGTATGGCATTCAGGATGCAAATCGTTGGCCGATGGTGGCGGTGGGGGCAGAGGCAGGGCGGGCTCGTAAGCCAGCTGATTTATCGCCCGTCCGCAAGACTTTGCTGGGAAGTCAGTATCAGGTGGGCTTTAGCCTTGCTACTTATGAGCTGGATTTTTGGGGAAGAGTCAGTAGCTTAAATGAGGCGGCCTTGGCGCAATTTCTGGCGAGCGCAGAAGCTAAACAGGCGTTTCAGATCAGCTTAATTGCCTTAGTGAGCAATAGTTATTTGCAAGATTTAGAGCTGGCCGAGCGGGTGTCTTTAGCAGAAAAAACCTTGGCAAGCCGTGAAGAATCGCTTCGAATTATGCAGCGGCGTGTGGATGTGGGCAGCGCTTCTGATTTGGTTTTGCGACAAGCGCAAATACTGATGTTTTCTACCCGTAGCGAGCTGGCCGTCTTAAAGCGCCAGCAGGCCCAAAATACGGCTTTATTGGCCCAGCTTACAGGGCATGCTGATTTACCAAGAACCACTCATTTAGCTTTAGATCAGCAGGGCTTGGAGCGTGAGATTGCGGCCGGATTGCCGAGCGATCTTTTACTCCAGCGCCCAGATTTGCGCGCCGCCGAGCAAAAGCTTAAAGCCAGCCGAGCCAATGTAAAGGCCGCACGCGCTGCTTTTTTCCCTAGCATTACCCTCACAGGCATGGCGGGAATGGCGAGTAGTGATCTGGACAGGCTCTTTAGCTCTGGCCAGCAAATTTGGAGCTTTCTGCCGCAAATCTCTTTGCCGCTATTTGATGCGGGGCTGACTCAGCACAATTTGGATCTGGCCGAGGCACGTAAACATCTGGCGGTGGCCAATTACGAAAGTACCGTGCGCAGTGCTTTTCGTGATGTATCCAATGCCCTAGCGGCTCAGCACTGGCTGACGGTTCAACTGGCGGAGCAAACCGAGCTGGTGAAATTTGAGGCAGAGCGCACACGGCTGGCTGATCTGCGCTATGAGCATGGCGCAATTACCTACTTAGAAGTATTGGATGCCAAACGCGCCTTATTTAGTGCTGAGCAAGCACTGGTACAGCTGCGGCGTGCCCGATTATCCAGCACCGTGGATCTTTATGTGGCCGTGGGTGGTGGACAAGATGAGTTGCTGACGCCTGCTGGCAAAAAGGAAGAAAAATGAAACTGACACTCAAAAATGGCTTGATTGGCGCGGGCGTGGCACTGGTATTGCTGGTGGCTGGGGTTGCAATTTGGTTTTTTGTGCATAAAGACGATGATGAGCCTAAGGACTTTGCCGCCAGTAATGGGCGTCTGGAAGCCACCGAGGTAAATGTAGCCAGCAAGATGGCAGGGCGGGTGCAGGAAATCTTAGTCAAAGAAGGCGATTTGGTGCAGAAAAATGATGTGCTCGCCAAAATGGATATGTCGGCATTGCAAGCGCAGCTGCTGCAGGCAAGGGCAGAGCTAGCCAATGCGATCAGTCGAAAAGATGCTGCCCAGGCGCAAATTGCCCAACGCGATGCGGATGCCGTTACAGCGCAGGCGATATTGCTGCAAAGAAATTCCGAGCTGGATTTGGCAGGAAAAACAGCGGCCAGATCGAAGGCCTTGCTGCTAGAGCGGGCCACTTCGGTGCAAGAAGCCGATAACGATAGCGCTCGGCTCAATAATTCGCGGGCCGCTGTTACCGTGGCAAAAGCGCAGATTGCCACCGCAGATGCAGGCATTCGTGCTGCCCATGCACAGGTGCAGCAGGCAGAGGCAGGGATACTGGCCGCTGATGCCGGAGTGAAGCGTTTAGAAAGTGATTTAGAAGACGGCGTTCTGCGTGCACCACTGGCTGGGCGCGTTCAGTTTAGGGTGGCGCAGCCGGGTGAAGTGGTGGGCAATGGCGGTAATGTGCTTAGCCTGATTGATTTAAGCGATGTGTATATGACGTTTTTCCTGCCGACCAATTTGGCAGGGCGGGTGGCGCTGGGTGCTGATGTGCGCCTAGTGCTCGATGCGGCAAAGCAATATGTGATCCCGGCTAAGGTGTCTTTTGTGGCTGACGTTGCCCAATTCACACCTAAAACGGTAGAAACAGAAAACGAGCGCGAAAAACTAATGTTTCGCATCAAGGCAAGGATCGATCCTGAGCTATTGAAAAAGAATATTCAAAACGTGAAAACGGGCGTGCCGGGCGTAGCTCATGTGCAGTTGAATGCCTCTCAGCCTTGGGTCAAAGAGCTTAAAGTGAACTTGCCATGAGTAAGCCAGCGTCTGATCCGGTGGTGCGTTTAAGCGGCCTCAGCCATCTGTATGGCGAAACTAAGGCTGCCGATGATGTCTGCCTGGATGTGCCAGCGGGCTGCATGGTTGGCTTGATAGGCCCAGATGGTGTGGGCAAATCAACATGGCTGGGGTTGATTGCAGGCGCACGCAAAATTCAGCAGGGCGGTGTAGAAGTATTGGGTGGCGATATGCGCAGCGCCAGCCACAGGCGCAATGTGTGCAGCCGCATTGCCTATATGCCGCAGGGCTTAGGCAAAAATCTTTACCCCACTTTATCGGTCTTTGAAAATATTGATTTCTTTGGCCACCTGTTTGGGCAATCCCGTAGTGAGCGCAAGCAGCGAATTGAAAAATTACTGGCCAGCACCGGCTTAACAGATTTTTCTGATCGCCCTGCACAAAAACTATCGGGCGGGATGAAACAAAAGCTGGGCCTTTGCTGCGCATTAATTCATGACCCCGATTTATTGATTCTGGATGAGCCCACTACCGGTGTCGATCCTTTATCCCGCCGCCAATTTTGGGAGCTAATTACCGAAATCCGTGAGCGTCGCCCCAGTATGAGTGTGATGGTGGCAACGGCGTATATGGAGGAAGCAGAGCAATACGACTGGCTGGTGGCGGTGGATGACGGCAAGGTTTTGGGCACGGGCAGCCCTGCCGAGCTGAAAGAGAAAACGAAGAAATCCACGCTGGAAGAAGCCTTTCTGGCCATGCTGCCAGAAGAAAAACGCCAGGGGCATGAGGCATTAAAAATCCCCCCTCGCCCTGCAGGCATGGACGAGGTTGTGATCGATGCCAAAGGCTTGCAAATGCGCTTTGGTGATTTTATTGCCGTGGATGATGTCACTCTGCAAGTGGAGAAAGGCGAGATTTTTGGTTTTTTGGGCTCGAATGGCTGTGGCAAATCAACCACGATGAAAATGCTCACCGGCCTGCTGCCACCGACCAAAGGCACGGCCAGCTTATTAGGCCAGCCCATAGACGCGAGCAATATCGAAACCCGCCGCCGCGTGGGCTATATGTCGCAGGCTTTCTCGCTGTATAGCGAGCTGACGGTTGAAAAAAACTTAGATTTACACGCCAAATTATTTCATCTGCCTGAGGACGAAGTGGCCGACCGGCTGGCAGAGCTCACCGAGCATTTTGGTTTGAAATCGGTACTCAAGCAGTTTCCGGAAGACTTGCCGCTGGGCATACGTCAGCGCCTGCAGCTGGCCGTTGCGGTATTACACAAACCTGATGTCTTGATTTTGGATGAGCCCACTTCGGGTGTAGACCCCGTGGCGCGCGATCAGTTTTGGGCTTTGATGATCGATCTGGCGCGTAAAGATGGCGTGACGATTTTTATCTCTACCCACTTTATGAATGAGGCACAGCGCTGCGATCGAATCTCGATGATGCACGCAGGCAAGGTGCTCGATAGCGGCAGCCCCGCAGAGTTGGTGGAAAAGCGTAAAGCAGAAAATCTGGAAGAAGCCTTTATTGGCTATCTGGAAGAAGCAACTGAGGCAGATAAAAAAGATAAATCGACAACCGCCACTGAAGCAAAACCTGCGGCAGAGGATAAACCTGCGGCAGAGGATAAACCTGCGACAGCAGATAAACCTGCGACAGAGGATAAACCTGCGACAGAGGATAAACCTGCGACAGCGGATAAACCTGCGACAGAGGATAAACTTGCCACTGAGGGTAAACCTGGCACAGGGGATAAACCCGCAACAGCGGATAAACCTGCAAGCGCTGATGAATCTGCTCCTGCCAAAGATTCCAGCCGTGAGACGCCACCTCGTTTTAGCCTAGGTCGCCTGCTTTGCTATAGCGCGCGTGAATCGCTTGAGCTGCGGCGCGATCCCATCCGCCTGACCATGGCCCTGATTGGCTCTTTGCTGCTGATGCTGGTGATGGGTTACGGAATTAGCATGGATGTGGAAAATCTAAATTTTGCGGTGCTAGATCAAGATCACAGCGAAGCCAGCCAGGATTATGCCTTGCGGATTGCAGGCTCACGCTATTTTATTGAGCGGCCTGCTTTGCAAAATCTTGAAGAAATCAGCGAAAGGATACGATCGGGCGAGCTGGCATTGGCGATTAATATTCCCCCCAATTTTGGCCGTGATTTAGCCAATGGTGCGAAGCCGGAAGTGGGCGTGTGGATCGATGGCGCAATGCCCATGCGGGCCGAAACGGTAAAAGGCTATGTGCAAGCGATGCATTTAAACACGCTAAGTGATTGGGCGCTGAGCGTCACAGGGCAAGCACCTAAAGCCCTGGCTGATATTCAGGTGCGTTTTCTTTACAACCCAGAGCTACGCAGCTTGGTGGCGATGGTGCCTAAGGTGATTCCGCTGATGCTGGTGTTTATTCCGGCGATGCTAATGGCGCTGGGCGTGGTCAGGGAAAAAGAATTAGGCTCAATTATGAATGTTTATACCACCCCGGTGACCAAGCTGGAATTCCTATTAGGCAAGCAATTGCCCTATATCTTTTTATCGCTGATTAGTTTTATTTTCATGTTTCTATTAGCGATTACGCTATTTAAAGTGCCATTTACAGGCAGCTTTATAACCCTGCTGGTAGCTACTTTTTTATATGTAACTGCCGCAACAGGTTTGGGCTTATTGGCGTCAACCATGACGAATAGTCAGGTTGCAGCGATTGCGGTGGCAACGATAGGCACGATGATTCCGGCGATTCAATACTCCGGCATGATCGATCCTATTTCTTCATTACAAGGCTTGGGCGCATGGGTCGGGAAGATTTATCCAACTTCATATTATTTAACGATCAGCAGCGGCACTTTTTCCAAGGGGCTTGGATTTACTGAATTAAGCAGTGCATTCTTTTCATTAATGCTCATTATTCCAGCGCTCACGTTGGCTTCTGTATTGCTATTGAAAAAGCAGGGGAAATAGGTGAAGGAATGAATAAATTAAATACACATCTGAGTAATATTTTTCACCTGGGGCTAAAAGAGTTTCGCAGCTTGTTTCATGATATTGCCATGTTGGTGATGATTGCCTTTATGTTTACGGCCTCGATTTATTTAGATGCCCGTGCCAAGCCCGATTCGCTTAATCATGCTGCAATTGCCGTGGTGGATGAAGATCAATCGCAATTATCGCGGCGTTTAATAGATGCTATGCAGCCGCCTTATTTCAGGCCTCCTATTTTGCTTTCTTTGGATGAAGTCGATCAGGGGCTGGATTCGGGCAGAGATACCTTTGTTTTAAATATTCCCCCTAATTTTCAACGTGATGTGATGGCGGGGCGAATTCCTGCGCTGCAATTAAATGTAGATGCCACCCGGCAAAGTCAGGCGCTGATAGGCTCGGCCTATATTCAGAAAATTCTAAATGATGAGGCTAAAAACTTTGCATTAAGAGATAAGCCAGGTGCATCCATTCTGCCTGCCGAGCAGGTGATTCATGTCTTGTCTAATCCCAATTTGCATTCGGCGTGGTTTGGCAGCATCACCGCGATTATTAATAATGTCACCCTGTTATCTATTATTTTAAGCGGGGCCGCGCTGATTCGTGAGCGCGAGCATGGCACTATCGAGCATTTATTGGTGATGCCTATTACCCCGCTTGAAATCATGCTTTCTAAAGTGTGGTCGATGGCGGCGGTGGTGCTGATTGCCTCTATTTTTGCCTTGCAGATTATGGTGAAAGGCGTGCTGGATGTAACGGTCAATGGCTCGGGTCTATTATTTGCGCTGGGCACGCTGCTTTATTTATTTGCCACTTCGTCTATCGGCATTTTTATGGGCACACTGGCGCGCACCATGCCGCAATTTGGTTTACTGGCGATTTTAGTGCTGCTGCCGCTGCAAATGTTATCCGGTGCAGTCACCCCGCGTGAAAGCATGCCAGAAATGGTGCAATGGATTATGTCGTTTACGCCTACCGTGCACTTTGTGTCTTTATCGCAGGCTATTTTATTTAGGGCTGCGAATCTCAATGTGGTCTGGCCGCAGATGTTGGCGATTGTGGCGATTGCTGCCGTTTTCTTTATGCTGGCCCATCATCGCCTGCGTCAATCGATAGGCTCGATGTAGTTGGGTGCAGCCCGCTCTGAAGCGGGCTGCGTTAACACTTACAATTGGCCGGAGTTTGATGGTTTAATTTGGCACGCTTGGCAGCGCCGGTTTAGCCATTCATCTACCGACCATTTTCCCGCACCATAAATGGCTACCACAGCTAATAAAGCGCCCCATAAGTAATGATCTTTTACGGCAATAGGCGGCAGAGCAGGGTAAGAAATCACGGCTACGGCATTTAGAATAAATAAACCTACTGCGGCAAACCGGCCTAGTGTGCCGCTGATTAGTAATACAGGCAGAATAAGTTCGCCCCCAGTGGCCATCATTGCAGCTATTTCCGGAGGAATAAGCGGAACTTGGTATTCAAAATTAAACAAAAATAAAGTGCTATCCCAATTTCGTATTTTAGTCAGGCCAGATAAAAAGAACACCTGCGCCAGATAAATGCGTAATCCAAGATTAAATATTGGGCTTAAATGTTGCATGCATAATGATTCGGCACAGCGATAGCCGCCGTAGAGTTGGCATAGTCGTTTTTTCATTGCGATTACCTATTAAATAGCTAGGAATAAAGGGGTATGTAGCATTTTTATGCTGAGGGTGGATGATTAATTAATATTGCAAACCAAGCCACGGTTAAACAATTGAATCAGAATAGGACCGGCATCGTATTCATCATCTGCTGTTGCATGCATGGCACTTTCTATATTTTGGTTTTTTAACAGGCATTCTAAAAATAGCGCATCGCTGGCAGAGATTAATTGCCATTGATCACGCCATACCCATACGTGTTCGCCACCTGCATTTAAATTTGCATCTTTTTCACCGTGGTGCATCATTAATATTTGGTAAATAGGCCACGCTGCAGATTTAACAATAGCGACTGCAGGATGCAGCATAAGGCTTAATTGGCCAAATTGATCCGGTGTATATAAAGCAAGCGTTTCAATTGCGATAAAATTGCAATCCTCACTGTAATGCGCCAGATGAATTGCCCAATCCAGCTTTGCTACATCGCTTAAATAGGGCAAATCGCGTACATGTGGAAAAACGCTTAAGAACTCGGGGAAGCTTTCTCCATCCAGATGTAAATTACCTGAATGCGATTCGCTGTTTTCAACAAATACCCTAGCCATGGCGCTAAAGAATTCTGTTCCGACTAATTCCACTACCGTAGGGTATGTATTGGCAAGATTATTGCTGCGGTTGGCCCATGTATTATTGCGATATACATCTAAAAAAGGTTGGCTGCGGCTTAATACAGATTGTGGTTGATAGTCTGTATTTTTATAAATCTGGCTAAAGTCTTTTAAAGCAGCAAGGTAATTCATGCTATTGCCCCCACACTTTGTGGATGGTTAGCAATCTGTGCTTTTAGCTTGCCGTATTCATCCAGCAGGCAAGAGAGCGGCGGCAGATTAGTATCCCGCTCCAGCAGGACAGGTTTGGGGCCAGTGAACTTGAGGGCATCTTCCAGCAGTTTCCAAACGGCACTGCAAACGGGCGCACCGTGGGTATCAATCACTAAGCCATCGCAATACTCAAAGCCAGCTACATGGATTTCTGCAACTCGGTGTAATGGCAGCCTTGCCAGCTCGGCCCTTGCATCGATGCCATGATTAAGCTGATTTACGTGCATATTGTTTACATCAAGCAAGAGGCCGCAGCCGGTACGGGCGACTAACTCTGCGAGCAGCTCGGCTTCACTGAGCATTTCATCGCTAAAGGCGATATAGCTGGAAACGTTTTCTAACAAGATGATGCGTTTTAAGCGGCTTTGCACCTGATCTATATGGGCGCAAAGGGTGTCAATTGCTCCGGCATAGCGGGGCACAGGCAAGAGATCATTAAACCAGACATCGCCAAAGCGATTCCATGCCAGATGCTCTGAAATGGCCGCGGGCTGAATACGCTCGGCTAACTCTGCCAACTGTGTTAAATGCCGCGCTTCGGGCGGCTCGGCATTGCCAAGGCCTAATCCCACACCGTGCAGGCTGATGGGATAATCACGGCGGATTTTTTCTAAGGTGGCAGGGGCAGCCCCGCCGCCAAAGTAGTTTTCACTATGTACTTCCCACCAAGCCACGTTTGGGCGTGTGGCAAGCACTTCGGCCAAGTGTGGAGACCGAAGTCCTAGGCCTGCTTGAATGGGAAGTGTAGTCATTATGCTGATTCCTTATGCCTTAGGCGCCATCAGTGAGCCTTGCATTTTTTCACATGTGCCTTTTTTTACTGCTTTCCATTCGGCTTTATCCATATCTTTAGCGCTTTGGCCCGCGCAAGCATGGCCATTTGCTGCACAGTCGTTTTGGCCTGCTTTAGCTACGCCATAGCATTTTTCCATTTTCTTCATATCATCAGCACTTGGGGCTGCATTGGCGCTCATTGCTGCGCAGCCAATAACGGCGGCAAGGGCGGAAGATAGCATTAGTGATGTTTTCATGGGTATTGCTCCTTGTTTGGATAGGTTGTCGTGCTTACGGTGATTTTCACCTGCTTACTGAGTCGGGGCAGTGCTTTAAATCTGACAAAATTTTTTAAAAATATTTTGCGAGTGTTTTAGCACAGGCCAGATGCCTGACTATTCCCAGTGTGAAGGTGCACGGGCCGCTTCCCGCATGAAGTGTAGTTGACGATTAAAATTTCGGCAGTTCTTGCACAGCATTAGGTGCAACCGTAAGCGATAGCGTTGGCTAAGGCTGAGAGGACCATCTTGTTGGGCTGATAATAGAATAGAAGCTTGGCGGCAGTTCATCATGGTGAGTTTCCAAACCAGTTTTTTTCTAAACAGAGGCGCAAACTCATTCGGGCACGATAGAGCATGGCTGAACAATTAGTCGCGGTGATCTCTAATTGCTGACAAATTTGCTCAATCTCTAAGCCTAATTCTTCGCGCATGGCAAAGACCATAGCGGTGCGGCGCGGCATAAGTTGGCTGCACCGGGCGTAAACCGCCCAAAATTGTTTGTCTTCCAAGCTGGCATCGGGTTTTTCCCAGCGTCTTGGCGCGTCAGAGCCCCAGTGGCCGGTTTTATTAAACAGCACATCAAAATCGCTGCTGTCTTCTTCCCCTTCGATGCTAGATATCAGCAGGGGATCACGGTAGATACGACGCTGGGTATCGATAATTTTGAATTTTAAAATACCGGTAAGCCAAGTTTTTAAGGACGATTGTCCGCTGTAGGAATCAGGTTTTTCCAGAGCAGCCAGCAGCGTTTCCTGCACGACATCCTCGGCACTGCTGCTGTGTTGTAATTGGAAGAGCGCAAAACGATAGAGGTAATCTCTGAGCGGCTCTAGATCTTCGATACGAATGGCCATGGAGATTGCTCTGCGAGTTTGTGGTTTTGATTATATAGTGCTTGCTTCAATTTTGTAGTGATAATGATTCTTATTTGTTTTTTTGGCTTTATGCCTCTTGGTTAAGGGTTTGCAAAGGCTGATCAGTGTATAGGGTGGGCAAAACGTTTTATCTTGCCCACGCGCGTCCGGCTCAAAAAATGATACGGCAATGATGCGCGGGCACAAAGGCGTGCTCACCCTAAGATATTAAGCTGCTTTCTCTTCCAAAATATACTTCGCGCCCTTGCCTTGCCCGAGTATTTTCACGAGATAAGGCATGGTTTCCCTAAGGGTCGCGGCCAAAGTCCAAGGTGGATTCAAAATAAACATGCCGCTGCCGTGCATGCCAAAACCATCAGCAGAAGGGCTTTGTACGGATAGGGCCACATGCAGCCAGCTATTTACACCCAGTTTTTTTAATTCTTCTGGCAGCTGTTTCGATTCCGCACGTTGTAGCTGAGGATACCAAACTGCATAGGTGCCGGTGGCAAAGCGGCTGAGCGCCTCGTGCAGCATATCGATCACATAGTCGTAATCATTTTTGTCTTCATAAGGCGGATCAATCAGCGTGACACCACGGCGCGGTGGTGGTGGCAGCACGGCTTTAATCCCGGCAAAACCATCGCCAGCAATCACCGCCACACGGCGGCCTGCTTCGGCGAAATTCTCTTTTAGGATTTTGCTATCCGAGCTATGCAGCTCAAACAGGCGCAAGCGATCTGTTGGGCGCAGCAGTTGATCGGCCACATAGGGCGAGCCAGGATAAAGCGTGAGCTTGCCATCAGGATTAAGCGCTTTCACCACATCCACATATTCGGCGATGGATTCAGGCAAATCGTCTCGTTCCCAGAGGCGAGCGATGCCGCTTTCAAACTCGGCATTTTTAGTGGCGTAGCCTTCCCGCAGCGAATAAACCCCCGCGCCAGAATGCGTATCGATATACCAGTAGGATTTATCTTTTTGATTAAAGTACGACAAAATCTGCGTTTGAATATAGTGCTTCAACACATCGGCATGGTTGCCGGCATGAAAAGCGTGGCGGTAGCTAAGCATAACAATCTCTTTTCTTGAAAATTTTTAAAAATATTAAATCTTGAACCACAGAGTAAAAGGAGGCCACAGAGTGCCACAGAGAAAACCTATACCTTGCTTTTTAAATCGCCCATTTCTCCAAAGAGGGGGCAAAGTTTAGCTTGCGAGGTGGCGGGCTAAAACACGCCTTAGGGTTTTCTCTGTGTAACTCTGTGCTCTCGGTGTTCTCTGTGGTGTAAGGTTTTGCATAGGGAGCTCTTCCGCTGAGGTGCACTAACGTCTTGAACTTTTGCTTTCTGTTCTGCCTTATAACTCCCTGTTCTCTGTGTCTACAGACTTTAGCTTTGTCGGTGATGAAGCAAGGCAAAGCCTCATCCATTGTTGCAGGATCTGCTCGGAGGAATAATGTTTTGCCCGCTGTTTCAGCCATATGGATAGCTCAGGTCGGCGTTGTGTGGCGATGAGTTCTGCTAATGCTTCCCCGCTTGCGGTTTCGACAACAAACTCGCTGCGTCTTTTGCCAAATAGCTCATAAACACCGCCTGCATTGGTGGATGCCACGACTAAGCCTAGCGGCATGGCTTCTAGCACCACCAGTGGGCAGCCTTCAAAGCTGGATGTCAGCAGCAGCGCATCGGCGGCGGCTAAGTAATCCCCTACATTGCTTTGGTGGCCTGCAAAGCTGATTTGCTTATCGAGCTGTCTGGCTTTACTGGTATTCTTGAGCCAGTCTTCCAGCGGGCCGTCACCTACCACGGTGAGCTTGGCATGGATGCCTTTTTTATTCAGGCACTCTAAAGTTTCCAGCCATAGATGGGGCTGTTTTTCTACGGCGATACGGCCCACGAACAGCAGTTGCAGAGTATGGCTGGCTGGTTTTTCTGGATAAATTTTGGGCTGCTCTTCATCCACAAAATTAGGCAAAACTTGCCAGCCATCGCCGATCGGCTGTTTTAACCAGCGCGCCAGCGAATCCCTTGCATGCTCGGACACAAACACCAATTCATTTAAGCGCCGGTAGATATATTGGCAAGCCCTGCGGTGAATCGTGTTCATGGTGGCGAATTGGTCTAGCTCAAACAGCGGCCCATGAACCCATCCAATCACTCGCGTCTTTAAGCCACGCGTTACGGCATACGCCATATACAGCGGCATTAAAAAAGTGGCGGGAATCAGGATATCGGCGTCTTTAATCTGCTGCCTTGCCGCGCGCCAGCCTGCCAGCCAAGTCCACGGCTTTTTGCTTTGCCAAGTGGTCGATAAATCGATGACCTTGGCCGAGCCGGTACGTGCCGCCCACAGATTGCGATTGCCGCCCAGCATCACAATGCTAACCTCACAGCCACGCGCAATTAGGCCTTCAGAAACCAAGGCCACACAACGCTCCACGCCACCTAGGCCTAGATCACGGACAAAAAATACAATTTTCATGACGGCCTTTTAAAAGGGGAAAAAATGGCAGCAATTTGCTGGGAGAAAACCCAAACCTTGAACCACTTCGATCCCAGAGGACACGGAGTTTCACGGAGGAAACCTTACTAATTATGTTTTCTCCGTGGCTCTCCGTGCTCTCCTTTTCCTCCGTGGTTCAAGATTTGGGTTTGTTAGTTCTGTTGAGTTTTTTAATCAGTTGCCAAGCCGTATCACCGATTAAACAGCGGATTTTTTGGCGTTTCAGTTTACCCATTTCGCTGGCGGGTGGCGGCAGGGCTTGGTTTAGGGCTTTTACTTTGCCTAGCAAAAATAGATTCACCCCTGAAGTGCGTTGTAGCGTATCGACCCATACTTCACCTAGCGGGCTGCGGCTTTCTGGCCAGTTTTCTGCTAGTTGCAGATAAAAATCGCACATCCAGTCAAATTCGGCACGGTTGAGTTGGCGGGCGGGTTCGGCTAGCTCTACAAAGCGGTCCGCATGTTTTTGCATGGCGGCGGGCAGGGCGAAGCGGGCGTATTTGCTGCGGATAATGTGCGCGGTGGCACGCAGCTCATCCTTTTTACTTTGGGTGATTTGCCCAGCGTGGCAACGATACTGCAGCAGCACTTCCGGCACGGCAGTAAAGGTGGCCCCTGCTTGAGCCAGCTCGCACCACAGCGCGTAATCTTCGGCATGCACCGCATACGGCGAATAAGGATGCGCTTTGAGCAGCGCCGTACGGGCAATCACGCTGGGGTGGGCAAAGGCCGAGTTAAACAGCAGCATGGCCTTGATTGCACCATCGGTAGATGGCGTCATCCACTCGCCACTCTTGTCGCCAAAAAAACGAATCCAGCTGCCGCATACATCGGCCTGGGTGTCGTTCAGGCGTTGGAGTTGTTTTTCAATTCGCTGCGGATCGCAAATATCATCGGCATCCATGCGGGCAATCCACTCGCCTTGCGCTTGGGCTATTGCTTCGTTAAGCGTAGCAATCAGGCCACGATTTTCACGCGTGATGATGAAAAAGCGAGCATCTTTTGCTGCGTGCGCCTGCAAAATCGCCAGCGTGGCGTCGTTCGAGCCATCGTCTATGGCGATACATTCAAAGTCTGTACAACTCTGGCCGCTGATTGAATTCAGCGTCTCTTGTAAATAGGCCGCTGAGTTATAGCAGGGCAGAACAAAGCTGACTTTAGGGGAAGAACTCATTTTTATCTCAATGCATTTGATGCGTACATCGGTGGCCTGTGCTCTGGTAGCGTAAATTGCATCCCAGCATAAAATCCAAATCTTTAACCACTTCGGCCCCAGAGGACACGGAGTTTCACGGAGAAAACCTTTATGCTTTTCTCCGTGGCCCTCTGTGTTCTCCTTTTCCTCCGTGGTTAAAGATTTGGGTTTTGCACACTGCGTACTCGTTTTTATTCATTTTTCCCTTGGCCTAAGCCACCATGCTCCGCGTGGATTTTTCGGGCTTGCCACCAAAACGCCAGCACAATAAAGGCTTCAACCGTCAGCACGCTTTGTGCCGCGCGTAAGCCGCCGTGGGTGGAACCCGGCACCCACCAGCACATTAAAGCCACATTCAGCAGACCTGCCGCCACCAGCACACGGCTGAAATAGCGCTCAAAGCCAAATACCAACAGGGTTTGCTGGCCATAAACTAGGGATAAAGCGCCGAGTAAAATGACGGGAGACAGCCAGATCATCACATCTTGTGAGTTATTGAGTGCCAAAAATGCACGGGATAAGCCAAAGTCTGCGCCAAATAGTTGTACACAAAGTGGGGTAAATAGCGGTAAAAATAGCATCAGCGCGAGCGTCATCACCAAGCCCACCGTTGCTTGAATACGAAAGGCTTTTTTGATCAGTTGGATTGCTGCGGGTTTATCGCTGACCGCCAGCTGGGCAATGCGCGGATACGTTGCTTGTACCAAGGGGCCAATGAGGCCTTGGGCGATATAGACCAGCTTGTTAGCCGCCGCAAATAAGCCGACTTGCAGCGGCGCGGCAAACATCCCTAGTAAAACTGTGGTAGAGGTGGTGTAAAGACTGGTAGAAATCGCCGAAAGGAAAAACGGCCAGCTTGCACGCAGCGCCCCTTTTAGCTCGTGCCATTGCACTCGTACCCACTCTGGTTTTGGCACGCCCCAGCCGCTAAACCACCACAGCAATCCAGCTAAAATTTGCGGCGTGGCCTGCAAAATCACCGCCAGTGCTAGGTCTTGCGGCCCGCTTACCCACAGCAATAAAAAGCCCAGTGTTAAGGCGCGGGCAAATACCATTAAACCTGCTGCAAGCTGAAGCTTCTCTTGTCCCTGGAAATACCAAATAGGAAAGAGCACCGAGCTGACGATATATAGCTGGCTCCACAAAAAGATACTGGCATGTTCCTGCCAGCTACCCAGCGCAAAAGTCATTACCAGCAAAATAAGGCTAGATGCCACCATCAACAGCGTCTTAGCCCAAGTCACCCGCCAGAAAATCCGTGCCGCTTCTTTTGGATTATCCCTAGCCTGTGCCACATCACGCACCGCTGATAAATTAAAACCAAAATCAGTCAGCAATACGCCGTACTGGATGGAGGCAAAGGCAAAATTCATTACCCCAAACCCTTCCGTACCTAGCTGCACCAAGAGGAAAGGAAAGGTAACAAAAGACACCAAGTAATTCAGCCCCTGCACAGCATAGAGGGCAAAGATATTGGATTTAAGACGGGAGTCTGGCGACATGATGCGTTTCTGGATGCGGGGGCACAGATTGTACCGCAGACAGGTGGGCGCGGCGCGGTGCCCACGCGTGGCAATACGACAGTCGCAATATTTAGAATCAGCAGGCTAGCAGCCTGTTGGACTTAGGCGATCGTAGCGAGGGAAAGACCGGTTTGAGATAGATTTCATGCATTTTTGAGGCGAATAGCTGGCTATTTAACGAAAAAATGCATGAAATATGGCCAAATCCGGCTTTTCCGCAGTAGATCAGCCCTAAGTCCGACAGGCTGCTACAACTTGGTGTAGGCTTTCATAAAAGTATCGAATGGACGCAGGCTATGCATTTATTACGCTTACAAATCACCAATTTTCGGGGCATTAGCCAGATTGATTTAAGCCTGGAGCGGGAACGCACCGCGCTGTTTGGCGAAAACAACTGGGGTAAGACTAGCCTGATTACCGCGCTGACTCGCTGCCTGAGCGAGGCGGTGCCGCTGGATGCGCTGTTTACCCATGAAGATTTTCACCGCGTGGCTAATACGCGGGCGACGATTGCGCGGCGTTTAAATATCACGCTGTTTTTCTGTGGAGGAAGCGACGAAGCCTTGCCCGACCCCGCTTTGCAAGATTTAAGCTGGCAGGATGATGAAGGTAGGCGGTGGCTGGCATTGCGTTTTTCTGCCGAGCGTTATGGTCATGGCGAGGTGCGCAGCCACCGCAGTTTTATTGATGCGCAGGGCGCGGAACGGCAGCATGCAGCGAGTGATGAGCTGGCAGTACTGCTGATTCGCCATCACCCTGTGCTGCGTTTTCGCGATATGCAGCTCACCGATTGGTTAGAGCACCCACGCCTTGCACAAAAAAACCGCAGTGATGATCCGCCTCAGCCTGCATCCGCCGCAGTGCGCGCCGTATTCGAGCGTATTCTTACTCTGCCGCATCAGCTGCACCCGCAGGAGCTGACTCAAGGTCTGGATGCGGTTGAGCAGTTTCTGTCCGAGCATGCAGAGCTGCTGCAAGCGCCGGTACCCTTGCAACGCCTTGCCAAGCAAATTGCTAGCACGCCATTTAATTTACGCGATGACGATAGTCTGCTGGATATTGCAGGGCGAGCCGGATCTAGCCAGCGGCGGGTGGCGCTCTTGATGCTGCTGGGCGCGCTGATTAATGCCCGTGGCGATTTACCTTTGCAGCAGGGCGCGCATCCGATTTTATTGATGGAAGACCCTGAAACGCATTTACACCCGATTCAGCTGGCGATGATGTGGGGGCTGATCGAGCAATTGCCGCTGCAAAAACTGATTACCACCAATCATGGCGATCTGCTGGCGAGTTTTCCGCATCAAGCCTTACGTCGTCTGGTGCGCCGTCATCAGCATGTGCACGTTTATCAGGTTGGGGAACAGGCTTTATCGGCCAGCGACGCACGCAAAGTGGCGTTTCATATTCGCGCCAATCGCGCCAGCAGTATGTTTGCCCGAGTTTGGCTGCTGGTGGAGGGCGAAACTGAATTTTGGCTGATGCCTGAGCTGGCGCGGATTTACGGCGTGAATTTCCCTATGGAGGGTATACGTTGCGTCGAATTTGCCCAAGCGGGCTTAACGCCGCTGATTAAATTTGCCGATCGCTTAGGGATAGTCTGGCATTTGATTGCCGATGGCGATGAAGCGGGCCAACGCTATATCGCCAAGGCCAGAAGCCTGCTCAACGACAGGCCAGATGCTCTGCACATCACCGCCATCACCTGCCGCGATATAGAGCATTATCTGTGGGATAACGGTTTTGCCGATACTTACCGCAACGCCGCCAAACCCCGCGGCCCGCTTAATCATTGGCACCAGGCTGCAATGGATGCCGCACCGCCTCGCCCCGATGAAGAAATCATCCAACGCGCGCTGCGCTATCACTCCAAACCTGGCATGGCGCTAGAAATAGCCGAAGCCGCCGAAATTGCTGGCGCAGAGGCTATTCCGCAAGAATTGCAGCAAATGTTTGACACCTTGCAACAGCTGGCGAGCTATAGTGAGTAAGGCTTACGTGATTGAAGCTGATGTTTTGCAGCGAAACCTAAATATTGAAATACGGAGATCATAGGGAATACGGAGGAAAGCATTTTTTGGATTTTCCGATAAAACGGCGCCTAAGTAAGGCCTTTGCAAAACTAATGTAGCGGGTGCATAAAAACTTCCCCCTTAGGTGGTTTCCATCAATTCTGCTAACGCTTGTTTTAATAAAGCAGGCCGTAATGGTTTGGTTAAAAATAAATCCATACCTGCATTAATACATAATTGCCGATCTTCTTCTAAGGCATTCGCCGTTAATGCCATGATGGGCAGGCGTTTGATGGCGGGGTTGGCTTTTTCTTGGGCGCGAATGCTGCGGGTGGCTTCTAAGCCATCCATTTCCGGCATTTGCATATCCATTAAAACTAAATCAACTTGTTCTTTAGCAAGAAAATCTAAGGCTAATTGGCCATTTTCTGCGCTAAATACGGTATGCCCATCATTTTCTAATAAACGGGTAGCTACTAAGCGATTAGTTGGATTATCTTCCGCCAATAGCACACGCAATTTACGCGGCTGGGTATTATTTTCTACAATCACTGTATTTGCTTTTGGCATAAGCCCCTTGGGGCAGTACAGTGTAAATTTAAACTGAGAGCCGATTGTTGGCTCGCTTTGTGCGATTAATTCACCACCCATTGCGCTGACCAAGCGGCGGGCAATGGTTAAGCCTAGCCCTGTGCCGCTATATTCTCGGGTAGATGAGCCATCTGCTTGCACAAAGGCTTCAAAGATATAGGGCAACCTATCTGCCGGTATGCCAATGCCGGTATCAATGACGGCAATATCCAGGCTGTATTTATTTTGAATTAATGTTGCTTCAATTCTGAGCGTTACTTGGCCTTGATTGGTAAATTTAATCGCATTACCTAATAAGTTGACTAACACCTGTCGCAAGCGTAATCCATCACTTAAGATGACGATATTAGCCTCACCTTGGTAATCAACAATCAGGTTTAAGCCTTTATCGCTTGCGATCAGATTGAACATTTGTTGAACTTCATTGAGCAAGGCAGATAAATCAACAGGCTGTTCGGCAATAATAAGGCAATTGGCTTCTATTTTTGATAAATCGAGCACGTCATTGACGAGCGCTAAAAGTAAATCGGCCGAGTTACAAATCACATTCACTGTTTCTTTCTGTGATGGAGATAAATGGCTTTGCTGTAGTAAATGCGCCATACCTAAAATGCCATTCATTGGGGTTCTGATTTCATGGCTGACATTGGCAATAAATTCACTTTTGGCCCGATCGGCTAATTCGGCGTCATTTCTTGCTTTGACGAGGTCTTCTGCAAGGCGGGTTTGATCTAATTCTAAAATCAGGCTTTCTACAATCGTATCGTGATAGGAGCGGGCGCTTTTCATCAGGGTTAGAAAAAAGAATAGATTCATTCCACCCAGAGTGAGATCCATTTGAGTAGGTTTAACGCTGGCATTAATTAAGATAGGCAGCATCATTAAAAATGCATAGATACGCATCGCCGGAATCATAGGGCCTAAAATAGGCAAAGATCCCACTACTAGCCCAGAGAACACAAAGGCAGTAAACATTTTGAGCAAAATGCTGCTGGTGAGCATGAAATACACGCCACCAGCGCACCAAACCAGCCCTGTGGCCGCTACGCCAAATAAGTGAATGCGTCGCCAGTAAGTAAAGTGATGTGCTGCTGAGTTTTGCTGATATTTTTTGAAAACAGAGAGGCGAAATAGAGCCAAGCCGCAGGTGAGAAATAACCAGGTACTCAAAATATAGAGTGAATGATCTTCCCGGTGGGCAATAAATAAAAGACAGGCCGCAATGATGCCAATGATTTGCCCGCTATGGGCATTACGATAGCTAAGTGCGGTGGTGCGCTGTAAGACGGCTGGGTCATTGATATGCATAGATGCTGACTTCTTAAGCGTTTTTTTGATCATTGCGCTGTGATAATGAAGGCATCTTCATGACAACGCCTGAACTAAGGTAGATTGATGCTTAATTTAACATATATATTAAATTACACAAGATTTAAGACTTGCTTGTGAATGAGATGTTACATAGGCAAAATAAATAGCTGCGGCTCAAGAAGTTGAAAACAGCAAAGGCGCATTAAAATGCGCCTTTGCTTGAGCTGACTGTTTACTTGAGCCGCGTTTTTAAAGCGGTGATTGCCATCTTATTTAATTAAACCCATTCGGATTTTGGCTTTGCCATTTCCAGCCATCCTGGCACATATCGTCTAATGTTTTTTCCGCTTTCCAGCCCAACACGGCGAGCGCTGATGCAGGGTTGGCGTAGCAGGCGGCGATATCACCCGCGCGGCGGGCAACAATTTGGTAAGGCACGGCTTTGCCTGAGGCTTTTTCAAAGGCTTTTACCATATCCAGCACAGAGTAACCGACACCTGTGCCGAGGTTCACAGTCACAAGGCCCGGCGCAGTGGCGAGCTTTTGCAGGGCTTTAACGTGGCCACGAGCCAGATCAACCACATGGATGTAATCACGCACGCCCGTGCCATCTGGCGTTGGGTAGTCGTTGCCAAACACGGATAGTTTTTCGCGCTTGCCTACCGCTACCTGTGCCACAAAAGGCATCAGATTGTTTGGAATGCCCTGCGGGTCTTCACCAATCAGGCCAGAGATATGAGCACCTACCGGGTTGAAATAACGCAGCAGGGCAAAATTCCAGCTGGCATCCGCCTTAAAAATATCGCGGACGATATCTTCAACCATCAGCTTGGAGCGGCCATAAGGATTGGTGGCAGATAGTGGGAAATCTTCGGTAATCGGTACAGCGTGCGGGTCGCCATAGACAGTGGCGCTGGATGAGAACACTAGGTTTTTAACACCAGCGTCCTGCATGGCTTCGAGCAGACGCTGGGTGCCCACCACATTGTTATCGTAATACATCAGTGGTTTTTCGACGGATTCGCCAACGGCTTTCAGGCCAGCAAAGTGAATCACTGCGCTAAAATCGTAGCGCTGAAATAGTGCTTTTAAAGCCGCAGCATCGCGTACATCGCCTTCCACATATTCGGCGGCTTGCCCGGTGATCGTGGCAATGCGATTCAGAACTTCTGGCTTGGCATTATAAAAGTTATCAAAAATAACCGGTTTAAAGCCTGCTGCAAGCAATTCGATATAGGTGTGCGAGCCAATATAACCTGCTCCGCCAGTCAGTAAAACGTGCATGGAAAACTCCTATTGATGTGCCGAGAGGACTGCTTGCCTAGATCATGGGCAAGCGGCTTTACAAATTGACTATTTCTTAGCGCCGCTCTTGTCGCCATAGCATCAATCCCGCTGCAGATAGAAACAGCAGAGTAGGGATAGAAACAACGATCGGTGGTGGCCAGTTATATAAATCGCCCAAATAAACCACTATCTGATTGGCAAAGTGAAATACCAAGCCACAGGCAATGCCGATAAACACGCGAACGCCTGCATTACTGCTGCGTTTTTGAGTCTGGGCAAAAGGTAGCGCAATCAGCACCATAGATAAGCAGGCCAATGGGTAAAATAATTTGCCCCAAAGCGCCAGCTCATAGCGTGATGTTTTTTGTTTATTGCGCTTTAAGTGGTCGATATAGCTGAGTAAAGAGGTGGCTGACATTTGTGCAGGCTCTACCAAGAGCACCGCGAGCATGGCAGGGGAGATCGACGTTTGCCAATTAAATACGGCAGGTTTTGTGAGTACAACGCCTGCGTGCTCAGGCAGAAACTGAGTGATGGTGGCTTTTTGCAGCGTCCAGTTGCCCTTGCTTTGAAAGCGGCCGTTATGCCCTTCGATCACCCGATCTAAAGTCAGTGTTTTGCCAAATTCATAAATCCGCGCATTCACTACGGTGAGGTCGGGCAGCATCTCGCCGATATTTACAATTTGCTTGCCATCTTTAATCCACACGCCGGATCGGAAATCCCCTACCAGCATGGATTGCGTGGCGGCTAAGCGATGCTGATTGGCCATGCGTTTGCCCGCAGGGGCAATGTATTCACCCAAGAGCAGGGTAATCACGCCATAAAACGCACCAATCAGGCAAAGCCAGAGCAAGAGACGTTTAAGGGATACACCCGAAGCGCGAATCACCGTCAGCTCGGACGAGCCGGATAAATGCGATAGGCCGAAGATGCCGCCAATCAGCACAGCAATGGGCAGCAACTCGTAGGCATTGGCGGGCGCACGCAGGGCCACGTAAATCAGTGCATCGCTAAGGCGGTAGCCGCCAACGCCTAGGTCGGTGAGCTCGGCAATGAGATCAAAAAAAGTGTAAAGGCCAAGCAGGCCGATCAGGGCAAATAAAATAAACAGCGATAATTCACGCATTAAATAGCGAGATAACAAACTCATTTCAATGGCCTCGCAACTTGCTGCGCCAGGCAAACAGGCCCAGTGTAATCAACAGCGCTGCGGCGTGCAGCGGCCACATGCCGAGCATAGCCGGCACCTTGCCGTCACTAAGCCAAGCCTGTGCAATATTGATGCAGTTGTAATAAAAGAAGTAGGAAAAGACTGCGACCAATAAATTAGAAGCTCGCCCACCACGTGGGTTAAAAAATGCCAGTGGAATGGCTGCCAAGCTAAGAATGAGCGCCGAAATTGGAATCGCTATTCGCCAAGCTAACTCTGCCTTGTGCTCGGGCAAGCTACTATCCCAAAGCGCCATGGTGCTGGTGGCCTGAGTGGATGGGCTGGAGCGCGGGTTTTCACCGGCTTCGATACGCAGCCTTGCATTTTCAAACTCCAGCATTTCGTAGGATGCAGTGCCGGGCAGCCCTTCGTAAGACTTGCCCTTGGCAAGCCATAGCCAGCGGGAGCCGTCGCTATCCAGATAAAGACCGCCTTTTTCCGCCAGAATCACGGTTAACTTATCGTCACGGCGTAATTGCACAAACACATTATTGCCATTGCCACCGGTGAAATTTTCAACAAAATAAACCCGATCCGCTGCAGGGGATTCTCTGAATACGCCTGGAGCGACCTGAGTGACTTCCTGACGGGAGAGTGATTTTTCTTTGTACTCTTGGCCTTTTTCCAAGGCCCAAGGCGAAAGAACCAGTGATAAAAGTGCAATAAGAATCACTACAGGGAGAGTAAACTCAAGCACGGGGCGAATAAAACTATGGATCGAGCGCCCGCTCACAAACCAAATCACCATTTCATGGTCTTTCCATAGCCGGGTTAACACGGCCAATATCGAAAAAAACAACATCAGTGATAAAAGAATGGGCAAATAGCGAACAGCAGCAAAGCCCATCATGGCCCAGACCGCAGAACTAGCGAGAGCACCAATGGCGGCTTGGCCGAGCAGGCGTACAATTTGCGTCGTCATGATTAACATGAGCAACACGAAGAAGGCCCCAAGGGCGACCCAGGACATTTCTTGAATTAGGCTTTTACGAAACAGCATGGGCGTTTTTGACTTTGCGGGGGTACTAGGAAATAATCGAGCGAAATTTTCGCGGCCTTTAAACTTAGCAATAGGAAGCAATAATGGAATTTAGCATAAATCTATCTGTCCCCGAAAAAACAGCAGCGGATTGTTTAGTGCTGCCGGTTTTTGGTACACAACTTGCCGCACTTGCAGCGGGGTTGGACAAAGACGGTTGGTTGGCAGAAACCTGCAATGAATTGGGCGATAGCGTTGGCTCCACTTTATATATTCCCTTGCCTGGTCGCCGTGTTTTATTAGTACAGCTGGGTGATGAGCAAAAGCTTGATGCAGATGCCTTACGTAAGGCAGCACTTGCTGCGGCTAAGGCTTTAGTTGCAGGCAAATCCACTTCCGCAGATATCTTCTTAGCTATTGGCGCAGCAAAAGCCGTCGGTTTAAAAGATGCTGTTGCGATTATCGCTCAAGCACTCGTTTTTGAAAGCTATCGTTTTGTGCAGTTTAAATCTGAGCCAGAAGCCGCCCCAGTTTTGACTGCTGTAAATATTGCCGTCAGCAAAAAATCTGAAGTAGAAAAAGCCGAGCAAGGCTTGCAAGCCGGTGTGGCACTAGGTCACGGCATGAACCTTACGCGTGATCTGGGTAATCTGCCCGGCAATATTTGTACCCCGACTTACTTAGCTAATGCCGCTCATTTGTTGGCTGCCAGCTACAAAATGAAATGCACCGTGCTAGAAAGGCCAGAAATGGAAGCACTGGGCATGGGCTCATTCCTCTCTGTTGCCCAAGGCAGTATCGAGCCACCTAAGCTGATTTGCCTTGAATACCAAGGCGGCAAGAAATCAGAAAAGCCTGTGGTGCTGGTGGGTAAAGGCATTACCTTTGATTCGGGCGGTATTTCGCTAAAGCCCGGCGCAGAAATGGATGAAATGAAGTTTGATATGTGCGGCGCAGCTACGGTAATGGGCGTGATTCGCGCCATTGCCGAGCAAGGCCTGCCAATCAATGTGGTAGGAGTGATCCCGACTTGCGAGAATATGCCTTCCAGCAATGCTGTGAAGCCGGGCGACATCGTCACCTCAATGAGCGGCCAGACGATTGAAATTCTGAATACCGATGCTGAAGGCCGTTTGATTTTGTGCGACGCGCTGACTTATGTAGCACGCTACGAGCCAGAGCTGGTGATCGATATCGCCACACTGACCGGTGCAATCATTATTGGCTTGGGCCATGTGGCGAGTGGTTTATTCACCACCAACGATCAACTGGCCGATGATTTGATCAAAGCATCGCGTGAAACCGGTGACAAAACATGGCGCATGCCGCTATGGGATGATTACCAAGAACAGCTGAAATCCAACTTTGCCGACATGGCCAATATCGGTGGCCGTGCTGCGGGCTCGATCACTGCTGCTGCATTCCTTAGCCGCTTTACTAAGGAATACACATGGGCTCACCTAGATATCGCGGGTGTTGCGCATAAGTCTGGCGCAGCAAAAGGCGCAACAGGCCGTCCGGTCCCATTGCTGGTTGAGTTTTTAACTCAGCGTGCGGCAGCTAAAAAGAAATAAGCAGGTATGTAGGGCGGGTGCTTACCTGCGTATTTATTAAGCATTGCTCGCAGGTAAGCACCCGCCCTACGATGTATTGATTTACAGATGTAATCCTTAGAAACGTTTAATGACTGAAATTTCGTTCTACTTTAATGTACCCAATCGCGAGCATGCGCTTTGCCAGTTGGTGAGCAAAGCCCTAGCAAAGCGCTTAAGTATCAATATCCTGACTGATAGCCAGGCGGCGACTGCTGCGCTGGATGGTTTGCTATGGGAAGTGCCACAAACTGGCTTTTTACCGCATTGCGCTGCCGATGCGGCCATTGTGGCGGATACGCCGATTGTGCTTGATTATCGCCCCGAGCTTTTGCCTGCCCGGCCACTACTTTTTAACTGGACCAATGGTCTGCCACCGGGTTTTGAGCGCTATCAGCGGGTGATTGAAGTGGTATCGATTGATGAAGAGGCGCGTACCTTGGCACGTGAGCGCTGGAAAGCCTATGCGGCTCAGGGGTTTAAGCCTACTTCCTTCGATATGATGGATAGGGCATGAAGCGCGTGTCTGAAAACAGCCCCCTATTCGATAAAATGGATGCGCTACTGGCGCGTCATCGCGGTAGCGCTTCGGCCGAGGCTATCCCTGTCTTGTTGGATGAAGCAGAGGATATTCCGGTATTGACCGAGGTCTTGGACGAAGTTTTAATGTTTCCTCCCGAAGAGCTTTTTGCGGAAGAGGAAGTCGAGATTATTGATCATAAACCCATCGCTGAGCCTGTCGAGGAGCTGACTCTAGCCACCTTGTCGCCCATTGCAGAGTTTATGGATTTACCGCTGCTAGATTTAGATGCCCTCTCGCAAGCAAATCCTTGGGGAGCAAGCTGGGAAGAGGTACCCGCTGCGCCGCCGATAGAGGAAGCTATTGCAGAGCCAGAGCCAGAGCCAGAGCCAGAGCCAGAGCCAGAGCCAGAGCCAGAGCCAGAACTGGAGATCGCAGCTGAAGAAATCGTGCCCATTCAATTAATGAGTATCGAGGACACTGCCGGGTGGGGTGAAGATCCGCTGATTGATTCGCTTGAGCTTCAGCCGCTTGAAGAGGTGATAGAAGTTGCTACTCCGGCTTTGAGCGAGCGGGCCATTGCCGAATTAAGTGCTACGGTTGCAGCGCAGCTTGGCGTTGAAATTGCTACTGAAGTAGAGCAGCTCACCCGTCAGCATTTTGCCAGCCTAATGAGCACTTTTTACGAAGATACTTTGCGCCGCTTAATGAGTGATATGACAGTAGAAATAGAGAATAAGCTTTTACCGCGGGTAGAAGAGCTGGTGAAAGAAGAGCTGCGTAAACATAGCTAAACTGGGAGTGGTGGCTTACACCTACCATTCACAGCGTTATAGCTTAAGTGATTGCGATGTAAAAAAAGCCGTCAGCGGGTTCGCTTGACGGCTTTTTTCATGGTTAACGAGTGGTATAGCCGCCATTAGCAAAAATGGTTTGGCCGGTAATCCACCAGCCATCAGTGACCAGAAATTGAACTAAGGGAACAATATCTTCAATATCAGTTAAACCGGTTTTGCTACGCTTGCCTAAAGGGGCTGCAGATTTATGGTAGGCAACGGCTTGCTCCTGTTCTTGACCATAGAAAAAGGGCGTATCCATAGGGCCGGGGCCTACGCCATTTACTGAAATTCCGCGTGCGCCAAATTCTTTAGATGCGGCTCGGGTATAGTGCTCAACGGGGGCTTTGCTGCCCGCATAAGTGGAATAGTCGCCGGTATATGCAGCAAGTAAAGAGGTCACGATGGTAACAATGCTGCCGTTCTCATTGAGTGATTTTCCAGCTTCACGCATAAAGAAATAGGCCGCTTTATTATTGATGGCATCCATCGTGTCAAATTCGGCTTCTGTGGTTTCTACAATTGGTTTTTTTAGCACCATTCCCACGGTGTTAATGGCGATATCTATGCCGCCATAGCGTTTTTTTGCCTCAGCAAAAACGTTTTCTACATCGCTCACTTTAGTAAAATCGCCCTGAATGGCGAATGCTTCACCGCCTGCGGTTTGAATATGATTCACCATCGCATCGGCTGCAGCACGCGTTGCATCGCTATTGTAATGCACAATAATTTTTGCACCCTCGGCAGCAAAGGTACGGCTGATCAGCCCGCCTAGGTTTTTTGCGCCACCACCAATAACAACTACTTTTCCAGCAAGTGCATGTTTGGACATTTCTGTATTCCTTAAGGAGAGGGAATCTGAAAATCTGCTTTCAGAAAAAGGTAATGCAGTATGCTGCGCAGCGTGGCGGGGATAAATACGGCTAAAATGAAAACACTATTTTGTCTGGCAAAACAATCGGAGTGGCTGTGGATTTGATTCAGGCAATGCGTCTTTTTGTGCAGATCAGCGATAGCGGCAGTTTTACTCGTGCCGCAGAGCTGATGCAGCTGTCGCGGCCTGTGGCATCGACTACCTTGCAGCAGCTGGAAAATCATTTGGGTACGCGATTATTAAGCAGAACCACCCGTCATTTAGAGCTGACGGGGGATGGGCGTAGCTACTATTTGCATTGCCAGCGCCTTCTGGCCGATCTGGATAAAACGGCGCAATCGTTTCGGGATTCAGGTTTGCAGGGGCTATTGCGGATCGACGTGCCCACGCGGATTGCCCGCAGTTTGATTGCGCCTCATTTGCCCGCGTTTTTTCAGCGCTACCCAGATATTCGTATCGAAATGGGCATGAGCGATCATGTGATTGATCTGCTGCGCGAAGGGGTGGATTGCGTGCTGCGGGTAGGGGCATTGCACGAGGAGCGCTTGGTTTCTAAGCGTCTGGGTTTGCTGCCTCAGGGTAATTACGTCAGCCCTGCCTATATCCAACAATGGGGTGTGCCTGATTCTCTGGCTGGATTAAGCCAGCATTATATGGTGGGCTATAGCCGGTCTTTGACTGAGCAAACGGCGCATTGGGAATATATGGAAAACGGCGAAAACCACAGCCTGCCCGTGCCTAGCCGGATAACGGTAAACAATGCAGAAAGCTATCTGGCTTGTGGCTTGGCGGGCTTGGGGCTTATTCAAGTGCCCTCTTATGATGCAGCAGCGTATCTGGCTAGCGGTGAATTACAGGAAGTTTTACCGCAATACCAAGCCGCAGCGCTGCCCGTGTCTGTGCTTTACCCTTATCAGCGCAATAGCTCGCAGCGCGTGCAGGTTTTTGTGGCTTGGGTGGCGGAATTATTGCAAGAGCAACTAGCGGAAGGCGGCTTTGTTTCTAATTAAAAAAGGCCAGAAACTTGGTTTCTGGCCTTTTTTTTACATTCTGAATTCAGCACCCACTAAATAAGTGCGGCCACGCGCCGTATTGGCGGGCGATTCTCCACTTGATTGCGATGGATTAGAATTCAGGCGGTTTAATGCTTCTGAATAATTTTTGTTCATTAGGTTTTGTACCGATAATCTAACTGACAGATTTTTGCTGATTTGGTAATTACTATACAAATCAACAATAACTGGGTTTTTCTCGTTTTTTACTTTTTCTAAAGCGCCGCTTTTTTCGTTGTATTCCTGATCAGGCGATAGCTTGCGATTGGTACCGGTAAATTTAACAAGGCTACCAAATACCAGTTTTTTATCTAGAAAGCGCACACCCGCATCTAAATTAAAGAAATCTTCTGGCAGATCGCCAATATCACCGGCACCAAAAGATCCGCTGGCAATTGATGTTGGCTGGCTGGTGTTTTCATGGCTAAACGATAAGCGAGCATAAGCAAAGCCTGCATCGTAATTGGCTTCTAATTCAAAACCACTGGTTTCAACCGGAGTGGCAGAATTTACATATATATGCATATTGCTTATGTAGTCATCGCTATCAATGGTCCAATCCGAGGAAATAACTTCTTCCATACTGCATTTTCGGCCCCCTGTGCAGACAAGGAATGATTGGCTTGCAATATAGTCTTTAATCTTGCTTCGGAAATAAACGGCTTTAAAGCGTAAAGCATCTTCTTTAAAAAATAAGCCATTGGCACTGGAGTTAAAACCCAATTGATAGGTGTCTGATTTTTCGCCCTTAAGGAAGGGATTCATTGATGCACCACCATCATTTGAAAAGAACACTTCTTGTGGATTTGGGCTGCGCATGGTTTTAGCATAGCTGGCAAAAGGCTGGAACCACGGTGAGATAAAGGCAGACAGCATAATCGATGGATTAAAACCACTTTCTTCCAATGAGATATTGCTACTTCCCTGAGGGAAGCATTGCACGCGTTCATCACATGCAGGCTTATAGCCTGTTAGATTAGAGCTGGTATAATTTGCGCCTAAATTTAGCTGAAAAATACCATGATTAAGTTGCAGTGCAGAATAAAGGCTGGAAATACGCTGATTACCGGCCGGTGCAAAGGTATTGTTTTCAATTGATTCTAGATTTTGCTTTGGGTCTTCTATCAAGCTCTCTACATGCTTTTCAAATTGATTACGCATCAGCTTGCCGCCGTAATTAAATGAAATATCGGTCGTGCCTAAGCTGAAGCGGCTAGTGTTATTGATATCAATAGCATCCGCTTTATTTTCTGTGCTGGTATTGGTAAAGGTAAACAATGAGCCGGGCATATATTTCTGATTGCCATGGCCGCTGCTGGCGATCACGTTTAAATCAATCAGCTCGGAATAAGGAGAATAGTGATACTTTATATAGTAATCATTGCTTTCTATATCTCGTTTGGTAAAGCTGTTTTCATACCGGCGGCCAGAAAATTCGAAGCTATGAAAATCATCTAATTTTATATCTAGTTTTACTAATTGCGATTTAGGGTTTTGCTTATAGGATTGATTGTAACCAAATCCAAACTTTTCGCTACCCGTGCCTTCGGCATTTTTATAACGGCTCTCAATTGAGCTGCTGCTAATGGCGGCCATCATGCCGATGCTGCCGCTATCGCTAAATGCTTTTGTTTTACCCGCGATAGCCATCATTCCGCTACGCCCGGTGCCATTGCTTCCCGCTGAAAATTTGCTTCTGAAACCCAATGAGTTGCCCGCAAAGACAACGTCGTCTACACCGATGGTTCGGAAGTTGGCGCTACCTGCTAAAGCATTAATCCCTGCCGAGCCTTTTTCATCCCCCCGAGTAACATCCACGCCCACAATAAAATTAGGATCGATCAGTGCACCAAACTGGCTGCTTGGAACGCTGCCATGTGAAACCTCGGAAGGAGCGCTGCCGTAGTAGTTTTGGCTAACACCATCCACCATGGTATTCACGCGGCCAAAGCCGCTCATGCCTCGGATATTCACGCTGACTGCGCCTTGGCCCGGATCGATTTGGGTATAGGTGCCGGGCATGCTGCGCATGATTTGATCGATCGGCTCAAGCTTGATGTTTTCGCCACGGCTGCTGGTCGAGCCGGGTTTTTCCAGTGCTTCTTGCTCTGGATTGATGGCCGTTGCAGAAATATTCAGCGGATTAAACACCACACTGCCTTCGCTTGCGGCAGGGGCTTCTGCTGCACGGGCTTGTTGGCCGACGATCAGCATGCTGATGGCAATGGCCTGAGCCATGATCTTAACTCTCATTTCTTCCTCTTTTTATAAATACCAGCCTGTGGCTGGCGTATTTCAAATCTGTGTGAGCTGCTGTCATCAGAAAGCGTTTGTTTGCTACGGCGCTAAGGCACGCTGTGCTTGTGCGTCCAGATGCAAAATAAAGCTGTATTCCATTGCGCTATTTTTAAGCTTGCCCAGTTGACCTGATTTTCCGCCGTGGCCTGCATTCATATCGGTAGAGAGCAGCAGCATGGAATCGCCTTGTTTAAGCGCGCGCAGTTTGGCTACCCATTTGGCGGGCTCCCAGTACTGCACTTGCGAGTCGTGCAAGCCGCTGGTCACGAGCAGATGGGGGTAGGGCTGGGCTGTTACGCCGTCGTAGGGGCTGTAGGATTTGATACGCTGGTAATCGGCTTTGAGCTGTGGATTGCCCCATTCTTCATATTCACCCACCGTTAGCGGCAGGCTAGGGTCGAGCATGGTGGTCAGCACATCCACAAAGGGCACTTGAGCAACCACTGCATTAAAAAGCTTGGGCGCTTGGTTGATGCTGGCCGCAACCAGCAGGCCACCGGCGCTGCTGCCCATAGCGTATAAGCGTCCCGGCTGGCCAAAGCCTGCTTTAACTAAGCCTTGGGTGCTGTCGATAAAATCATTAAAGCTATTTTGTTTATTGGCCAGCTTGCCCTGCTGATACCAAGCCTGGCCCAGCTCGCCACCGCCCCTGACATGCACAATGGCAAACACAAAGCCGCGGTCCAGCAGGCTAAGCCTTGCCGGGCTAAACGAGGCATCCATGCTCATGCCGTAAGCGCCATAGCCGTAAACCAGTAGCGGATTTTTTCCCGGCTTAAGCAGCGATTTTTTATAAACCAGAGAAACCGGCACTTTGACGCCATCACGCGCGCTTAGCCATAACCGCTCGCTGCGGTAATCCTGTGCCTGAAAGGCTTTGATTTGCTGCTGCTTTAATAGGCTGCGCTCACCATTTTGCAGATTCCAGGCAAACGTCGAGGTGGGCGTGGTCATGGACGAGTAGCGGTATTGCAGCGTGGTGCTGTCTGGATCGGGATTATTGCCTAGCCACGCCATATAGCTTGGGTCGTCAAAGCTGAGCTCGCGCTGCAATTTGCCATCCCAGCTCAGCTGGCGAATGCGCGATAAGCCCTGATGACGCTCTTTGGTAATCAGCGCGCTGCGAAATACGGCAAAGCTTTCCAATTCGCGCTCTGTATCGGGGGCGATCAGTACTTGCCACGGCTCTTTGGCCGATGCGGTTTGGTAGAGGCCAAACTGCGGGCTTTGATGATTGGCACGCAGATAAAACTGGCCGCGATAATGATCTAAATAATATTCGCGCCCCGTTTGGCGGGCGGCGAATAGCTCAGGAGCAGCGGCAGGCTGATCGGCATTGATCAGCCGCACTTCAGAAGTGGACGTGCTGTTACTGGTGAGCAGGATGTATTGCCGGGAAGACGAGGTCGACAGGCTTAAATAAAAGCCCTCGTCGTCTTCCTGATAAACCAGTTGGTCGCTGCTGGGCTCGCTGCCGTATTGATGGCGATACAGCTGCCAGGCGCGCAGTGTTTGCGGGTGATTGCGCACATAAAACAAGGATTTGCCATCGTTCGCCCATGCCATATTGCCCGAGGTGTTTTCGATTATCTCTTCATTGCCACCGCTGATATTCTGAATGGCAATGCGGTATTGGCGTCGCCCTGTGTAATCTTCGGCAATGGCCATTAGCGGGCTGTGGCGGCTGATTTCCATGCCTGCCATACGGTAATAGCGCTGGCCAGCGGCGCGTAAATTGGCATCCAGTAAAACTTCCCACTCGCTGTTGGTTTGCTGTTTTTTGCGCTGGTAAATAGCGTATTCCTTACCCGCAATTAATTGCTCGCGGTATTGGTAGCCATCCAGCGTGTAAGGCAGGGATTGGTCCTGCCGATTAATCCGCCCTGCCATTTCCTGATAGAGGGTGTCGCGCAGCGCTGCCGCCGGTTCTAGCATCGCTTCGGTATAGCGATTCTCTGCATTTAGATAATCCAGCACCTTAGGCGCTTTGCGCTGATCGTCACGCAACCAGCCATAGTTATCCACACGCTGCTCGCCATGCGCTTGCAAGGTTTGCGGGATTTGCTCGGCCTTGGGCGGGTTAAGCGCGCTAGCAGTTTGTTGGATAAATAAAGCAACAAGCAGGCTGGCGTGTAGCCAGCGCGAGGAGGGCAGATTCATGGGTTTTCCAAGGGAGGATGCGAGCTGGTTTTAGCCAGCGGGCGGGTTGGATTTAATTTTCTAGATCAAAACGAACCGGCAGCGTGATGACAATGGGTGCTAGTTTTGGCGGCAAGGGCAGCGGCTGGGCACGCTCTAAAATTTGCAGTGCTTCACGGTCCAGAATCAGTGCGCCTGATGAGGCAATCAGCTGCTTATTCAGGACTTTTCCCTCTGCCGTTATGGTGAACTTTACCCACGCAGCACCTGCTTGTTTACGCAGCCTTGCATCGCCCGGATAACGCCTGTATTTGCCCAAGTGGCTTAAAACCTGGCTTTGCCAGTTAAGGCTGGCCGCGCTGTTTGATGGCGAATCGCTATTAAACGGGGCCGCAGTTTGGGCCGATTGAATGGCTGCCGGAGCAGGGGCTGCGCTGCTATTGGCGGCGGCTGCCGTGGGAGGCGTTTCGCTGGGCGGCGTTTTATCGGGCACAGGCTTTTGATCGGCAGCAGGGGTGGGCGCAGTGTGCGTTTTCTCCGCCGCTGCAATAATCACTGGCGCCTGTGCGCCGGCCAAAGAGGGAAGCTTTTCTGGCTTGGTACTATTGGGCTTGGCCGGCTTTACCGCGACCGATTGCTGAGCGCCAACCGCCTGTTGCTGCTTAGTGGCCGATGAGCTGATTTGCGGAGCCATCACCAGCATAACGGCGGCAGCAGGCATGGGGCTGGCGAGCAGAGGGACAGGCTGGCGTAGCAGTATAAACAGCAGTATTAGATAGACCGATGAAACGAGTAAGATGCCGGTGCGCCAACGCATGCCGGGCTGAGGGGCTGTGTGCATTACTCGGCCTCACGCCCAACCAGGCCTACTTTTAAATAGCCTGCTTTGCGCAGCGCATCCATCACGGCGAGTACATCTTCGTATTGCGCTTGCTTATCAGCCTGAAAAAACAGCGTGGTTTGCTTATCTGCACCGGTTTGGCTATCTAGCTGCCCGGCAAGCTGGGTAAGTGAAACCGCTTGCTCTGCAAGATAAAGGCTTTTATCGGCTTTAAGCGAAATAAACACCGGTTTTTCTGGCCGGGGCTCGGGCGCAGCGCTGGCCGCTGGTAAGTCGATTTTGAGATCGACCGTAGCCAGTGGCGACACCACCATAAAAATAATCAGCAGCACCAGCATCACATCAATAAAGGGCGTGACATTGATCTCGTGCACTTCGCTGATTTCATCGTTTTCAGAAGCAAAGAAAGCACCCATGGTTTAATCCTTTGCTTTGGATGAACTGCCGATTTCCAGGCGCTGCGGCACATCCAGATCACGGCTTAGCATCAGCAAAATTTGTGCAGAAGCATCTTTAAGCAATGCTTTGTAATGATTAATGCCTCGGCTGAATAGATTATAAATAATCACGGCAGGGATCGCCGCTACCAGCCCGGCCGCCGTGGCCAGCAGTGCTTCGGCAATACCTGGTGCTACGGTGGCAAGATTGGTGCTTTTGCTGGCCGCAATGCCGATAAAGCTATTCATAATTCCCCATACCGTGCCAAACAGACCCACAAAAGGTGCGACCGAGCCTATGGTGGCCAAGAGGCCAATGCCTTGCGTCATTTGGCGGGCTTTTTGCGCCATGATCTGTTCCTGACGAAATCCTGCCCGCTCTTTTAAGGTTTGCGTGGCCGCGCCTTGATGGGAAAGCGCTAGTTCTTCCTGCACATCATTGAGTAAAAGCTGTGCCAAAGCTTGCTTAGGAGCCGTGGCCGTGCGGGCAATGGCATCGGCTAAAGAGACAGATTGCCTGAGCAAGGCAATGGCGCGATCTGCTTCTTTTTGTGCATAAAACAGCGCCGAGCCTTTAACTAAAAGCACCACCCAAGTGGCGAGCGAGGCCAAAATTAGCCCGATCAATACGCTTTTAACCACATGGTCGGCAGCATAAAACATCCCCAGTGGCGACATATCCGCAGGCAGCAAGGCCGTGAGTGGCGCACTGGCCGGAGCGGCAGCGATTGCGGTGTGGCTAATCAACAATGCTGTAATGCAGGCGATGCTTTTAATGAACGCTGGTAATGGGTTTTGCGTAATAATCATCTGGTTTTATGCTTATGGAATGGTTGGTAAAAGCCAAGGATGTAGGGGCTTAAAGTGCCTGCTGCCAAGATTACATACGTGTAGGGCGGGTTTCATCCGCCCTAAGCCCCTAAGTATCTACACAACTTTAGGCTTCACTTCAGTGCTGCAGCTTCCCCCTTTGTTAAAGGGGGATTGAGGGGGATTTGCCTTTGAATTAGCTGCTGCCTTTTTGTAATGATATGCAGTGCCAAATCCCCCCTAGCCCCCCTTTTACAAGGGGGGGAACAAATGCATCAAACTTATGCCCTAAGTTTTCTGCCTACCGTGCCGCGATCAGTGCTTAGGCACGATGCAGAAGCACGCTTCATTAGCGGCGAGCGGGGTGAGCCATACATAGTCTGCGTGGGCGAGGGCAATTTCAGCGCCTTGTTCGGCCAGCATTAAGACCGTTACTGGTTGCGTGGGGGCTAAATCTTGGGCATGCAGCGGCACGCCTACATCTTTAGCGGCGTGGTAGCCGCCAGCCATAAGCAGGGCAGGTGTGGGGGCTGCGAGCAGGCGTTCTGCCATGCGGCGATCACGCTGCTGCTGTACAGCAATCATGGATAGTAATTGTGGTGTTTCGATTTGATTGTCGTGCATTTCACGCACAATGGTTTCGAGCTTAGCCCTTACCGCTGGCTGGCCTGAGCGCTCGCCAGCCAGCTGTGGTTTGCTGCGATAAATGGCCTGCATTTCGGGCTTGTCTAGGTTGGCCGATAGCAGCGGATAAGGTGCATGCATCAGGCCCACGGCTAAATCACCGTATAAATCCCAATCCCATCCTCCTTGCCAATTGAGCAGCTCGGCGATGCGTTCTGATCTCACCACGGGATTGCCTTGCTGCCATGCTTTTACTTTATCGACCTTGCTTTGTTGATCTGGATTCAGCATCTCTAGCAGCACACTGCCCTGTGGGCGTTGCTTGGCGAGGCTTTGCGCCAACCACAGCTCGATTTGATGATGGTAGCGATTGTCGTGTTGCTCGCCCACGACGACGCGTTGCTGCGATGCAAGCTTATTGAGCAGCTGCTCAGGCGATAAAACATCGCCAGTTTTTAAATCAATAATCTTGCCCAGCTGAGCCATATCAGCCACTACCTTGGGTTTAGCTGGGAGAAGCGAGGTGCAACTGATTAAAAACAGGCTGCAAAGGGAGAGTAAAACTTTCATGGAGGGTGTGCTTTATTTAAGGAGCTGCGGGGTGTTTTTTGCAGAAAATAGCGATGGCTTCGGCATATTGTATTCGTAATGATTATCATATTCAATACTAATTGATAATCAATCTCATAATCAAATGACAATTGGGCATGAATTGCCTTATGAAAATAATGGCTTAATAGGTGGGAGGGATAAGCTGGCAAGATCGACTATCCAGTCGTAAAACTGCGGGCTTAGCGTAGGAAATCACCGCTAAAATTGCTAAATGAGCGCTAAGAACCACTTTTTAAGGTAGTAATCCGCGTGCAGATTCGCTCAGCAAGCGGCGGTTAAGGCTATAATCGCGGGTTAATCTATGAACGACTGAGCCCTTTTCCCATGAGCACCACGCCTAAAGAACTCGCAAAAAGTTTCGAACCCGCTGAGATCGAAAGCCGCTACTACCCAGAGTGGGAGAAAGCCGGTTACTTTCAGCCGAATATGCAAAGCACTGAATCATTCTGCATTCAGCTGCCGCCACCGAATGTGACCGGCACCTTGCATATGGGCCATGCCTTCAATCAAACGATTATGGATGGCTTAACCCGTTACCATCGTATGAAAGGTGAAAACACCCTGTGGCAGCCCGGTACCGATCACGCCGGCATTGCCACGCAAATCGTGGTTGAGCGTCAGCTGGATGCGCAAGGCATTAGCCGCCATGATTTAGGCCGCGAGAAGTTCGTAGAAAAAGTTTGGGAATGGAAAAAAGAATCCGGTGCAACCATCACCGAGCAAATGCGCCGCATGGGTGCATCGGTGGATTGGAAGCGCGAATACTTCACCATGGACGAGCAGTGCTCAGGCTCGGTGACCGAAGTCTTTGTCAGCCTGTTTGAGCAGGGCCTGATTTATCGTGGCAAGCGTTTATCTAATTGGGACCCAAAGCTAGGCACCGCGATCTCCGACCTCGAAGTGGTTTCCGAGGAAGAAGACGGCCATATGTGGCATATCAAATATCCAGTAGTGGGCAGCGATGAGTTTATCGTGGTGGCCACAACCCGCCCTGAAACGCTGCTCGGCGACGTTGCCGTAGCGGTGAATCCAGAAGACGAACGTTTTACTCATCTGCTTGGCAAAACACTTTCACTGCCACTGACTAACCGTGAAATCCCCGTGATCGCCGACGATTATGTGGATGCGGCTTTCGGTACCGGCTTGGTGAAAATCACCCCAGCGCATGATTTTAACGATTACCAAGTGGGTAAGCGGCATAACACTCAGCTGATCAATGTGATGAGCTTAGAAGCAACGATTCTGGCGAAGGCACAGGTATTTAGCTTTGATGGCGATGCACTGGGTAGCATTGATTTACCAGCGGCTTACGCTGGTTTAACGGCTCTGGCAGCGCGTAAAGCGATGCTGGCCGATCTGGATGCGCAGGGCTTATTGCTCGAAACTAAAAAACACAAACTGATGGTGCCACGCGGCGATCGTACTGGCTCGGTGATTGAGCCTTTGCTGACCGATCAGTGGTTTATGGCCATGAGCAAGGCAGATGAAACCGGCCAAAGCATCACCGAAAAAGCGCTGCAAGCCGTGGCAGATGGTGAAGTTAAGTTTGTGCCAGAAAACTGGGTGAACACTTACAACCAGTGGTTGAATAATATTCAAGACTGGTGCATCAGCCGTCAGCTATGGTGGGGTCATCAGATTCCGGCTTGGTACGATGAAGACGGCAAAGTTTATGTAGCCCGCAATCAGGCCGAAGCAGAAGCTCAAGCACCGGGCAAAACACTGCGCCGTGATGTGGACGTGCTCGATACCTGGTTTAGCGCGGCCTTGGTGCCGTTCTCTACTCTGGGCTGGAAGCCGGGCCAGAGTACGCCTGAGCTGGATGCATTTTTGCCTTCATCGGTTTTGGTTACCGGCTTTGACATTATTTTCTTCTGGGTAGCTCGGATGATTATGATGACCAAGCACTTCACCGGCAAAGTGCCGTTTAAGCATGTGTATATCCACGGCTTGGTGCGGGATGGCGAAGGCCAAAAGATGTCTAAATCGGAAGGCAATGTGCTGGATCCGGTTGATCTAATCGACGGGATTGATTTAGAAACGCTGCTGGAAAAACGCACCTCTGGCCTGCGTCGCCCAGAAACTGCGCCTAAAGTAGCGGCTAAAACCAAAAAAGAATTCCCAGAAGGTATTCCAGCCTTTGGTACCGATGCACTGCGCTTTACCTTTGCATCGCTGGCCACCTTGGGCCGCAGTATTAATTTTGATCAGCATCGCTGTGAAGGCTATCGCAACTTCTGCAATAAGCTGTGGAACGCCACTCGCTATGTGCTGATGAATGTGGAAGGCAAAGACGTAGGGCAGGATGAATCCTTACCGCTGGAATACAGCTTTGCCGATCAGTGGATGATAGGGCGCTTGCAGCAGGCAGAGCACGATGTCACTACCGCGCTGGATACCTTCCGCTTCGATCTGGCGGCTCAGGGCATTTACGAATTTGTTTGGAACGATTACTGCGACTGGTATATCGAGCTGGCTAAGGTGCAACTACAAACGGGCAACGAAGCGCAGCAACGTGCCACCCGCCGCACCTTGGTTCGCGTATTAGAAACCACATTGCGTATGGCTCACCCGATTATTCCGTTTATTACTGAAGAGCTATGGCAAGTGGTTGCACCGCTAGCCAACGCGAAAAAGACTGAATCCATTATGGTGGCTGACTGGCCGGTGGCGGACTTAAGCAAGGTCAATGAAGCCGCTGACGCACAGGTTGAAAGCTTAAAAGCACTGGCCTTTGCGGTGCGTAATTTGCGTGGTGAAATGGGCTTGCCACCCTCAGTGAAAACACCGCTCTTGCTAGAAGGTGGCGATGAGCTGGCGCACTTTGCACCGTATCTGATGCCGCTGGCTAAATTAGCGAGCGTGAATATCGTGGCAAAGCTGCCGGACGACGATGCGCCGGTTGCAGTGGCAGGCAATACGCGTTTAATGCTGAAAGTAGAAATTGATAAGGCAGCAGAATCGGCGCGTTTAACCAAAGAAATCGGCAAACTCTCTGAGAATCTGGAAAGAATCAAAGCGAAGTTTGAAAAGCCGGGTTATCTGGATAAAGCGCCAGCTCATCTGGTTGAAAAAGATCAGGGCTTATTGATCGAATTTGCTGAGAAATTGGCTAAATTGCAAAGCCAGCTGGCTAAATTGCAATAGCATTAACTCACAGGCTGCCTTGTGCAGCCTGTTTTTATTTAAGAAATAGTGGACGTTGTGTTCACTCGTAAGGCTTGAGGAAACAAAATGATTAATAACGATATTTTACGTAGCGTGCGCTATATGCTGGATTTAAGCGATGCTCATATTGTGGCAATTGCCAAGTTAGCTGATTTTGATCTGGCTAAAGAAGACGTTGCGGCATTTTTAAAAAAAGAAGATGAAGAAGGTTATTTGGAATGTAGCGATGAAGTAATGGCTTATTTCCTAGATGGTCTGGTATTTCATAAGCGAGGTAAAGATGAAAACCGTCCGGCTCAGCCTATTGAATTGCCAATGAGCAATAATATGGCACTTAAAAAACTGCGCGTGGCTTTTGAATTAAAAGAAGAAGATATGCATAGTATCCTGGATGCGGCAGGCTTTGATGTATCCAAACCAGAATTAAGCGCCTTATTCCGTAAAAAAGATCATAAGCACTATCGCAGCTGTGGCGATCAATTACTGAGAAACTTTTTAAAAGGTTTAACCCTGCGTTTGCGCGGTTAATAGCAAGTATTTGTAGGGCGGGTGAAACCCGCGAGCGATGCATAAAAAATATGCGGGTTTCACCCCATACGTGCTAACCAAAGTCAAAAAGATCTTTTTAGTGCCTTCGGCACGTTGATTTTGGTGCGGCATCCCCGCGGGGGACTCCCTTTCTTGAACGGCCAAGAAAGGAAGCAAAGAAGGCCGCCCCGACCAGCACGAAGGCCCCTCTGCTGCGGACAATCGAGTCGGCGGCGGGCGGGATTGGCTCGTTCCTCGCTCCCTTGCCGAAACCCCGTCCCGCTTGTTCCTCGCTTCGGCGTGCTTCAAGGGGACTTTTAAGCCCTACGCCAAGATTGTGGTCATTACTTTTTTTGTTTGTTGATGCAAAAGCAAATTGCTTAGCGCGTATGGGGTTTCACCCGCCCTACAAATTCGTAAAAGGTTTTGAGCGCAAAGCCAAGTCAGCTAGCTTGCAAAGGTGTCTTCATGCTCACTCTTAATATTATCGGCCCCGGGCGTCTGGGCAAATCAATTGCCCGTTTGGCGCAGCCGCATTACCCAATCGCAGGGGTTTGCGCCAGCTCACTGGCGAGCAGCAGAGATGCTGTAGCGTTTATTGGGGCTGGGCAGGCATGCGCTACATTCGCCGATTTGCCTAGCGCTGATTTATTCCTACTCGCCGTGCCGGATGCCATGATTGTAGAGAAGGCGATCGAGCTAGCGGAGAGTGGTGTGGTGCAGGCTGGCAATGTGGTGTTTCATGCCAGCGGTGCTTCCGAAGCTTCATTACTTCTTCCGCTAAAAGCAGTAGGTGCATTTATTGCAAGTATGCATCCGGCTTTTTCTTTTGCCGATCCGGCAAGGGCCATCAACACTTTTGTGGGCACACTTTGCGCACTGGAGGGTGATTCAAAAGCTTGCAGTATTTTGCATGATTTTGCCCGAGCCTTAGGTGGCAAGCCTTTTTATTTAGCAGAAGGCGGTAAAGCGGCTTATCACGCTTCATTAACGATGGCGGCCAATTTTTTGGTTACGCTGGCTGATTTATCCATAAAAACGGCGCAGCAAGCAGGAATCAGCGATGAAATTGCCCAGAGTCTAGTGATGAATTTAATGCAGCAAACCCTAGAAAATATAAAAGCATTAGGGCCCGCTGCTGCATTAACAGGGCCTATTCTTCGCGCAGATCAAGCAACGATCGAAAAGCATTTAGCGGTTTTAAATAATAAAGTAAGCTATCGCTGCTATCAAAGCTTGGGATTGGCTACGATCAATCTGGCGGGAGATCAGTTGTCTGTTACTCAACAGTTTGCGCTTTCTCAAATATTTTCTTAATGTGTATGATGTATTGGATTGAGAAATAGGCTACTTTGTGTTGTCTCTTGTTTTAATAAAAATAATAGCGATTTGATTGAAAAAATAAAAGGCGAAGCGCTGTTTATTACTTGTTTTACAAATGTGCAAAATAACAGCATACAATGCTTAAAAATATTTATTTAGAAAAGCTCTGGGGAGAGTGATTTTATGACTTTACGTAAAAAGGTATATCTGCTGGCGCTGAGTATTTTGCTCGCTTTAATCGGCATTATGCTGGTTGGGCTATGGACAATGCGTCAAGCGAGTAATGATGATAATAGCGCCCGTATTAAGCAATTAATGGGCAGTACATATAATGGTATTGTGCAGCTGGAAAATCTGGCCGCATCGGGCAAACTGCCTGAAGCACAGGCAAAAGAGATTGCTACGCAATTATTGCGGGAAAATAAATATCATAAGTCCGAATACGTTTATGTGGTGGACGAAAAATTAAACTTTGTTGCCACACCGCTGGATCCGCAATTGCATGGCACAAGTTTTAATGATTTTAAAGATGCAACGGGCAATAGCGTAGGCGCAATTGCTCAGACTGCGCTGGATAAATCAGGCGGTGCACTCACCGAATACTGGTGGACTTCCAAGCGCGATGGCAAGGTGGTTGATTTGCTTTCCGTGGCTCAAAAAACACCGCGCTGGGGCTGGGTCGTGGGTAATGGCATTAGCTTTGCAGAAGCTGATGCCCGCTTCTGGAGTAATGCTCGCTGGCAGGTATTGATTTGCCTTGCGGTTGCTGCGGTGGTGGCTGCAATTATGTTGTCGGCAGTGCGCAATTTATTACGGGATTTGGGTGGCGAGCCCAGCGAAGTGATGGCCTTGGTGCAGGTCGTGGCTAATGGGAATCTGCATATCGACGATGATATGGCCAATGTCTCTGCTCAAAGCATTTATGGCTCGGTGTTACGTATGCGCAAATCATTGCGCGATGTGATTTCTCAGCTTTCATCGGTGGTACATACCTTGCATTCATCCGGCGATGAAATCGTAGCTAAGGCTGAAAGCAGTAATCTATATGTAGGAGCACAAAGCAAGGCCGCCACGCGAATTGCCCAGACTGCAGAAGATTTTACCCAGCAGACTCAGCAGGCAGAGCTGCAAGCTAAAAAAGCCAAGGGGCAAAGCGAAGCGGCTACTGAGATTTCTGCTCAGGGCTTATCGGTGATTTCTGCTGCGGTAGATCGCTTCTCGGAAATCGAGCATTCCGTTGGCGAAACTCAAAGCAGCATTGATGATCTGGCACAGCGTGTAGGTAGTATTTCTGCGGTGATTGCGGTGATCCGCGATGTGGCCGATCAAACTAATTTGCTGGCTTTAAATGCCGCTATCGAAGCCGCCCGTGCAGGCGAGCAGGGCCGTGGTTTTGCGGTGGTGGCCGATGAGGTTCGTAAGCTGGCAGAGCGCACCAGCACCGCCACGCGTGAAATTGGTGAAACCATTAATGCAGTGCAAGATAGCGGCCAGACGGCTAAATCGCGCATGGATGGCATGGTGGTGCAGCTGAAAGAAGGGATACGCCAAACCAAGGAAGGCGGCGAGGCGGTCAAAGCGATTCGCGCAGAATCTGCGGCTACCGCGCTGGTAGTGGGCTTGATTGGTGATGCGCTGGCGGCTCAGGTGCAATCTAGTCAGGCCATTAGAAATGATGTGGATGAAGTGGCGAGTTTTTCCTCAGGCACTTTAGATGCGGCGCAGAGTACGGTGGCGGTGGCTCAATCGATTAAACGGGTTTCTGATCAGCTGGAAATCCTGATTAAACAATTCCGTTTGTAAGCTATTCTGAGTGTTGCCAGGGCCGTGTAGAACACGGCCTTTTTTGTATAATAAAAAAACAATCAGTAACAAGTACTTACAGTAATCATCAGGTGAAAAATACCTTCATGTTAGTGTCGATTTTCACTGCATTTTTTATAAAAAAGCGGCAGGATAGCGGCATAGGGTTGTTCAGGAACAAGCTTAGGCTTGTACGCAAGTTGCGTGTTTGAGCTGCCCAACTATTACTCTATGGAGATGCACGATGTCAGAGCCTAAAACTCATCCGCTTTTTTTGGCTGCGGCCGTTTCAGTTATTTTGGCTTCAGGGGTAGGTATGGCCAATTGGCTGGGCTTTATTGGCAAACCTCCTGTTGAGCCGCAGGCGGTAGTGGCGTCTGCCTCGGCGGTGGCCAGTGCGCCTGTACTGGCGCTTGTGGCCACTCCAGTACCGACTGCCGTACCTACTCCGGTAGCAACACCTGCTCCAACGGCTGTGCCAAAACCAGCGCCTGCTCCTAAGCCGCATCCAACGCCAAAACCTAAACCTAAGCCTGTGGCTAAGCCTGCCGAAGTGGCTCAGCCAGAACCTACTTTACGCCCAACACCAGTAAAAGAAGTATGCCGCAGCTGTGGGCGAGTGATTTCGATTCGCACTGTAGAGAAAAGAGGCGAAGGCTCGGGTGGCGGAGCGATTGCCGGCGGTGTTTTAGGTGGAGTGGTGGGGCATCAGATTGGTGGCGGTAATGGCCGTACCGTGGCCGAAGTGCTGGGTGTGATTGGCGGTGCGGTTGCTGGTCATCAGGCAGAAAAGCAATATCGCAGCGTAACGGCTTATGAAGTGCGTGTATCGTTTGAAGACGAAAGCGAGCGTACTTACAGCTTCCAGCAGCGTCCGCCGTTTAATCAGGGTGATCGCGTTCGTACCAGTGGCGATAGCATTGTGCAAAATTAATTAAGCTGATCAAAATAACAAAAGCCGCAGCAATGCGGCTTTTGTTATTAAGGGCTCATGATTTTACTGCCGGATTGAGCAGATTAAAATTAGCTGTTTTCCATCCCTAATTCCTGGATTTTCCGAGTAAGGGTATTGCGCCCCCAGCCCAGTAACTCTGCGGCTTCAATGCGCTTACCACCGGTATGGGCGAGGGCACGCTCGATCACTACGCGCTCAAAAGCGGGGGTCAGCTCATCCAAAATACGGCTATCACCACGGCTAAGCCGCTGGCTGATTTCGGCACCTAAATGGCTTAACCAATCTCCGCTGCGAATCGCTATTTCACCCTTTTCTGTGCTGAGCTCTGGTGGCAGATCGCCGGGCTGAACCAAGGCTCCGGGTGCCATCACGGTAATCCAGTGGCATAGGTTTTCTAGCTGGCGCACATTGCCAGGAAAACTAAACGCAGCCAGTTTAGCCATTGCATCGTCAGTGAGGCGCTTGGCTTCAATGCCTAACTCGCTGGCTGATTTGCCAAGGAAGAAGCGCGCCAGCAAGGGAATATCTTCTGATCGCTCACGCAACGCAGGTAAACGCAGGCGGATGACATTAAGGCGGTGAAACAAGTCTTCCCGAAATTGCCCTTGTTTGACGCGTTCTTCTAAATGCTGATGCGTGGCGGCAATGACTCGTACATTGGCTTTAATAGGCTGATGGCCGCCTACCCGGTAATAAAAGCCATCCGAAAGTACACGTAATAAACGCGTTTGCAGTTCGGAAGGCATATCACCAATTTCATCTAAAAATAGCGTGCCGTTTTCTGCCTGCTCAAAGCGACCCTGCCGCTTGGCGTCCGCGCCGGTAAAGGCGCCTCTTTCATGGCCAAATAATTCGGATTCCAGTAAGTCTTTAGGGATGGCCGCGGTGTTAATGGCAACAAAGGGACGGGCAGAGCGCGGGCTGTGCCGGTGCAAGGCGCGGGCGACCAGCTCTTTTCCGCTACCCGATTCGCCGGTGATTAAAACGGTAGCAGCAGACTGGCTTAAGCGGCCAATCGCTCTGAAGACGTCTTGCATGGCCGGAGCCTGGCCGAGGATTTCTGGCGCAGGCGACGCTGCTTGAGCTGGGCTGCCTTCTTGGTGGGTAAATCGCTGGCTTTCTTCGATCGCCCGTCTGACCAGCGCAGTGGCCTGATCTACATCAAAGGGCTTGGGCAGGTATTCAAATGCGCCGCCTTGAAATGCCGAAACGGCACTATCCAAATCTGAATGGGCGGTCATGATAATGACGGGCAGATTAGGCCAGTCTTGCTTGACGATCTCTAAAAATTGCAGCCCGGATTCGCCGGGCATGCGGATATCGCAAACGATGGCTTGGGGCTGTTCCTGCGTGAGCTTGGCAAGGGCTTCGGTGGCAGAGGAAAAGCTGCTATGCGAGATATTTTCTCTGGCAAGGGCTTTTTCAAATACCCAACGAATAGATCGGTCATCATCAATAATCCAGACAGCGCTCATGGTTTTTCCTGTGTGGAGTCGTGTTGCCAGCCATTGAGTGGCAGAAGCAGGCTAAAGCAGGTTTGGCCGGGGCGGCTTTCAAATTCGATGGTGCCGTGGTGCTGCACCACAAAGGTATGGGCCAGATGCAGGCCAATGCCTGTGCCACCGGGGCGGCCAGAGACCAGCGGGTAAAAGAGTGTTTCTTTGAGTGAGTCGGGAATCCCAGGCCCGTTATCAATAATTTGAATTTGTAGTGCAAGCGGAAAGCGGCGGCGATTGAGCGTTACTTGCCTTGCGATGCGGGTGCGCAAGAAAATCTCGCCCACTCCTGCCATAGCCTGCACGGCATTGCGAACAATATTGAGCACGGCTTGTATCAGCTGCTCCTGATCGGCAATCAGGCTGGGCAGGCTGGTGTCGTAATCCCGCTTAACGGATAAGCCATTGGGGGTTTCGGCCAAAGCAAGGCTGCGTACGCGCTCCAATACCTCATGAATATTGAGCTCGGTCAGTTTAGGCAGGCGGTGCGGGGTAAGCAGGCGGTCGAGCAGCCTTTGCAGGCGCTGCGATTCATCAATGATTACCTGCGTGTATTCTTGCAGCTCACGGCTATGCAGCTCGCTTGATAGCAATTGGGCTGCGCCACGTATTCCACCAAGTGGATTTTTAATTTCGTGTGCCAGATTGCGGATCAGCTCACGGTTGGCTTGTTGCTGCGCTTGCAGCCTCGCTTCATTCACAATTTTGCGTTGTTGATCCATCTGGCGGATTTCAACCAAGGCTGCTGCCGCACTGGTTTCGATGGGGCTGGCGGTGAGCGTGACATAAACATCGCCATGATTGGTGGAAAGCAGTAGTTCGTGCTCTGTAATGCTGATGTTTTCGGTGCAAGCGGTGATCACCGCGCTCACAATCGGGCTGTGTGGCTCTAAACAGGCAGAGAGCGTCATCCCGATATCATCCTGGCGTAGGCTGAGCAGGTCGGTAGCAGCAGGATTAACGTAAACCAGCGTGCCATTGGCTGCAACGGCAATGACAGCATCGTCTAAAAACTCAAGGCCGGAGAATGGAGTGTGGCTCATGGCTGCGTGGCCCCCTAGATCGTATCTTCAGATGTGTAGCAATTTGCGGGCCAGCTGAAAAGTGGCGCAGTCTGGTGCTTTAGAGATAAGCATACACGAGCAATGCACCATGGTGGTGCATTGCTCGTCTGGGTGGTGCGTAAGTGTTTGCTAAGAGGGGAATGGTTGTTTTAGCGCAGGCGGCTGATTTCAGATTGCAGAGCGCTGATGTTTTTTTCGTGCAGGGTCATGTTATTGCGAATACGGCCTATTTTTTCCACATACTTTTGCGGGCTGGCTTTTTCTTCAGGCGTTTTGCTGCTTTCGGCCTCAGATAATAAACGGCGTGCATTGGCGAGGTTTTTTTGTTCGTTGCTGAGCTCTTCATTCAAAATTAAATGGCGATTACTATCACGGCTTTTTTGTGTGGCAGCATCTACGCGGGGGAAATTACCGGGTGTGGCTGTTTGCGGGCTGCGCTCTCTTGGGGCCGCATTACCGCGTGAACGAGGCGCAGGGATCATCGCGCCTGGCTCGGCCAAAATACGTTGCGCATTACGCATGGGAATATTGGAAAAAGTGACATTACCTTGCTCGTCCACATACTTATAAATATCAGCGTGGGCTAGCGGGGCAATGTAGATGATGGATATTAAAAGATACTTTAGCATGGGCGTAACTTAACATTAATCAGACTTGTATTCACTATGGCCTAATGGTTTTTCGGGCGCAATTAAATCCCTAACGCGTTGTTTTAGTTCTTTTGCTTCAGGGAAACGGCCTTCTGTTTTTCTATCCCAGATGATCTGCTCCATGCAAGTCACCACAAAAATACCGCCTGTGCCCGGCTGCAAAGCGACTTCACCCAGCTCTTCAGCAAAGGTGGAAAGCAGCTCTTGCGCTAACCACGCCGAGCGCAGCAACCAGTTGCACTGGGTGCAATACAAAATACTGATACGTGGTTGCCTGATTGAGGTCATTAAAATTTAAGGCCTAGTTGATGCAATTGCGCTGCGGTATGGGCGGCGCTGGTGTGGTGAATGCCATGCCAGCCTAATTGTGTCGCTGCATAAGCATTTTTGGCCACATCGTCAATAAAAACCAGCTCATTAGGGTGTAAATCAGGAATCGCTTGGGCTATTCGCTCAAACATAGCCTGATAAATGGCCGGATCGGGTTTGATTAAGCCTAAGCGGCCAGAAACCACAATATCTTTAAAGCGATGCAAGAGGGGATAGTTTTCCCAAGCATAAGGGAAAGTCTCATCCGACCAATTGGTCAGGCCATAAAGCGGGATTTCGGCAGCTTCTAATTGCTCCATCAGTGCAACACCCTCAGCGAGCGTGCCGCGTAATGTTTCTGGCCAGCGGGCATAAAATGCATTTATCCATTCTGCATATTCAGGAAATTCGGCCTGTTTGATTTGATTGGCTTTCGCAATACTTCGGCCACGGTCTTGTTCGATATTCCATTCACCATTACAGACATGGCTTAAGAAAAATTCCCGCTCTTTTTCATCGACAATTAATTTTCGATAAAGATAATCAGGATTCCAATCAAATAAAACACCACCAAAATCAAACACTACGGCACGAATAGCCATGATGAAATGCTCAATGGATAAGAGAAGACTCTATTGTACCCGTCAGCTTGGCAGATTGTATGACACTGAGGCTTATTTGATATTCAGTGTCCAATGTATTTACAGGGGAGGTAAAACCTGCGGCTTGTGCGATTCAACGCCGCCGGTTTCATTTGATTGGCTTTAGATCTCTAAGCTGTAATAGCGATAAGTTTGATCGAGCTGATAGCCCAGTGATTCATATAAAGCCTGTGCGCGTTGATTATCGTGGGCTGTGGATAAATCAAGGCGCACTGCGCCGGTTTGCTTGGCATGCAGGCGGGCTTTGTCCATCAGCAGGCGCGATACACCTATGCCTCTTGCGGATTCATCAACAAATAAATCGTATAAAACCCAGACTCTGGCTGCTGCTATTGAGCAAAATGAAGGGTAAAGCTGGATAAACCCAAGCCCTTTTCCTTCATGATTACTGGCCAGTAAAATGACACTTTCATTTAATGCGAGCCGTTGCTGCAAAAAATCATGCGCGATTTGTAGATTGCTCTCTTGCTGATAAAAAACACGATAAGCATTAAATAAAGGCGCTAATTGATTTAGATCATCTAAATTGGCATAGCGGATAAAGCATGGTTTAGTCATCAATACTTACCTTTTTGATACGAGAGGATCAAGAAAAACACCGACTAATTGAGCAAGGCCAATGGCCAGTGGAATAGCGCCTGTCCAGCAGAAGATGGATGGAAAGTCGCTATAGCGGAAAAACATCAGCAAGCCAACTCCTAAGCCAATCAGGGTGAATGCCCGGTGTAAGCGAGTGCTGGGATTCATTTGTTTTGATGAAATTGTTTCTAATAGTGTTTTAGACTGGGCAGTGAGCAGCTCTGGCGGTATGGGCAAATCTTTAGCCAGCATTTTTTGAATTGTTTCATGCTGCAGCTGAAGCCGCTGATGGCGAAAGTAGAATACGATTGCCACGATAAAAACCGGCATCAGAATCGATACAATAGGAATAATAATCTCAGGCGAGAAGAAGGCTTGCAGGGCATTCATGATATTTTCCTTTGCTCGTTATAGGTGCTTATTCTGACGTCATAACGATGTTTTTGGCAAGGGAATCGCGTGTTTTCCTGCAAGCTGCTTTTAATAGTAAGCCATGTTAATTCTTACTTTTTAGCTGCGTTCTTTCCAGGTTGTATTGCAGGTCGTTTGTAAGTATTTAAGCGCACGTTCCATGTAAAAGTCAGGTCGATCTGGATCATTATCGGCGAGGGCATCGCTGGCGGCATTTTTTAAATCGTTGTACCAGAATTTTTTGAGCTCATCTTTATAGATGTCAGGAATATTATTCTCAATAAAGTTATGGATAGATTCTAAGTTAAATCCTGATGTTCTAAAGTGGCTAATGACTTCTTTTGCCTCACGTTTTAGCATGCAGGGCTTTAAAGGCAGGCCGCTTGCTGCAAATAAAAATAAGGTGGAAATAACGCTGTCGTCATCGTTATTTTGATGAGTGAGTTTTCGCCAACTATTGGCGACTTCATGATCATGATTACTAATTTCACTGATATCGCCATCACAAATATAGTAAGCCTCAGGCATAAACTGAGGCGTTTTCATTTTTGTTAGCTCATTAGCTATAAAAAAATCCATTTCTATTTGTGCAGTTTGCTGAATAGAAGTGGGGGCTGCTGCAAAAAATAGCTTAAATCGCTCTGTATTTAATGTGGATTTTTTATTTGTTGCAGATTTAATGAGTTTACTGATTTCAGCCCGATTAGGTAGTTTTAATTTAGCTTCTTTCACCCATAAAATGAGCATTACGCTTTGAATTAACGATTCTGCATCACAAAAGGCATCTGCAGTTAAGCTCATTTTCTTTGCCAGCCAAAAACCTAAATCTATTTTTTTCTGATAGCCGGATCTTTTATTGATCTCTGCCTGATATTTAGCTAAGGAGATTTGCTCAGCCGAAGTTTGCTGATTTAAATATGATTGTTGCTCTTCGGCAGATTCATTCTGTGGCTGAATTAGCAGCGTTTCACGAGGCATGGCGTGTAGTTTTCTGAGCATATCTGCCCCTGCTTTTGAATGAGATAGCAGGGTATTGTTGCGCAATGACAGGGCCGCAGTTTGAAGATCGCCCTGAGAAATACTTTCAAGGTAGAGGCTAATTAAATTAACGGTACGAATTAATGCCAGCTCAATATCCGGGCGCAGATAGGCAGTGCCAAAGTAATTGGCAATCTGTACCATGCCTTTAGCTAAATCTGCGTGAATGATCTGTATGCGTTCAGGCGTAATCATTCCTTGCGCTACGCCGTAGCTTAAGGCTTTTTCAAAGAAACGGCGGCTATCAAAAGTGGATAGTGTGGTAGACACTACGCTCATGTATTTTCCTTTTAGATTGCAGATTCTTCGGCGTCATTTTCAAGATCAATGCTTTTTAGCAAATCTTCAATCAGTGCATTGCTGATCGTTTTGCTTTCTTGCTTGATATATTTAGCGAGTAAGCGGCCTTGCAGTTCCAGAATAAGGTGGTCGAATACATCGGCCAACTCATGAAATAAGACCCAAATGGCTTCTTTCCAATCACTATCAGCAATTTCTGCGCGGGAAATATTCCATTTTAATTTATCGATAATATGTTCTGTGGAGTGAAACACTTCAAAGAATTCTTTGATTTCATCAAGCGTGCTACTGCCATCGTCACAGATAAAAGGCAGTGTTGTGCTGGCATTACAGGCGTGCAGCACAAAGTTAAATACGTCTTCGTGATAGTCATTAAAATAATCCGCTAATGTTTCTATGCCCGCTGGTTTGGTCTGGTAAATGGCGTCTAAATAATCCGCTGTTTCATCGGCGCTTTTATAAATGACCAGATTAATCATGGCTCGCAGTTTATCTTTGGTGCGATCGCCATATTGCGTATCTAGCACAATGGCGCGGGCAAATTGCTCAGGCGTGACCATCAGGCTGAGTACCGATTCTTTGGATGAGTCGTATTCACGCATAATGGCGAGTAAGTCTTTAGCCGGTACTTCTTCTAAAATTTCAGCTAGCGCATAATCACCGTGCTGATCTGCAATATCTGATAGCTCTTTTTCTGCACCGATAATATCGCCGACTAGAATTAGTTTTGATGCATTGATGATTGCTGGATGCATTTCAAATCCTTTATCTCTTTAATTTTTGTGCTTAGCAAAAGTCTTTTGGCGACTTTGAGCCGCCTTGCTGAAAGCGTAACGATTTAGTTGTTTTCAGTTTCTACTGATTCAAAACCCTGCTCGCTCAGCCAATCTGATCCCGATTCATTTAATTGAAGCGCACCATCTTCGTCATCGTCAAAATCGTCGTTTTCAATGACTTCGGCGTGGGCGGTGTGGGTACCATTGCTGCGTATAAATTCTAATGCAGCGGCCATGACCATAAAGAAATCGCCACCTTCTGCTTCTAAAGTGGCATTGATTAGTTTTTCTGCCCAGCTGGCGATGCTTAAATGGCTGCTTAGCTCATCCCATGAAATAAAATCATCGCCATAGCCTTCCGGCTCGCTAAAAATAATGCTCTGCATTACTTTAGGACTATTAAAGCTAAACGCATTGTGAAAAATAACTGCGACCATTTCAGGAGCAAATTCAATCATCGGCAGGATGTGGGCAATTTCCCGGCGCTTTTCATCAAGTCGTTTTTTAAGTGCAGATCTGCCTTCAGAATCGCTGGATAAATCGTCTAACTCGGCTTCATAGCTGGCGTAAAGATCGGCAAAGTAAGGGGCAATGCTCACTGGATGATTCCTTTAATGTATTTTTCGGCAATGTCGCGGGCAATCTCTAATGGATTGTCGATAAGGCTGCGTTGCCGGTAGTCGTCGTATGCTTGGCGGCGATGCACATCGGTCAGTACTTCATAAGCTTCTTGAATCGCCCGAAATTGCGCTACTGCAGCTGGGTCAGGATTTTTGTCGGGGTGGTATTTGGCGGCATTTTTACGGTAAGCGGATTTAATTAAATCAATGCTGGCAGTGGGGGAGATGCCTAATTTTGCATAATGATCTTGAATAACAGACATGTGGGCTTTCTTTCCTATGGCGCATTGGCGGCATTGTTAAGCGCTGGCTAGTGTTGATGCAAGGGTCTTGTTAAAGAGATGCTTGCGATACCGTTATATTCCGAGCTGATTTTGTGTGTATTTTAAACGAAAAACAGCAAAGCACCCTTGCAATATCAACTACTTATTGCAAGGGTGCTTTGCTTACCGCTCAGGCTGGCTAGGCGGCAGAGTAAGTGTGACTGGCTTGTTTCAGATGGCGCAATTCGCGCCATAATACGCCAGCAATCATAATACCAATCACTGTATTGACTAATGGTAGTGCAATATATACACCATTGACGCCCCACCACATTGGGATCAGCCAGAGTGCCGGTATTAACAGCAGCGTTTTACCTAAGGTGCCAAGCATCGACAGGCGCGTGAGTGCCATGGCTTGCAATGCAATCACACCTACAATAATCGCGCCATCAAAAGGCAGCGCAAACAGGTGGATTTGCAAGGCATTTGTTGCTGCCTCGATAAGCGCCTGATCTTTGCCTGCGTAGAGCGTAGCGATGGTATGCGGGAAAAACTGCACTACGGCTAGCAGCGCCAGGCTGATCGCTAAGCTTACCTTTAAGCCATAGGATAAAGTTTGCGCCAGTCTTTGCGGTTGATTTGCACCGGTAGCATGGCTTAATAATGGCTGCATTCCCAATGCCAAGCCGTGTATCAGTAAAATAAAGACGGCTTCGGTATAGCCCGCCACCGCATAAGCGGCCACATCGCTGCCCTTACCGTATTCCAGCAGCTGATAGTTATGTGCAAATAGCAGAAAGGCTAAGTTGGCTTCCATTAAAAAACTGGAGATACCAAGGCCCATCATGGATGGCATGCTTTGCCAGTGCGGGCGCAGATCTTTCAGAGCAATCCGTAAGCGGGCAAAAGGGCTAAAGAAATAGATCAGCCCCACTAGTGTTATCAGTGTTTCAACCAGCAAGGTGGCGCCTGCTGATCCCGCCAAACCCCAGCCTAAGATCACAACAAAGAAGTAATTCAGAGCAATATTAGCTAAGCCGCCAATCACCACCATATAGGTAATGAATTGTGGCCTGCCATCGTTCCTTACTAAATAAATGACCGCCATTTGGCCTATCGTCACGAGGCCACCCCAGAGCATGATCGATAAGTACGAACGCGCTTCTTGCAGCACGGCCGGATCATTATCTGCATTCAGCAGTGCCAGTAGCTTCTCGATCTGGTTAATGCCGATCAGGGGCAAAATAATTCCCAGTGCCGCGATAATCAGTATGGTGTTACTTAGCGCTTGGCGCGCTTCTTGCGTTTTTCCCGCTCCTTGCAAGATGGAAATCCGGGTTGCTGCGCCCATGCTGATCATGGCACCTAAGCCCACTTGCAACAAAATAACCGGGTAGACCAGATTAATGGCCGCAAGGGCATGGGCACCGACATAGCGACCCACAAAGATGCCATCGACCACGGTGTATAAGCCGATGACCAGCATACCGGCGACGGAGGGAATCACGTAGCGCCAGAATAGGGTGGCAACGGGTAAGGTATTAAGATCCTGTAGATTTTGTTGACTCATAAAAGCTCGATTGGCAATTTTTTGCGGCAGGATGAAAGAATTCGCCATACTAGCATTTAATCAGTCATGCGTGATTAATTAATTTTGTGTCATAATTCCGGGAACTTAAGAGGAATCGTCATGGCAAGAAAGACCAAAGAGGATGCGCAAAAAACGCGTGATGCCATTTTGGATGGGGCAGAGCTGGTATTTTTGGATAAGGGCGTAGCACAGGCCACGATGGCCGATATAGCGGATGCCGCCGGTGTTTCCCGTGGCGCGGTTTATGGCCATTACCCGAACAAAATTGATGTATGTAAAGCCATGAGCGAGCGGATGTTTGCGCTCGAAACCATGCACTTTAGCCCCGACAGCAGCAATGCAATGGAGGCGCTGGTGCAAACCGGTATGTACTATTTAAATTTATTTTGCCAGCCGGGTACGGCCCAATCTGTGATTGCCATTCTGTATTTTAAGTGTGAGCGCAGCCATGAAAATACCTCATTGATCCGGCACCGGGATCTGATTACCAAGCTAGCGATGCACTACAGCCTGCGCCTTTTGCGTCGTGCCGTGCAAAATCAAGAGTTGCCCAACACGCTTGATTTACGCCTGAGTAATTTATATCTGCATGCGGTCTTTGATGGCATGTATGACATGCTGCAAGATCTTTACCCTGATCGCCCGCAAGCCGCCCTGCCAGATTGCGAGCGCATGCTGCGTACCGCGGTGACGAGTCTGGTGCAAGCCCCCCATTTGCAGCGCGATGAATTGCGTGTTCTTTAGCCAATAAAAAACCCCGCGCTGAAACCAGTGCGGGGTTTTTAACATTTAATCGGGCAGATTAAAGGCTGTAGTACATATCGAACTCAACCGGGTGAGTGCTCATGCGGATGCGGTTTACTTCTTGCATCTTCAATTCGATATAGCTGTCGATCCAGTCATTGCTAAATACGCCGCCACGAGTTAGGAACTCACGGTCTTTATCTAGCGCATCCAGTGCTTCATCCAAAGATGAGCAAACTGTTGGGATCAGTTTGTCTTCTTCTGGTGGCAAGTCGTACAGGTTTTTGTCTGCAGGATCGCCTGGATGAATCTTGTTTTGCACGCCATCCAAGCCCGCCATCAAGAGGGCAGAGAAGCACAGGTATGGGTTAGCCAATGGATCTGGGAAACGCGCTTCAATACGACGGCCTTTGTCGCTTGATACGTGTGGAATACGGATCGAAGCAGAGCGGTTGCGTGCTGAGTAAGCCAATTTAACCGGCGCTTCATAATGCGGAACCAAGCGCTTGTAGCTGTTTGTGCCCGGATTAGTAATCGCATTCAAAGCTTTGGCGTGCTTGATGATACCGCCGATATAAAACAGGGCGAATTCGCTCAAACCAGCGTAGGCATTACCTGCAAACAGGTTTTTGCCGTCTTTCCAAACCGATTGGTGAACGTGCATACCGCTACCGTTATCGCCAACGATAGGCTTAGGCATAAAGGTAGCTGTTTTGCCGTATTGGTCTGCAACATTGTGCACTACGTATTTCAGGATTTGAGTCCAGTCTGCGCGTTGTACCAAGGTGCTGAATTTAGTACCAATTTCATTCTGGCCCGCGTTCGCCACTTCGTGGTGGAACACTTCAACAGGTACACCTAGCTCTTCCAGAATCAGTACCATGGTGGCACGGATATCCTGGTGGCTATCGACAGGAGGAACTGGGAAGTAACCGCCTTTGAGACGTGGACGGTGGCCTTTATTACCGCCTTCTACTTTATTGGCAGTCGCCCAAGCGCCTTCGTCGGATTCAATTTTGTAGAAGCAGCCTGACAAATCGGAGCCAAAACGGATGCCGTCAAAAATAAAGAATTCTGGTTCTGGGCCAAAGTAAGCAGTGTCACCCAAGCCAGTGGCTTTCAGGTATTGCTCAGCACGCTTAGCAACCGAGCGTGGATCACGATCGTAGCCCTTACCTGTATCTGGCTCGACTACATCACAAGTCATAAACAGAGTAGGTTCGTCGTAGAAAGGATCAATGTTGGCAGTCGATGCATCTGGCATCAACAGCATGTCGGAGGCTTGAATGCCTTTCCAGCCAGCAATGGAAGAGCCGTCGAAAGCATGGCCAGTCGTGAACCATTCTTCGTCAACTACGTGCGACGGAACAGTAACGTGCTGCTCTTTGCCCATAGTGTCGGTGAAACGCAGGTCAACAAACTTGAGGCCGTTTTCCTGGATAAGGTTGAGAACGTCGGCTACTGCCATCTTGGTATTCTCCAAAATTGTTGCGAGGGTAAAAGTAATAAGGTGTCCGGCATTGGCCGGTATAGGGATTCATTTAGCAATAACTATGCCAATGTTTAAAACGTTTGAATCCATTGTGCCATAAACGATAATCGTGAACTACCTATGCACCATTATGGTGAGCCAAACGTATCTTGCGTGCTTTTTTGGTGCGATGCCAGCACTGTTTCGTGCCGATCTTATCTTAGGTTTTTAGAGCTGCTGAAATCTAGGCTGCTGTGTGAAGTTTTTTTTAAAGCTGGATGGATTGTAATCCGACTTATAGCTTTGGGCTTTGGTTCCTTTCTTGTAAAACAAACTTATCTAACAGGCGATGCAGCTCGGGGTAAAATATGCGGATTAAACGCCACACAAAGAGAGAAGTGCGATGAGCCATGCCGATACCATTTTGCAACAAGCCCATGAGCGTGCAGTACTTTCAAGTTTATCTTACCGTGGGGCATTAAGCCCCTCAGAAGCCGCCGCTCTATTAGCAGCGCTGCCTGATGCAAAGCTGGTGGATGTGCGCACTCATGCGGAATGGCAGTTTGTAGGCTTTGTACCTGATTCAGAAATGAATGAGTGGAAGCATTATCCAAAAATGGACCTAAACCCTAATTTCTTAAGCACCTTGCAAGCGACAGTTGATCCACAAGCGGTGGTGATGTTTTTGTGCCGCACCGGTGCGCGCTCGCATGATGCTGCTGAGCTGGCAGCAGCTAATGGCTATAGCAATGCTTTTAATATTCTGGAAGGTTTTGAAGGCGATAAAAATGCCGCTGGCCAGCGTGGTCAGGTCAATGGCTGGAAAGCGGCGGGTTTGCCGTGGACGCAAGGCTGATCTTGCTAAAGTGATCAAATATGCTTAGCTTGCGCATCGCCGCCGGCTTTATATGGACGCGTTATGAAATATCTTGTACTGGGTAATCCAATTGCGCACAGCAAATCGCCGCAGATTCATCAAGCCTTTGCCGCACAATTTCATTTAGAAAACTTTGTTTACGAGCGCTGCCTTGCACCACTCGACGGTTTTTCTGCCGTTGTGGCTGATTTTGTGGCTGCTGGAGGCAAAGGCGCAAATGTGACCGTGCCATTTAAAGAAGATGCTTTTCGCCTTAGCGCCGTGCTTACTCCGCGTGCGGCGGCTGCAGGAGCGGTCAATACGCTGAAAGTAAATGCTGATGGCAGCTTGCTGGGGGACAACACCGATGGTGCTGGCTTGGTGAGTGATTTACTCCGATACGGCTCTCTTGCTGGTAAGCGGATATTGCTTCTAGGCGCTGGCGGCGCGGCAGCAGGTGTTTTGCAGCCTCTATTGGCCGAGCAGCCGAGCAGTCTTTGCATTGCTAATCGTAGCCCAGAGCGGGCTCAGGCTTTGGCGCAACGCTTTACCAGCCAGGCGCTCCCTGTGCAATCGTCTGCTTTTGAGGCGATTACCGGGCCATTTGATGTGGTGATCAATGCCACCTCAGCCAGCCTATCCGGGCAAAATTTGGCTTTGCCTGCCGGTATTTTTGCTAGCGGTTCTTTGGCTTACGACATGATGTATGGCAAGGGTGAGACGCCCTTTTTAGCTGAGGCAAGGCTTGGCGGGGCTCTGCAATGTGTCGATGGCCTTGGGATGCTGGTGGGGCAGGCTGCAGAAGCGTTTTATCTATGGACAGGTTTGCGTGCTGATGTGGAGCCGGTCTTGACGAGCATGAGGGCGGCTTTGTAATGGCCAAACAACGCTCAATGGCGGGCTGGATAGGGCGGGGTGTGCTTTGCATACTGTTGCTTTTTTTACTGTGGAATCTATGGATATTGGGCCACATCTTAGCGTGGAAATGGATGGATCCATCTGCTACCTCTTTTATGCGCGAGCAGCTTAGCCAAATTCAAAAAGAAAACCCGGAGGCTGAGCTACGCCATCAATGGGTGAGCTATGCGCAAATTTCCCCTAATCTAAAGCGGGCTTTAGTGGCGAGTGAGGATGCTAAATTTCTGGACCATGAAGGCTTTGATTGGGAAGGGATACAGATCGCTTGGGAAAAAAATGTTAAAAAAGGCCGCATTGTGGCGGGCGGCTCGACGATTAGTCAGCAGTTGGCTAAAAACTTGTTTTTATCGAGCGGCCGCAATCCTTTACGTAAGGCAGAAGAAGCCATTATTACAGTCATGCTCGAGGCCATATTAGATAAGCGACGGATTTTTGAGATTTACCTGAATGTAATCGAGTGGGGCAACGGTGTATTTGGAGCCGAGGCTGCGGCACGCTATTACTATAAAACGTCGGCTGCTCGCTTGGGGGCAAGCCAATCGGCCAAATTAGCCTCGATGGTAACCAACCCGCGTTATTACGATAAAAATCGATCTGATCGTAAGTTACTTCGTAAAAGTAGTATCGTTTTACGCAGAATGCCTTACGCAGATATTCCTTAATATAAAATTATTTAGTCAAACTGTGTATTAATTTTCAATTAATTAGTCAGTTTTTGCGAAAGATATTGAGTCAGGGAATCAAACAGAATACTCTGCACAGACTTATCTTTCCGATGGCTTTTTACATGCCTCAACATGCTGAAATATTAAGCTTATTAAGTAAGTGTCACCGCCTGATTGTTCCTGATCCGGAGCTGGCCTTGCGGTCTGTGGAAGAAGCTTATTTTCTATTTGATGATTGTAAGCTTAATGATGTTGAGCTGCTGGTACGCATTACGCTTCCCTATGCCCGCTTGCTTTTTTCTTTTGGCAGAGTCGATGAATCGCTTGCTGTTCTGTTTAAAGCCTTAACTCAAGCTGCGCTTTGTAGTCATTTATCTGTGCAGGAAGAGCTGCTGCAAGAGATTGCTTTAACTTACTACACCTTGGGCGATTATCAGGAAGCAGGTGAATACTGGGCCGACTGCTTATCTCAAGATGCTTTTTCTGACGTGGCCAAGTTAAATGCCCTGATCGGCATGGGAATGATTCAGTTTGCACATGGGCATATTGAGCAGGCTCTAGCGCTTCATCAACGTGCGGTTTCCCTGCTAAATAGTCAAATGCCCGCTGTGCTTCATGCACGGGCCTGGATTAATCTGGCGTCTGCTTTTTTTCAGCTCAATCAATGGCATGAAAGCCAGCATGCTTTGGTGCTGGCTTTTCCTTTTGCGCAACAGGCAAAAAATCAAGAGTTTATTGGTGAGATTTATATCTACATGGCAAAAATAGCCTTGGAAACCAATAGCTTAGATGTGGCAAAGCAGAAGCTTGCTCAAGCCAAAGCAAGTTGTGCAGAATGGCGCTGGGGCGATATTTTGCAGCAGCTTTTGCATGGGCGTATTTTTCTGGCCAGCCAGCAGGTAGAGCAAGCGATTTTTTGCTTTAAAAATGCCCTGGAAAAAGCGAGTGAGCTGGGTTTTGCTCAGCATATGATGGACGCTCATCATTTACTTTCCATGGCCTACCAACGAATCGGCAATAAAGAGCTGGCGGAGTATGAATATGGCTGCTATCAAACCGCGTGTATTCGTATGAATATGCCCGCTAAAGCCTGTGATAGTCATACGATGCAGGGTTTACTTAGCAAGCCTGCACCGAGTCTTGGAATGCTGCACTGCGCATAGCTTCGTGTTTTTATAAATGTTAAAATGCCGTTCGTAAACTACCAGTCAACTTGGTGTCAATAATGCTTGTGTCCTCTGTTGATCAGCTTATTCAGCAAGCTAAAAAGTTAATCTCTTCGCGCAGCGTGGATTCACTTGCTTTTGCGACGCAAGCCAGAGATCTGGCGGTAGAGTTGGGTTGTCGCATGAGTGAAGCGGCGGCACTCACCGTGTATTCCAGCGTATTACAACTTTTTGGCCGCCACCGTGAGGCCATCGATATTCTGGATAAAGTGCTGGATATCGCAGAAACCGATGAGCTGGGTGTTTGGCGTGGAGAAGCCTTACAGCTGATGGGCCGCCATACATACACATTGGGTGAGTATGAAAGTGCCGCCCGCTATTGGTGCCGTTGCTTAGAGCTTTCCACCCAAGCCATTGAAACTACGCAGCGCTTATGTGCTCATATTGGTTTGGGGCAGCTTTATTATGCTCATGAGCAATTTGAGGTAGCGTTAATTCATCATAAAATGGCTCAGGATCTGGCAAAAAAAGAGCATGATGCGAATTACCAAAGTATTTGCCTGATTAATATCGCGGTTGATTTATTTCGTTTGAATCGCTTAGATGATGCAATGTCGATTGCCAGGCAAGCATTGCCTTTGGTGAGAGCTGAAGGTAATTATGAATTAGAGGCTGAAGTTTATAGCGTGTTTGGTTTAATTCGATTAGCGCGCGGTGATGTTGAAAGAGCTAGAATGAATTTTTTAGTGGCGTTAAAAATAAACCGTTTGCATATTAATACCTGGAATGAGGCCGCCAATTTACTGGCTTTAGGCCGTTGCTCTTTAGCTAATGCGGAGTACGATGCGGCCATTGATGAGCTGCAAAGGGCTTTAAGTTTGGCAGAGGTAATGGAATCACAATATTTGCTGGCAGAAATCCACGAAGCATTTGCGATTGTTTACCAAAAAATGAATAAGGCTGAGCTGCAAGAAAAGCATGAGACTGCACACAAGAATTTGCGTGTGTTGCTTTTAGAGCAATCGGCTTCTGCGCAGCTTAGATCGATGGAAATGGATTTACTTGTTCCTAGCTGATGCCTGCTTATTAATGTCTGTGTCTTAAAATGCGGACTAAGCTGGTTATTTATGCTTTTCTCATTATTAGTAAGCTGCTTTCCTTATTTAGAATAATCCACCGGCATGTAAACTTTCAACTTCGAATTGAAAGTAAATTCTTATAAAATACCTTGGTATTATGGATTAGTATGTCCTAATTTAATGGTAGATAGAAACGAGTTAAATCGCTTATATGTTTAGTAATGATGCCATCATTCATTTTTGTGCTCCCCCGATGAGCTTACCGATGAAGCCAAAATCGCCAGAATTAAAAGGCCAGCAAAATAGGCGTGCTGACTATAATTTACGCTATGCACAAGATTTGCTGGTGCAGGCGCGTGCTTTGGCTCATTGCTTTGATGAAAGCATGGCTTTAATGCGGCATAGCTTATTGCTGGGGGAGGAGTTTGGTTTTCGTGAGCATGTAATGCATTGCTTGCAAGAAATTGCAGTCGCTTATTATGCGCAGTGTGAATATGATTTATCTTTACAATATTGGTCATATTGCTTGGATGTGTCTTTAAATTTATCCAATGATGAAGCGTATATCCAGGCGCAAATTGGCATTGGGCAAATTTATTTTGCCCATGATGATTTTGCCGCCGCTTTAGAGCACCATCTGCAAGCTGCAGAATCACTGCCAAGAATTAATAATCATGTGCTAAGCAGCTCCCTGCTGATTAATTTGGGCGCAGATTACTTGCAGCTCTTGCAATATGCTGAGGCTATCTCTGTATTACAAGAAGGTTTGTTATTTGCTCAAAAAGCTAATCATTTACAGTATATTCCTGAAGCTCTGGGTCTGATGGGGCAGGCGCAATGGGGTTTAGGCGATCGCTTATCTGCTGAGCAGACTTTACAATCTGCATTAACATTGAATCGGAAAATTAATCGGCTTTGGGGCATGGCATCTAATTTATTGGCCTTGGGTCGGCTTCATCTGGCTGAGAAAAATACATTACTGGCTACCACTTATTTAACTGAAGGCTTATCTAAAGCGACGGAAAGAAAGGCTTTACATATGGTTTTTCAGTTTGAGCAGCTATTGGCCGAGCTGGCAGAATTACGAGGTAATTATCCTTTGGCATTAAGCCATTTTAAGCGTTTTCATTTTGGTAAAGAAGCGATCAAGAATCAGCTTTCACCGCATAAATTGCAAGCCATGAAAATGCAATTAGAAATGGAAAGCGCACGTTTAGAAAACGCAGATTTACGCCGCCAGCGTGCGAGTCAGCATAGAGAAATACAAAGGGTTGAGCGTCTGGCTAGCTATGATGGCCTTACGGGTATTTTGAATCGTCGTGGTTTGGAAGAGCAGGGCTGCGAGTTGTTTCAGCGCCAGCGCATAAACCGGCAGTCTTTATCGGTATTAATGATTGATGTGGATCATTTTAAGCGGGTGAATGATGGCTGCGGTCATCCGATAGGCGATAAAGTATTGCGGCAAATTGCTGCGCTGCTTAAATCGGGTTGCCGGCAGGATGACTTGGTAGGGCGCTATGGCGGGGAAGAATTTGTGGTGCTGTTGCCTAATCATGAAGGTGTGGCCGCTATCGAGGTGGGCGAGCGTTTGCGTGGCTTGGTGGAAGCATGGATCTGGTCACGAATTCACTCTGAATTAAAAATTACCATTAGCGTGGGGATTGCCAGCATTTTGGATGATGTTTCTTTAGAAGCCTTGCTCAACCGTTCTGATCAATGCCTTTATCAGGCTAAGCAGCAGGGGCGGAACCGAGTGGTGGTTTAGTCCTACTTGCGGTGCGTGGCACAGGGTATTGAGCTGAATCTACGTGATTTTGCTATCAAAAATGGTAGTAAAAGTACGCCATTCTGTTGCATTCATGTGAAGGTTTTATTCTGTTGAAATAGTGCTAAGCCATAGAGGACGGGCGTTTAAGGGGGCTGGGGCTATGTCCCCACAAAAAATGGGTCTATAGCATAGGGGGTTTTCCGATAAAATCGGGCTTCCCATGACCCGCAAGCCCTAAGAGTCCCCCATGGCCGAGCCTATTACTACTCCCATCCCACCGCAATCTCATTCTGTGCATGATCGTGTGCGCGAAATTCCCTATAACTATACTTCGTTTTCTGACCGTGAGATTGTTATTCGCTTACTTGGTGAGGATGCTTGGCGGGTGCTTGATGATTTGCGCCAGCAACGTAAAACCGGCCGGTCTGCGCGGATGTTGTTTGAAGTGCTGGGTGATATTTGGGTAGTAAAACGCAATCCCTATTTGCAAGACGATTTACTTGATAATCCTAAGCGCCTGAATATGCTGGCCGAAGCCATGCACCACCGTGTGCATGAGATCGAGAAACGTCGCCAAGAAAACACCCAGGTTGCGCTCCTGATTGATCGCACCCGCGAAGCGGTGGAGCGCTTTGAGCGCGAGTTTATCGATGTGGCTTTGCTGCGCCGTAAAGTGCTCAAAAAAATGGGCCGCCTTACCCGTAATGACAATATTTGTTTTGATGGCTTGGCGCGAGTCAGCCACGTGACTGATGCTACCGACTGGCGCGTTGAATACCCTTTTGTGGTGCTGGCACCGGATAGCGAAGAAGAAATGGCCCCGCTGGTGGCGGCCTGTATCGAGCTTGGCCTGACGATTATCCCGCGTGGCGGCGGTACAGGCTATACCGGTGGCGCAGTGCCATTAACGGCGCTCTCTGCCGTGATCAACACCGAAAAACTAGATCAGCATAACGGGGTGGAATACCGCGAATTGCCAGGTGTAGCAGGCAAAGTAGCAACGATTCAGTGCGGTGCAGGCGTGGTGACCCGCCGTGTAATGGAAACCGCCGAAGCGGCGGGTTTAGCCTTTGCTGTTGATCCAACTTCAGCCGATGCTTCCTGTATTGGCGGTAATGTGGCGATGAATGCCGGGGGTAAAAAAGCCGTACTCTGGGGCACGGCGCTGGATAATCTGGTGAGCTGGAAGATGGTCGATCCGGACGGCAACTGGATGTTTATCGAGCGCATGGATCACAATATGGGCAAGATCCATGATGCCAAACAAGCCACATTCCGCATTCGAAAATTTAAGCCCGATGGCAAAACGCTGATTAGCGATGAAAACTTGGTGATCCCGGGCAATAAATTCCGTAAGGAAGGCTTGGGTAAAGATGTGACCGATAAATTCCTCTCCGGCCTGCCGGGTATTCAGAAAGAAGGCACTGACGGGCTGATTACCAGCGCCCGCTTTGTGTTGCATCGCATGCCCGCCCATGTGCGCACGGTGTGTCTGGAATTCTTCGGCGAAGTGAGCCGTGCCGTACCATCCATTGTAGAAATCAAAGATTATTTGGATGCGCACGCCAGCGTGCAGCTGGCCGGTTTAGAGCATCTGGATTGGCGCTATGTGCGCGCCGTGGGTTATGCCACCAAGGCCAAATCCAAGGGCCGCCCGAAGATGGTCCTGATTGCCGATCTGGTGTCCGATGATGAAGACGCGGTAGGGGTGGCATCCAGCCATGTGGTGCAGCTTGCCAATATGCGTGGTGGTGAAGGCTTTGTGGCCGTCACGCCAGAAGCGCGTAAAAAGTTTTGGCTGGATCGCGCCCGCACTGCGGCGATTGCCCGCCACACCAATGCCTTTAAAGTAAACGAAGACGTGGTGATACCGCTGCCACGCCTTGGGGAATATTCCGACGCGATTGAGCGGATTAATATCGAGCTGTCGCTCACCAGCAAGCTAGAGCTACTCGATAAGCTGCAAGATTTCTTTGCCCATGGCCGCTTGCCGGTGGATGCAGGAGACGCCCCAGTCAGCGCCGAAGAGTTTATTGGTGACAGACGTGAAACTGCTCTTGATTTGATTGCCAAATCGCGCCTGCACTGGCAGTGGATTTTTGATCACCTCGATGATTCATTCGAGCTGTATCGCGCTGCATTCCCAACCATGCCTTTGGAAAAAGAGCTGATTGGCGGTGATATACCGCAAAGTGTGTTTTTAGCTCTGCGTGATTTTGTGCTGCGTGTCAGCTGGAAGCGCGAATTGCTGGCTGGTCTTGAGGCGCTGTTTTCTGGCCGTACCGATAAATCCATTATGGAACTGGTGTTCGCCATTCAGCAGAAAGTGCTGAAAGGCCGCACTTGGGTCGCGCTGCATATGCACGCTGGCGACGGCAATGTGCACACCAATATTCCGGTGAATTCCGACGATTATGAAATGCTGCAACGCGCTCACCATGCCGTGGCGCGAATTATGGGCGTGGCTAGAAATCTGAACGGTGTGATTTCCGGCGAGCACGGCATTGGTATCACGAAATATGAGTTTTTAAGTCGTGAAGAGCTGGCTCCGTTTGAGGCGTATAAACAGCGCGTCGACCCGAACGGCCACTTTAATAAAGGCAAGCTGATGCCCGGCGCGGATCTGGCGAATGCCTATACGCCGTCCTTTAGCCTGCTCGGGGCCGAATCGCTGATCTTAGAAGCGTCCGACATCGGCGAGATCAGTAATAGCGTTAAAGACTGCCTGCGCTGCGGTAAATGTAAGCCGGTTTGCTCCACCCACGTGCCGCGCGCTAATTTGCTGTACAGCCCTAGGAATAAAATTCTGGCTACAGGATTGCTAACCGAAGCATTTTTATACGAAGAGCAAACTCGTCGTGGGGTATCGCTTAAGCATTTTGATGAGTTAGGCGACGTGGCCGACCATTGCACGGTGTGCCACCGCTGTGTGAACCCTTGCCCAGTGAATATCGATTTTGGCGATGTATCGATCGCCATGCGTAATTTTTTGCGTAAAGAAGGCAAAAAGAAATTCAACCCAGTTACCGCGCTGGGCATGGGTTTCTTAACCATAAAAGACCCTTCCACCATCAAGCTGATCCGTAAGGTCACGATTGAGTGGGGCTATAAAGGCCAGCGCTTGGCGCATGCCGTGGCTAAGCGTATGGGTTTACTCAAACCTGCATTGAAAACGCCGCCCGCCACGGTGGGCAAGGTGTCGATCAAAACGCAGGTGATTCACTTTATTAATAAGCCTATGCCGGGTGGCTTACCTAAGAAAACCGCCCGTGCCTTGCTGGATGTTGAGGATTCGACCGTGGTGCCGGTGATTCGGGACCCGCAACGTCTGCATCAAAAAGAAGAGCAGGAATCGGTGTTTTACTTCCCCGGTTGCGGATCGGAGCGCTTATTTAGTCAGGTGGGCCTGGCCACGCAAGCCATGCTTTGGCATGTGGGCACGACAACGGTGCTGCCGCCGGGTTATCTCTGCTGTGGCTACCCGCAAACATCGGGCGGCGAGAAAGACAAGGGCGATAAGATCACGATGGATAACCGCGTGTTATTCCACCGCCTTGCTACCACGCTGAATTACCTCGATATCAAAACGGTGATTGTGTCTTGCGGCACCTGTATGGATCAGCTGCAGAAATATCAGTTTGAGCTGATTTTTCCTGGCTGCCGTCTCTTGGATATTCACGAATATCTGCTGGAAAAAGGCGTGAAACTGGAAGGCGTAAGCGGTGATCGCTATATGTACCACGAGCCATGCCACACCCCGATGAAGACCTACAAAGGCATCGATGTGGCTAATGAATTGATGGGGCAGAAAGTAGAGCTGAACGATAGATGCTGCGGTGAATCCGGCACCTTTGGCGTATCCAAACCGCAAATCGCCACGCAAGTTCGTTTCAGGAAAGAAGAGGAAATGAAAAAGGGCGCAGATAAACTGCGTGCTGAATCAGGAACTGAAACCCCAGTCAAAATCCTCACCTCCTGCCCATCTTGCCTGCAAGGCTTAAGCCGCTACAACGACGATTCAGGCACCACCGCTGATTACATCGTGGTAGAAATCGCCAAAACGGTCTTAGGCGCAAACTGGATGCCGGAGTATGTAGAAAAAGCTAGAAATGGCGGGATTGAGCGGGTGTTGTTGTAAGCATTTTTGGATACCCGCACGACTAGAAATGAAAAATGGGCACATGGTGCCCATTTTTTTATGCTGGTTGATGAATCAGTAGCGGCCAGGCCATCTCTTCATAGAGCACTTCTGCGGCGAGTAAGCGTATTCCTGCTGGGCCGCTTTCGATGATTCGTTTTTCATCGCGGGCGATAAACAGCTTAAATTGAAAACCTTGCTCGGCAGGCAAGCGATGGTGCATATCTTGTATGGCAAATTTGGCCTGAGGGCCTTCGCTTTCAAAGCTGCCCCATAAGCGATCGTATTGCCAGATTTGCAGGCGGTATTTATTCATTGTGGTGTCCTTTGTGAGGTAACTGATATTGCGAAGTGCTTATCTTTTTAGTGCCTTCGGCACGTTGGTTTAGGTGCGGCATCCCCGCGGGGACTTACTTTCTTGAACGGCCAAGAAAGTAAGCAAAGAAAGCCGCCCCGACCAGCACGAAGGCCCCTCACTGCGGATAATCGGCTCGGCGAAAAAGGCTGCTCGCTCGCTGCCTCGCTACCCCTTTTCCGAAACCCCGATCCGCTTATTCCTCGCTTCGGCGTGCTTCAAGGGGGGATTTAAGCCCCGTGCCACGAGCTACGATATGAATTCATATTTCTAAGGTTGGAAAAGACTTAAAACCTAATCAAAAAATAACTTAAGTTAAAAGCTGTTCTTCTTCGTGAAACTCCGTGTTCTCTGTGGCCTTCGTGTTTCAAGACTTGGTTTTTTTTGCGTAACATCAGTTAGGTAATTGACTGAGCCATTGTGTAAACAGTGATCTGCAGGCGGAGCTAAGTGCTGAGCCATTCTCTGCCGCTTGCTTACGCAATAAGCTGGGCTCTTTGCCTGCCATCGCCAGCTCTGCGGCATGGCCGATCAGCCATTGCTCGATTCGCTGGCAATCGGCTTCGGCGTGAAATTGCAGCGCCAAGGCATAATCACCCAGCGAGAAAGCCTGATGAGGGCATTGCGCTGATCCAGCTAATAGCGTTGCCGCTTGCGGAATGGCAAATTGATCGCCATGCCAGTGTAAGACCGGCTGATTTTGCAAGGCGAGCAGAGGGGATTTCTCTCCGGCTGCCGTAAGTGTGAGTGGGCCAAAGCCGATTTCTTGTTGCTGCATAGGTGCAACTGCAGCCCCTAAGGCACGCGCCATCAGCTGAGCGCCTAAGCAAATTCCCAGCGTTGCTTGTTGTAAGCTTAGCCTGTCCCTGATCACCGCCAGCTCATCCAGAATAAAGGGGTATTTATCTTCGTCGAATGCGCCGATAGGCCCGCCTAATACGATCAATAAATCGGCTTGCTCGGCAGGGGATAGATCATCTAGGCCTGCTTCCAAATAGCGAACAGCAAAATCTTGCTCCTGCAATAGGGGCGCAAGTATGCCTAGGTCTTCAAATAAAACATGGCGGATAACGATAGCGGTTTTCATGCTTCTAGGCTCCGTTGATGTTTGTTTCACAGCTGCGTTTGGCCCAGTTTTGGGGCTGAACAAGGCAAAAGTTGCGACAGGGTACGAGTACCATTAGCGACTTTTAACGCCGTGCAGCCCCAAAAATGGGCCAAACCCGAAGGGCTGGGTCAGAAAATGGCCATTCACTGCGTTATGCTCCTCGGAAATAACTAGTTATTGCCTTCGTCGCACGCCTTGCGACTGGCCATTTTCTGACTCAGCGCAGGCGCGAAACAAACGTCAACGGAGCCTCGCTCCTGTGCTGGTTTTTCTGGCCAGTAATATTGATCGCTTGTGGCCCTCGCTCCAAAAATAGCCTGGCCGACCCAGATAATGGTGGCGCCTTCTTCAATGGCCAGCTCAAAATCGCCAGACATTCCCATGGAAAGCTCGGAGAGTTGGGGCCAATCTTGTTGCAGCTGGTCTCGCAAACCACGCAAGGTTTGAAAGCAGCTTCTAACCTGACCGCTATGACTTGAGATGGCGGACTTTATTGCTTTGCAAATGGCCGATCACAATCCAGCGTAAATCTGCTAAATGCTGCATAGAGGCGGCTTTTTCCTGCGCTTCCTGCACTTTATTTTCACCCATTGCACGGCATCCCGCAGCGTAGGCCATTTGAATCCGTGAGCTTGGAATCGTTTTGCTGACCGGCAGTAATTGAACCGCATCAGGGCTACGGCCACTTCTAAGACAGGCGGCCGCCATTTTATTTTTCACCATTGCCAGATTGGCGCTTATTTCAGCTTGGGTTTGCGCCTGTGGATATAAAATTTTGCCGTGTGGCTCAATGGCTGGATTATTTTGCATGGCGCCCTTTTTAGATCGCTGTGGTTTGCCCACTTCAAAAACCAAACTCTAGCCTGCTATTGGACCATTAAAAACCTCCAGATTTGATAATATAGATGGCCCAGTTATCCTCGTGAGAAAGTGCATGCTGCGCCCTTGGTCCTTATTACTACAGATTGATCGGCAAGCGGGGCTGTCTGTGCATCTGCAAATTGCCCAATACATCGTGGATGAAATTCAAAGAGGGCGCTTAACAGGCGGCAGCGCTTTGCCTGGCTCGCGGGAGGTCGCCCGCCAGCTGGGGGTAAACCGCAAGACGGTTATTCTGGCTTTTGATGAGCTGATTGCCCAAGGCTGGCTTTGTACTCAGGGCAGGCGCGGCACTTTTGTGTTGCCCGCGCTGATCGCTACAGAGCGGCCTTTAGCCAAAGCAAAAATCATCAAGGAAGCGGAGCCAGAGCTTGAGTCGCATTTCATTGATTTTACCGATGGCGTGCCAGATTCCAGGCTGATTCCCTTTGATGTGCTGGGGCGAGCTTATCGAAGGGCCTTAATTGCAACGGCGAGGGCGAATCGTTTGGCTTATGGGGATCCGCGTGGCGAATTGCCTTTGCGCCAAGCGCTTAGCGATATGCTCAGTCAGGAGCGTGGCCTGAATGCAGGCGTCAATCAATTGTGCATGGTGCGGGGCAGCCAGATGGGTATTTACCTTGCTGCGCGTGTTTTGTTAAAACCCGGCGATGCGGTGGCCTTAGATGATCTGAGCTATCCACCGGCGAGGGCTGTATTCTAGGCTGCGGGCGCACAAACCTTTGCAATTGGTCAGGATGAATCAGGCATGCGGCCAGATGAATTGGAGCAGCTTTGCCAGCAGCGCCGCCTAAAAGCGATTTATCTGACTCTCCATCACCAGTTTCCCTCCACTACGATGATGCCGCCAGAGCGCCGTATGCAGCTGTTAGCACTGGCTGATCGCTATGGTTTTATCATTATTGAGGATGACTACGACCATGAGTTTCATTTTGCGCGTCGCCCCGTTTTCCCCTTGGCGAGCATTAGCACGGCAGATAATGTGATTTATATTTCTTCGCTTT